>NZ_QGDO01000001.1:309550-619101 GCF_003149185.1 Sediminitomix flava | reverse complement strand
TCAGTTTGGCACCGTGTACCGTTGTACTTACGGAATCCTTTATATTTTTAAAATATGAGTTCCTTTCTTCTTTCATATTATTGAACGGTCGTATAGCAATTGCTAAGTATCTGGGAGTATTTATTGTAACTTTTCAAATACTTTTAGTCTATGAATAACTCTTTGTTCAGATACTTGTTTATAGAAATGAGAAATAAGTTTAAGAAATGTAAAGTTAAATAATTAGAAGAAATAATTTAACATCTTAATTCTTTCACAACGTTTTTTGTAGACTTTGCATTTTTTTAGGTAGGTGAAATGAATGAAAATTGTATTTTAAAGATTACAACAAATTATTATTGATACACTTCTTTTCTAATTAGGTAAAACGAAACGAATAGGTATTGCTTTTATGACAACAAAGCTAATTTTAGATGAATTTGTGAATGAAAAAGTGTCTCCAAGTATTATGGATCAACTACTCTCATTGGGGTGGAGGCATTTTGGGGAAAGATTCTTTCGATATAATCTGAGTATTTATGAGGGCAAAGTTTGTCGAGTATTACCTCTAAGAATCAACTTGAGAAAGTTTGATTTTAATAAGAAACAACGGAAAATTATAAAGAAGGCAAAAGACTTTACTATAGTAATCAGAGATTTAGAAATTGATGATGAGAAGTTAGAACTTTTTGAAGAGCATAAACATAAATTTAAAGAGAGTGTACCTCAGTCTATTTACGAGTTTATTAGTCGTAAAGATCCCGCTATGATTCCCTGTCTTACGAAGGAGGTATGTGTCTATGATGGAGACATACTGGTTGCCTGTAGTATTATGGATGTGGCTGAAAGAAGCTGTTCTAGTATTTATGCAATGTATAGATTGGAATATGCGCAATATAGTTTAGGAACGTATACGCTCTTATTAGAAATTGAATATGCCAAGATGAATGGATTTTTATACCACTATCATGGCTATTGTTATGATGTTCCTTCCTTCTATGATTACAAAAAACGCTTTGAAGGATTAGAGTTTTTTGATTGGTATTCGGGCTGGAAAAAATATCCTCCTAAAGACCTTCGTAATTAATGTTAGAGTAAAAAATAAGCTGAAAATAGTTCTTGATATTAATTACATTCTTTATTACCTTTAAAATTATGACTTTTTTGAGTCATTGAGAGAAAATCTGAATTTTCATTTATCGGAATTGATACCAAACGATTTGAGAAAATCGTTTTTTCTTTTCTAGCAAGCCTTACACTTCAGACAGAAATTGTAGGGCGTTTTATTTTACTACAGATCAATACAAAAGAAATTTATATACAATGTCAAAGTTTACATATTATACTCCAGAAGGTTTAGAAAACCTTAGAAACGAATTATTGGAGCTAAAGACAAAAGGACGTCAAGATATCGCTAAACAAATTGCGGAAGCTACAGATAAAGGAGATTTGAGTGAGAATGCTGAATATGATGCAGCTAAAGATGCTCAAGGACACCTAGAGGCAAAAATTGCACATTTAGAAAACTTAGTTGCAAATGCTAGAATTATAGATGAGTCTAAATTGGATTTATCAAAAGTAGCAATCCTTTCTAAAGTGACAATTAAAGCTCCTAACGGAATGAAAGTTACTTATCAGATTGTAGCTGCTCAAGAAGCTGATTTGAAACAAAATAGAATTTCTATCGATTCTCCTATGGGACAAGGTTTGTTAGGGAAAGAAGTTGGTGATTTTGCAGCAGTGAAAACTCCAAGAGGAGAAATGAAATATGAGATTGTAGAAATCGGAAGATAATTGTTCTGAATTTTCACATCATAATTGATATACCTTTTATTAGGGAATTAGGCAATGGGTTTATACTCATTGCTTTTTTTATGTCTGTTTCAGAGGTGATAATTTAAACTGAGACTACTCACTGCTGATGAAAATCATTAAATGTAGTTGATTAATATTGTTGAAAATTTTTAAGCTTTGACTCAAATTCTAGATATCAAAAGGAACTAAAACTCAAAGTTATATAATTTGATAATTATGAGATTTTAACAAATTAATCGTCTAGTTATCTGACTTTATTAATTTCCTGATTTGCAATAAACCCAAATTGTAAAATATAATTCTAAATGCAGCTCTTCAAAAGTGTTCTAAAAATTCAATGAAATCATGTTTTGAAGCAAAAAAATCTATGTTAATCCTATGAGAAAAGGGATACATTTTATTTATTTGCGCAAAGTGTAAAAATTACGTTTATTATTCGTGATTCAACTAAAACAGGACATTTTTAAACAACACTAGATCTTTTACTGCGATTCAATAACTTAGAATTTCAACTTAACCATGAGAAACCGCAACACAAATGGACAAGACTGGCGTCAAGATCAAATTGATGCTGTTTGGAAAAAAGCGAAACCTATTTTAGGCTATAGCCCAAATGAGTACAGAAGAGATGTTTGTGGTGGAATTATCCGCTACACTGAGTATGGCAATGAAAAGTCTGAATGGGGTTGGGAAATTGATCACATTAAGCCTACTGTAATTGGTGGGGATGATGAGTTGACTAATTTACAGGCGCTTAACTGGCAAAATAACAAAGTGAAGGGGAATGATTACCCTTCTTATACCTACGCTGTAAAACATGTAAATGTTTGAACTAACTAATACTAAACACGCAATTGAAAAAGCCTACGCCATTTTGGTGTAGGCTTTATTTTTACTAAGACAATTGTCTCTTGTAAAGTTGGATGGTATTTTCTAATCCGTAATAAAGTGCATCACAAATTAGAGCGTGACCAATAGAAACTTCATCAAGACCTTTGATTTCTTCTCCAAAATAACGGAGGTTTTTCAAGTCAAGGTCATGTCCTGCATTTAGACCAAGTCCGAGTTCAATGGCTTTTTCCCCAGCTAAAATGTAATCTTTAATGGCAGCCTCTTTATCGTTATGATAATTGGTAGCATAAGGTTCAGTGTATAACTCTACTCTGTCGGCACCAATAAGTGCAGCACCTTCAACCATTTTAGGGTCTGGATCAACAAAAATAGAAGAACGAATCCCTTTTTCTTTCAATGCCTTGATCACATCTGTCAGAAAATCTTTATGTACGATGGTGTCCCATCCTGCATTTGAAGTAATCGCATGTTCAGCATCTGGTACAAGTGTCGCTTGTTCAGGAACAACTTCGAGTACCAAATCCATAAAACGATCTTGCGGATTCCCTTCTATATTAAATTCTGTGGTAACTACCTTTTTAAGGTCGTAAACATCTTGATATCTGATATGGCGCTCGTCAGGTCTTGGGTGAATGGTGATTCCTTCGGCTCCAAAACGCTCACAATCTTTGGCTACTTGTACCAAATTCGGATTGTCTCCGCCACGTGCATTACGGATAGTTGCAACTTTATTGATATTTACACTTAATCTCGTCATTTCTACGCTAATTTCAATTCAGTTTCAAATCCATTTTCGGTATATTTGTGCTAATTCGAACAATGGATATTGTTTATTCTAGAACAAAAGTAAAACAAATATAATGTCGCGAAAAGTTGAGCAATGTTTTGTTTGTGAAAGGAAATAGCTTTTGTACACTAGAATTGAAGATTTTTCAACCTCAAACCCCTATAATAATGAGCTTAAAAGCGAAAGTTCAAGAAGGAATGAAAACTGCCATGAAGGCAAAACAAAAGGACGTACTAAGTGCCTTGAAACAAATAAAAGCAGAAATCCAGAAATTGGAGACAGCTGGTGGCGTAGTAGGGGAGATTACTGAAGAGCAAGAAATGAAGCTTTTGGTAAAAATGGCAAAGCAACGTAAAGATACAGCTACAACTTACCAAGAGTCTGGGCGTGAAGACTTAGCGGCAGTTGAGTTGAAAGAACTAGAAGTAATTGAAGAGTTTTTGCCAAAACAAATGTCTGAGGAAGAAGTAGCGGCTGAAATTAAAGCAATTATTGAAGAGACTGGTGCTTCATCTATGAAAGATATGGGTAAAGTAATGGGGCTAGCATCAAAAAAATTAGCAGGTAAAGCTGATAACAAGAAAGTTTCAGATTTAGTGAAACAGTTGTTAGGTTAACATACACATAAGTATTCAACCCACCTTTTATGTTTTATTTCTCATAGACTAAAAGGTGGGTTCTTTTATTTGATACAAAAATTAGGATAGCTGATTTTAACTAGTCAAGGAGACGATGATTCTATTGTTAGATAATTTCGATTCATTTACATACAACCTTGTAGATTATTTTGGGCAGTTGGGAGTGGAGTGCAAGGTTTTTAGAAACACAACTCCTATTGAAGAAATCATACAATATAAATATGATGCAATAGTTCTTTCTCCTGGTCCAGAAACACCTAAAAAAGCTGGAAACTTATTACAGGTTTTAGAGTTTTATGAAAATAAGCTGCCAATTCTTGGTATTTGTTTGGGGCATCAAGCTATTGGAGAATACTTTGGGGCAAAGCTTGTGAAAGGAGAGAAACCAATGCATGGTAAAATCTCAGAAATATCGGCAGATAGCACTTCAATTCTTTTTAAAGGTTTACCTCAAAAATTTGATGTGGTAAGGTATCACTCATTGTGTTTAGTAGACATGCCCTCAACATTGAAAATTACTGCTCAAACTCAAGATCAAACAGTAATGGCTTTGGAACATGGAAAATTACCAATCTGTGGGCTTCAATTTCACCCTGAAGCTGTACTTACGGCTTATGGTCTCGAAATACTTAAAAATTGGATTAATACTTGGTCTTAGCGATTTGAAGCTTAAAAGCTTTTTTAAAACATTTTAAGAATTTAAGAATCTTCTGTATTAAAGCCCCTTTATAAGCCCTAGAGGGTTTTTTTTTGTGTTGCTCCAAAAATTATTCTCTATTTTCAACATAAGGAATTAGAAAAAATATTTTAGTTCCACGATGAGAGGAATAAACCCATAACATTGTGATGACTATAAAGAATAAAAGTTTTTTTCTTCTTAGTAGTAATCGATAGCCCTCTCTGTTCAAGACATTGATGTTTCGTTTGAAGGATTACGTCTGCTACTCCTTATCGCAAATCAATGCACTAAGCTCTCATATAGTAAAGATTGATGTAACCCTATAGTTAGCTTAAAAGCACTAACCCAAAATAATTTGATTCGCTAATGGCAAAACTTAAACACATTATTCAGCAACTTTCCGATAATGACTTCAATGCGATCTATGAATCACTTTTGGAGAGTAATGCTGAAAAATCAGCCTATCTGTTACGTTCAATGAGAGGCAATAGCGTGGCAGATATTACTATCATGGAAGAACTGAGCGTAAATACTAATGCATATTATACTTTACGTTCACGTTTGAATCAGAAAATCGAAGAGTATTTATTGGAGCAAATGGAAAGTCCTCGGACGGATTTGCTTAAAAAAGTAGCGAATATCCCTGAAATGATCTTTTCTAGAAAGAAAACCATTTCGATTGCTACATTGAAAAAATTGGAGAAAGAGTTATTGGACTACGATCTTTCAAATGAATTGACGATAGTTTATAAAACACTCAAGCGTTTACATTTAAATTCTCCAGATCATTATCAATATTCTCAGTTGTATAACAAGCATGTTTCTTATATGCTTGCTATTGATAAAATTGAAGATATTGTAGCTGATTACTTTAAGAAGTTTAGCGAATTTGCACTTACAGGAAATGAGAATGATCGACTCAGTCTGGAGCTGCTTAATAATGAGCTGAATAATTTATGTAGTTTATATGATTCGCATAGACCGTATGTTTATAAGAGTTGTGTAAACATATTCCATCGTCTTTTTGTGAAGGAGGATGACCCATTTAGTACTGATGATGAAGCTCCAATCGAGGATATCTTTGATCGTATAGATGGAATCTTCCAAGAATATCAACAAGACCCTCTTTATTATCACCTGAACTTAGTCTTCTCATTCTTGAAGTTAGAGTATTACAACCACTTCAAAGTGTATAGAAATGTAGAGAAGTATTTTGATGAAGTAAATGAGCAGTCTTCGGCACTGATGTCTTACTGTAACTTATTTACCTTCCCTTCTCAGTACTTGAAGACAAAAGTTGAGCGTCATCTAAGAACAGGTACAGAAAAAGAACTGTATGAAGAGAATAAACACCTATTCTTAGATTATAGCCCAGATGTAGAAGATATTCCAAACTACATCAGTTATGTGACTTACAGAGCTATCTGCTGTTATTATGCCGATAAGTTTGATGAAGCTGCACGCTGGATCAACAACTTATTGAATGAGTTGAGCTTGAAAAAGTACCCAGAAGCTTTATTGGAAATAAAAACAGTATTGGCACTTCAGTATTGCTGTATGCGAGACTTTGACTTATTTAATCAGTTGGTTAATAGTATTCAACGTCAAATACGTCTACTTGGTAAAGGGCAATGTGAAGATATTGTTTACTTCGTGAAGATGTTGAAAACTGGAATTAGCGAAGCGAAGAAGGACAAAGAAATGAAGATTAATTCTTTAGTGGATAAGTATAATAAAATAAAAGCAGGACGTCTGAATTGTCCGACGCAGTATATCCGCAAAGATGAGAAGTTTATAACACGTTTGTGTGAACCAGAAAATGTAAGCTTATAACAATTACTCATGGATTTGGTAAAAGCATCAAGACTATTCTTGGTGCTTTTTTATTTTTTGGGAACAATATCAATTAATAGCCGTTAGAACAAAGCTGTTCTTTAATCATTCAACAAATTCTTTGAGATGAAAGCACTTTGTTTTGACAAATTCGGTGAAGCCGATGTATTATATTATTCTGATATCCCAGAACCGACCCTTGGTGAAAATGAAATTCTTTTAGAAATGAAGTCAATCGGTCTTAATTACGCCGATGTTTACCGTAGAAAAGGGAATTATCATTTAGAAGGAAACCCACCCTTCATCTGTGGGTATGAAGGAGCTGGAGTTGTAAAGCAAGTCGGCAGTAAGGTGACAGACTTTAAAGAAGGTGACAGAGTGGCTTTCGCGGATGTTCCTTATGCAAATGCCGAATTAGTAACTGTGTCTGTTGAAAAAGCAATTCCATTATCTGATAAAATTTCATTTGATGAAGCAGCTGCACTCATGTTGCAAGGTTTAACAGCTCAATACTTGACGCACGATAGCTATAAAGTGTCTGAAGGGGAATGGGTTTTAATTCATGCAGCCGCAGGAGGAGTAGGGCAATATCTTACACAAATAGCAAAGGCAAGAGGTGCTAAAGTGATCGGATTGACTTCTAAGGAAGAAAAGAAAGAGGCCGCTTTAAATGCTGGAGCTGATTTCGTTTTTCTTTACGGAGAAGATTGGGTAGGAAAAGTAAAAGAAGTGACTACGGCAGGTGTTCATGTGGCTTATGAATCGGTAGGTGCAACTATTATGGATTCTTTTGCCGCGACAAGAGATACAGGAACGGTTGTTTTCTTTGGAATGGCGGGAGGTGATCCTGTTCATATTGACCCGAGAATGCTTATGGATACTTCCAAAACTCTAACAGGTGGAGATCTTTGGTCTTACTTGGTATCTAAAGAAGAGCGATTGAAAAGGTCTGCCGCACTTTTTGAAATGGTAGAAAAGGGTGAGATTAAAGTCAATATTGATAAGAAATTTAGTCTGTCAGAAGGAAGTAAGGCGCATGCCTATCTTGAGTCTAGGCAGAGTAAAGGTAAGATTTTATTAATCCCTTAATGAAAAAGTCCTAGAGTCGGTACAGACTCTAGGACTTTTTACTTTATTTCACTTCAAAATTAAAATACTTTGATTTGAATGGTTCGTCTCTAAGGGTGAAATGCCACCATTCTTCTTTTAGTGGTTTAAAACCATGTTTAGTCATGATGTCTCTTAAGAATATCCGATTGGCTCTCTGCTCTTTGTTTACACCTTGAGATTCTCCCCAAGATTTTGCACCAAAGTAATCCCACCTTGTGCCCATATCTAATTCTTGTACTTTTTTATCTTCATCAAAATAGACTAAAGTTAGATCGACGGTACTGCCTCTAGAATGCCCTGATTTTGTTGCAATAAATCCTTTTTCAAAAAGCTGATCTTTCTTTACTTCAGGATAATAGATTTGTTTATTAACAGTGTCTTCTAAGTTCTTAGCCCAACGAACAAAATGATCGACAGCTCTTTGCGGTCTATAGGCATCGAAGACCTTTAAGCCATACCCCATTGATTCGAGTTCTTGTTGAATATTACTCAACGCTTTGGCTGCATCAAGACTAATAATACAGCGTGTACTTGTATATCCGTCTACTGTGTCGGCAACAAAATTATTTTTAGAATAGTAACGTAACTCTACTTGAATATTAGAATTGACTTGGTCTAGGTACACAAATCCTTCAGGTAGACTTTGTGCATTACAAAATGATAAAAAGATAAAAAGAGAGGTGAATGTCAAAAAGTATTTCATTTGTTGAATAGTTAAAATTTTGGTGATTGCTTAATTCTGTATGTACAATCTGCCACTTAAGATACTACTAGATTTTTCTTATATCGTAATATTTCCTGTTTTTACATAAGAGTTCCTTCACGTTACATGGACTCAGCTTCAAGCTACATAAGCGTTCCTTCACGTTACATGGACTCAGCTTCAAGCTACATAAGCGTTCCTTCACGTTACATGGACTCAGCTTCAAGCTACATAAGCGTTCCTTCACGTTACATGGACTCAGCTTCAAGCTACATAAGCGTTCCTTCACGTTACATGGACTCAGCTTCAAGCTACATAAGCGTTCCTTCACGTTACATGGACTCAGCTTCAAGCTACATAAGAGTTCCTTCACGTTACATGGACTCAGCTTCAAGTTACATAAGTGCTCCTTCACGTTACATGGACTCAGCTTCAAGCTACATAAGCATTCCTTCAAGTCAGAGTAGATCTTTAATCGCTGTATATGTTTACTTCAAAGTAATAAGTTCTTGGTCTGTGAATTTGAGTTACGAAAATAAAAAAATATAACTTTCTTTTTAGTCTTACATGGACATAGTTAAGTATAAGTTATTGCTAGTGAATTAATCTTATAAGTTGTAAAATGTCAAATACTTACTCCTCCTTAAGCTAGATGTTCAGAATACAGTTTTCCCATTTACCAATTATAGGGTCACCTAAAGAATATGCATTAGAGCATCAGATGCTTAATGCATGTTTCTTCGTGATCGGTATTGGGAGTTTTCCTGTAATCTCGGTTTCTTATAGCTTGCCCGAATTTGAGATAGTAGCTCTCACAATGTCTAGTTATACATTAATCTGTTTGGTTGGGTATATTTTTTCAAAAGTCAGGCAGAACTATGCCCTTGGGGTGCATATTTTTACCTTCTTAACACTTTTTACGGTGTTTACAGTTTGGATGCTTTTGGGAGGAATAGAAGGAATTATGCCTTCAGTATCTTTAGTTGTACTTGTTGTGTTAGTGCAGTTCTATCCTAAACGGTATTTCAAAAACTTGATAATTGGGACGATTTTATCTTTTCTATTATTTGTCATTTTAGAGCTTTTTTACTCCGATTTGATATTGATGAAAGAAGTGCCGATGGTCATCAGTATTCATCTGTGGGCTATGCAATTGTTTTTTGTTTCTTCAATACTTATTCTATTTAAAAATGAATATCATAGGTGGAAACAGGGGTTTTACGATAAAGAGGGAGAATTGAGAAATGCACTAATGAAGGAGAAGGAGTTGAGCAACCTCAAAAGTCAATTTATAGCCATGGTCTCTCATCAATTTCGAACTCCAATTACCGTGGTTCAGAGTTCTGCTGAAGTATTGGATATGTTGCAGAAGAAAGATAATAATGAAACCAATGGGCTTCGAGTCGTGAAACAACTATCAAATATTCATGGGGCGATGGACAGGCTTACGGAAATGCTTGAGCAAATTTCTACTTTTGATCGCATAGAACGAGAGAAGTACGAATTGTATTTCCAATACGTGGATTTTAGGGCATACCTTCAAAATATTCTTTCTAATTATAAAAATGAGAATCGACTTACTGATGCAACTATTGAAATTGAAGTAGAAGGTAATGCACAAAAAGTATTAGTAGATTTTAAGTTGATTGAAAATTGTCTGAAGAATCTGATCAATAATGCACTCAAGTTTGACCCTAGAAGAAGGTTTCCGAAAATAAAATTGAGTTATGCTCAGAAAGGAATCAACATTCATATAAAAGATTGTGGAGTGGGAATTCCTAGTTTAGAGAAGGAAAGAGTATTTGAGCCATTTTTTAGAGCTTCTAATGTTGCAAATATTAAAGGCACAGGTATGGGATTATCCATTACTAAGTATTTTATCAGTTTACATCAGGGGAAGATTTGTGTAAATAGCTGCCTTGATGAAGGAACAGAAATTATCGTTTTTTTACCTTATGCACCCTCAAATAAGAATAAGGATTAGATTATTTGATAATTCTAATTCCTATTAAAAAAAATCTTTTAGTTTTGATAAACAACTTTAGATTAAAACTGAAAGAACAAAAATATATGAATCCTTTATTAGCAGAACAATTAAATACACCTTTCTCCACTATCCCTTTCGATCAAATCAAGAATGAACATTTCCTACCTGCTGTAAAAGAGGGAATTGCTTTGGCTAAAGCTGAGTATAAAGCAATCTCAACATCTACAGAAGCACCTACTTTTGAGAATACCATTCTAGCAATGGATAAGTCGGGGGTAATCCTAGACCGAGTGACATCTACTTTATTCAACTTGAATTCAGCAGAGACCAATGATGAGATTCAGAAAATCTGTAAAGATGCATCTCCATTATTGTCTGAGTTTAGAACTGATATTCTTTTCGATAAAGGTCTTTTCAATAAAGTAAAAGCAGTTTATGAGCAACGTTCTTCTCTTAATCTGAGTGCAGAACAACTTACGCTTTTAGAAAAGAACTATCGTTCGTACAAAAGAAATGGCGCAGAACTTCCAGAAGAAAAACAGGCTAGAATCAAAGAGATTTCAAAACGTCTGTCTGAACTCTCGCTAACTTTTGGAGAGCATGTTTTGGCTGAAACAAATAAGTTTGAGCTAGTACTTGAAAATGAGGCTGATTTGGATGGTATTCCAGAAAGCATTCGTGAAATGGCGAGTATGACCGCTCAGCAGAAAGGAAAAGAAGGGAAGTGGGTGTTTACGCTTGACTACCCAAGCTATGTTCCTTTTATGACTTATGCGTCAAATAAGGCTTTGAGGGAAGAAATGTTTAAGGCTTTTTCTTCAAGGGCTTTTAAAGGAGATGAGTTAGATAATAAAGACATCATTAAAGAATTGGTGAGTTTGAGAAATGAGCATGCTCAGATTTTAGGCTATGAAACTTACGCTCATTATGTATTGGAAGAGCGTATGGCGGGTTCACCTGATAAAGTGTTCGAATTCTTAGGAGAACTTCGTGATTATGGTTTGCCTGCAGGGAAAGAGGATGTAAAGCAAGTAACTGATTTTGCAAAACAACTTGATGGAACTGAAAGTCTAGCACGTTGGGATTATGCTTTCTATCAAGAAAAGCTTAAAAAAGAAAAGTTTGCGATTGATGATGACCTACTAAGACCATATTTCAAATTAGAGAATGTAGTTGAAGGTGTTTTCACAGTATCTGAAAAGCTATTTGGATTAAGTTTCAAGGAAAATAAAGATATTCCTGTCTATCATGAAGAAGTGACAGCTTATGAAGTCTATGAGAATGGTAAGCTGAAGGCTATTTTCTATGCAGACTTTTTCCCGAGAGAAGGGAAAAGAGGAGGGGCTTGGATGACCTCTTACCAAAGTCAATACAATTACAGTGAAGAAGAAAATGGCGTTCCTCATGTGTCAATTGTATGTAACTTCACTAAACCAACAACAACGAAGCCTTCACTGCTTACTTTTAATGAAGTGACAACACTCTTCCATGAATTTGGTCATGCTTTACACGGAATGCTAGCCAATACGGTTTATAAGAGTTTGAGCGGAACGTCAGTTTATTGGGATTTTGTGGAGTTGCCTTCTCAAATCTTTGAAAACTGGGCTTATGAGAAAGAATGTCTTGATCTTTTTGCGAAACACTACGAAACAGGCGAGCTGATTCCTGAAGATTATGTTCAGAAGATCAAGGATAGTATGACTTTCCAAGAAGGTTATCAAACTGCAAGACAATTGAGCTTTGGATTGTTGGATATGGACTACCATAGTTTGAAAGATGGTGTGGTAGAAGATGTAGCTGTTTTTGAACAAGGGTCAATGAACTCTACTTTGCTGTTACCATCTGTAGATGGAAGTAATATGAGTTGTGCATTTTCTCACATTTTCCAAGGAGGATATGCTTCAGGTTACTATAGCTACAAATGGGCAGAGGTGCTTGACGCTGATGCTTTCGAATTATTCAAACAAAATGGAATCTTTGATAAAGCTACTGCTGAGAGCTTCAAAGAAAATATTTTGAGCAAAGGAGGAAGCGAGCATCCTATGACATTGTACAAACGTTTCAGAGGTGCTGAGCCAGACCCCAAGGCATTATTAAGACGCGCAGGGCTTTTGAAGTAATTATATTAGAAAAATTCAATCATTTAAAATCTCCAAGAATCATATTTATTTGATCTCTTGGAGATTTTTTGTTTCTCTTTTTTTCGTTTTTAAGCGTTAAATTCAGTGGATTGATGTGTGAATAGTATCTCTTTTAAGCTATTTTGTATTATTTCTATTCAATTAGTTTAATAGTTTATTTTTTGGTCATAGATTAAGAGCTGACTTTCTTTATAACCACTACTATAATCATGACAAAAAAAATAAACCTCATTCTTTTAGTACTATTTTCCTTAGTAACTAAATTAGTTTACGGACAGGTCGAAAATTACACATCAACTTGGGATTATGATATTGTTATTACCTCTCAGGCTGATTGGGAAAATATAGCAAATTGGGGTAATGCAGGTTTTCCTGATTCTGATGATAATGTACTATTTAATGGAGCTAGAGTCGTGATTGATTATGATTTGACTTTATCTGACGCTAATTTTAGTTTTGGTGGAGGAACTAGTGATTTCTTTTTTACGATCAAAAGTGGGAGGACACTAACTGTTGGGAGTTTGTTTGCAAATCAAAATCAACCTTTTACAATTGAGTCGAATGCAACACTAATTGTCAACGATTCAATGTCCGTTGATAATGCACCTATGACTGTGAATGGTCAACTTACCGTTAAAGGAGGTTTAAATGTTAAAAATGGTTCATTAAATGTTTCAGATACTGGTAGTTTAACAGCAGAAGGAAGTTTGCTTTTAAATGGTTCTGCATCTTTAAATATTGATGGGACAGCGACAATTAAGGAAGATCTTGTTATTACAGGAAGTGGAGATCTTGACGTCAATTTGGGAGGTGATTTAACCACAGAAGGTGATTTCTATATTTCTGGAGGTCCTAATGTAACAATTGATGGTACTTATGAAGTTAAAGGAGACTTTTTTCCGTCAGAAAGTGCTGAAGGTAAAATTACTGGAGGTGGGGATATTATAGGTATAGAAGGTGACGATTTACCAGGTTTCACAGGAGATGCTACTTTATACCTTTTTCTTGTTAGTTTTCATGTAGATTTTTCAAACATAAATGATTTGTATGTGAGATGGACAACACTTTCAGAATATCAAGTAGATTATTTTGATGTAGAGGGTTCTTTTGATGGTGTTAATTACGAATCTGTAGCAAAAGTATCGAGTGTAGGAGATCATGAGAGAATTCAAGAATACACAATTGAGGTTGGGTATTTTAAATACTTTAGACTGAAGATAGTGAATATGGATAGAAGTTATAGCTATTCAAAAGTTATTACTCATTCATTTTTACCTGCAGCTCATATCAAAGTTTATCCGAACCCAGTAATTGACCAGTTGAATATTGAGTTTAATCGGGAAGGAAATCAACGAGTTGAAATATTCAATTCTATTGGTGAATTAGAATATACTTTGAAAACAGATAAAACCGAAATAAAGATTGAAGAGGTCGCTACATGGGAAAGAGGAGTCTATCTTGTCGTAATTTCGGATGAGATGAGGGGGAGTAGAGAAGTGAAAAAAATCTTTGTGAGTAAATAGATTAGATGCTAAAAAGGTGGTTATTTCAATGAAAATAACCACCTTTTTTATTTATTAATCTTGATCTACAAAAATGCGATAACTACCGTTGTTATTAAACTCCCATGAAGCATTTCCAATGGCGAAGTTTGTGTACTCAGTTACTTCGCAGCATTTGATATTTACTCTTTTGGTATCTACTTGAAAGGTAAATAATGTTGTACTATCTGATTTGATTTCATAGTCATAACTACGATCGTCAAAACTAATAGGAACTTCTAAGTATGAGTCGGAGGTATATCTGAATATGTAGAACTCAACTTCTGAACTGTCAGCTAAATCAATGATTTGTATGCTTTGAGCAAAGATGGTGTCATTGTTTAATAAATTAGTATCAGTGCCTTCATTTATCAATTCAAAATAGAAAGGAGAAGGAGGGGTATCGCATGATACATCATTGCAATTAACAGAAAGGTCTGTACATGCTTGTAAGCTCAAGAGAAGTAAAAGGCTAAGTTTGATGAAATTGTTCATTACAAAAATGGTTAAGTATTTTATTTGCTAAGTTTTCCATGCCACTTTCCAATTCGTCCGTGGCTTCCTGATGCCCAAAGGCTTTGATCTTCTTTGGCTTGGTAAAGGGTATAAAAACCTACAGAATCGACATTGACCCAATTTAAACCATTATCCGTTGAAATATCCATTCCTGTTTTACTAATTGAAAGGTAAGTTCCTTTTTTAGCTTTCAAAGCGATAACACATGATCGGTAGCCCGAAGGAACGTCATTTGATTTCTGCCATGTTTTTCCTCCATCGTTTGTGTAAGCTGCAATTGCTTTTGTGCTATCTGGCATTGTATAATCTCCTCCCATTGCTACACCGTTCAATTGATCTTGCATTGTCAAAGTGTAAATTCCCGAAGAACCTATTCCAGATCGAATTGGGGTATTAGTGATCGTCCAAGTCTTTCCTCTGTTTGTAGAGAAGTAGACTCTAGCTTCTGCACCACCAGTTCCTATCCAAACATTACTGTCACCTTCTACGACAAGGCAGCTACCACTAGCAGCAAATCCGCCTTCCATTTCATTTGCTTGAGGGATGTTTTCTGAAGGAATGTCTGTCCATGTTTTTCCACCATCTGCAGTAGTTATGATTTTCAAATGTCCATTCATAGGGTCGCCAAATGCGATTCCATTCTGATTATCCCAAAATCCCATCGCATCCATGAAAATAGCTCTATCTTCATTTAAATAGCTTAAAGCCCATTCTTTACCTGCATTCGTAGTTTTATATATTTTGGCAGGGCTACCTGCTGTTATAGCTATTGCGGTCTGATCGTCAAATGCTTCTATATCTCTGAAATCTAAAGAATCTGCTCCATTTACACTGAATTTTTCCCAAGTTTTACCACCATCAGCGGTTCTTAAGATTGAGCCGTTTACACCGCTAGCCCATGCTACATTTTCAGAAATAGGACTCAATCCTCTTAAGTGCAAACCTTTTTCTTCGTGAAGAACCGTCCATCCTCTTGTTTCATCTTGAGTGTGCTCCTCTGTTTTTTTCTGACAACTTTGGAGTAAAGTGAATAAGGTAATTGAAAGGAAAAGTAATTTGTTTTTAGTTTTCATCTTTTGAATTGGTTTAAAAAAATGCTTCCCTAATTAAATATAGAAAAGCATTTTTCAAAGGTATTTATGAATGAATAGCTATAATCGGGGATGAAGAATTGTATGGTATCTGACTTTGATTACTGATACCCGATCGCCTGTAGATTGAATAGTTCTGCATATAATGCATCATTTTCCATTAACTCATCATGTGAGCCAATTTCTTCAACCGTTCCATTTTTCAAGACCATAATTCGGTCTGCAATTCTTACGGTACTGAATCTGTGAGAGATGATGACTGCCGTTTTCCCTTTTGTTAGATTGATGAATCTATTGAAGGTTTCTGTTTCTGCTCTAGCATCTAAGGCAGATGTTGGTTCATCAAGAATCAGGACTTCTGCATCTTTCATGTAAGCTCTAGCCATGGCGATTTTTTGCCATTCACCTCCCGAAAGTTCTTTCCCTTTTTTGAATCTTCTACCTAAAGGTTGATCATAGCCCATTGGTAGTTTTTCAACAACGGTATTTGCCAAGCTTTTTTGTGCTACTTCATCAATTTTTGATTGATTGAGGATCTGATTGATTTCACCTACAGCTACATTTTCTCTTACAGTAAGTTCAAACTTTACAAAATCTTGGAAGATGACTCCGAAATAAGTTTGGTAGTCGGTAAGGTTAAACTGATCGACAGGAATGCCATCTAAAAGAATTTCTCCTTCAGTAGGTTCGTAGAATCGTAGTAGGAGTTTTGTCAGCGTAGTTTTCCCCGCTCCATTTTCACCTACAAAGGCAAGTTTTTCACCTGCTTTCAATTCAAAATTGATATTTCTAACAACCCAATTCTCTGATTGAGGATATTTAAAGCCTACACCTCTAAATTCAAAACCCTTCTCGATCATTTTAGGCATAGGAAGTTTCTCTGTTTCTTCATTTTCAGATTTCAGATCAAGAAACTCGAAATAGTCATTGAGGTAGAGGGCTTTGTCTGTGATGGATGTGAATCGGGTAAAAAAGCCTTGCAATTTCGTTCTTAGTCGGTTGAAAGAGCCCGAAAGAAATGTGAGGTCTCCGAGTGAAAAGATTCCTCCAATCGTATTGAAAACAATAAGAACGTATGCAATATAGTAAGCAGCACTACTGATGATATTGAAAAAGGAACCCCACAAAGCTCTTTTTTGAGCGAGGTCTTTACTTTCCAAGAAGTATTTATGGGAAAGAATCTTGAATCGGTCAGCTATATAATCTGACAGTCCGAAAAGTTTAACTTCTTTGGCTGTGACATCACTCGCGCCAGCGTATCTGAGATAATCTAGTTCTCTTCTTTCTTGTGTCCAGCTTCTCGCCAAAGAATAACTTGTTCCGTTAAACTTGATTTCATTCATTATTGTAGGAGCAATAGAAACGACTAAGAGAAGAATCAGCCATGGTTCAAAAGAAACGACACCCACTAACAATGAAATGACAACGATAATGTCTTGAACTTGAGAAAGTACATTTGACATAAGTGTTACTCGTCCTGCTGTTTGTCTTCTCGCTCTTTCGAGTTTGTCATAGAAGTCTGCATCTTCGAGCTGATCTAGATTTAGTTCGGCAGTCTTCTTGATGATTTTCACTGAGGAATCTATAGAGTATTGATCGCCAAGAAGCGAGTCTGTTAGGTTGATACCTCTACTCAGAAGGTCTGAAGCAACAGCTAAACCAAATTCGGCACCCACTAACCACCATAGAAAGCTTAGGTCTTTATTTATGGCATCTATCTGTAAAACGACTTCGTCAATAATGATTTTTCCAACCCAAAGCATAAGTAAAGGAAGTAAAGCACTGATGAGTCGTCCTGTTATATTTAGGTAGAACAAAAGAGGGTTGACAGATCTAATCTCTTGAAAAAATCTGGGAATGAATTTTAGTGAGTATAGACTTTCT
Source organism: Sediminitomix flava (assembly GCF_003149185.1). NCBI lineage: Bacteria > Pseudomonadati > Bacteroidota > Cytophagia > Cytophagales > Flammeovirgaceae > Sediminitomix > Sediminitomix flava. The sequence continues at coordinate 601,545 of NZ_QGDO01000001.1, read as the reverse complement.
TTAAAATTTATTTTTTGGGGGCTAAAAGTACGTTGTGCCACTATTTTATAAGATTTAAGTTGAGATGTAAGAAGATGTATTTTGTCAGTTTTGTCTTATTTTCGAAACCAATTGATCTTTTTTTTGTTGAATAAAAACCCTCGTTTAAATAAACAAAAACAAGCTAAGTTCAGAACAGCTCTAGTCTCTCTAGAGTTATACAGGAAGTGAGCGATCTATTTATTGAAATTCTAATGTTAGATCAAAGAGAAAGTATCCGTCCAGAAATACCTAGAGCGGTAGTACGGAGCAACATGACGGAAGCGGAGCAATTTCAGAATAAAACTTTACGTCCAATCGCGAAAATGCAGCATAGCTTATTAATTGCTGTTTTTCAAGATTATCTAGAAAAGAAGAAACATGTAGTTTATCATTTGTCAGAAAAGATTTTTAATGAATATTTAGAGAACACTTTTGCAAAAGATATAGCCTTCAGAAGCCATTTGAAAGGGCTAATTATAGGGCATTTTACTATGGAAGAGTACAGTTTCTATATTTCGAATAATTCTGAAATTAATAAACGCATCACCAATTTATTGAAAGAGCGACTACGAAGTAGTCGTGAAGAGTTTGTTAAATAATAACTAATTTGAGAAAAAGAGACATTTTCAAGAACTGATCATGTCTCTTTTGAATTATTTTGATGCTTTCAAACGTTGGACAGCACGCAACCATCTAGGTGGTAATTTGCCATTTACTGCCATAGAATAATCTTTATGACTACAAGGAACAATCGACTTTCTACATTTCCCTGCTTCAGATAAATCATCTTCGTCTTTTACTTCCATCCACCATTTTCCAGAAGTCATGCTTTGGTAAAAGATAAGCATATGATCGCTAGAACTGTCAACAGGAACGAGAAACTGCTTGTGTCTTGATGATGAAAAACTAGGTTCTATTTTTCGATGCGCTAGACCTTCAATGAGGTACCATGTCATGACGGCAAGAGCATCAATCCCAGTGTCGTTAATGTCAAAGGCTTGATCATATTCAAAAAAGCCCATCATTTTAAGTTTATCACTCATGCCTGCATACCAGCAGAGTTGACAAGCTTCTTCGGCTTTAAAACCAAATAAATTGCTGTATGGACTAGCCCCACCTTCCATTTTCTTGATAGCAGATAGATCGAAGCTGATAAATTCACAACTACGAATCAGAGGCTCTACTTCTTCTTTTTCATCCCTAAACATTCCGATACTAAGAAGTTCACCCTGTCTAGCTCTCACTTTTTCCATCATTTCGAGTTGGGTGATATACCTTTGGTAGCCAATATGATGGTAGTCGATGTATTCTTCACCTTCCCAATCAAGAATGTGATTAAGAAAAGATTTATTGAGAACATCATCCTTATTCCCATTGAGAGAATTATCTATTCCTAAGATACTAATAGAAGCATCTAGCGAATGCATCAAGGATTTACTCAAGGGTAAAGTAAGATCTTGACTTCCTCCTATAATGATTGGAAAAATATTCCTTTTGAAAAGCTCTTCACAAACAGTGGTAAGAGATTGATAAGTGTCACTGAGTTCTTCTCCTATTTCAAGATTACCGAGATCGGCTACTTGAATGGGAGCTGTAGATTTTTGCAAAGAATAAATCTTTTGTCTTATTCTTTCCATAGCATGAGAGGCTAATCTTTTTTGATTACCTCTTCCTCGATATTCCTCCACTCCTAATAGTGCAACATCTACATCTTTTAGTTCTTCTTCACTTTTTGGAAAAAGGACTTGACTTCCGAATTGATCGTGTGTGAAAAGTGCTTGTTTAACCGAATAGGGTGTTAGTTTTTCCCAAAAATTCATTTAGTTTACATCTTTAATGTGAAAAAGTAGACGACTTATCTTAATGTCTCCTCTATAAAACTTCAAATTAACTATATTTACCCGAGTATCAAATTTGAAATATGAGTATTATAACCGTAGGAACGGTAGCTTATGATGCTATCGAGACGCCTTTCGGCAAGACTGATAAAATAGTTGGTGGAGCTGCTACATACATTGCTTTGGCAGCATCTTATTATGTGAAACCTGTAGATATCGTGGCTGTAGTTGGTGACGATTTTTCTAAGGAATATATTGATATGTTCCATGAGAAAAACATTCGTACAGAAGGTTTACAAGTGAAAGAAGGGGAGAAGTCTTTCTTCTGGAGTGGACGTTATCACAATGACATGAACTCTCGTGATACATTGGCTACAGAGCTTAATGTATTGGCAGATTTCGATCCTGTAATCCCAGAAGCTTATCAAGGTGCAGATTACGTAATGTTAGGAAACTTGACTCCTGCAGTACAAAAATCTGTCATTGAGCGTTTGGAGAAACGTCCTAAGTTGATTGTAATGGATACAATGAACTTCTGGATGGATACGGCTCTAGAAGAATTGATTGAGACTATCGGTATGGTAGATGTTCTTTCAATCAATGATGAAGAAGCTCGTCAGTTATCTGGAGAGTATTCTTTGGTAAAAGCGGCTAAGAAGATTTTGGCAATGGGACCAAAATATTTGATCATCAAGAAAGGAGAGCATGGTGCTTTACTTTTCAATAATGATCAAGTGTTCTTTGCACCAGCGTTGCCATTGGAAGAAGTGTTTGATCCAACAGGCGCAGGTGATACATTTGCAGGTGGTTTTATCGGCTACTTGGCACACTCTGACGATACTTCTTTCGAGAATATGAAAAGAGCTGTGATCTATGGTTCTGCTATGGCGTCATTCTGTGTTGAGAAATTCGGAACTGAGCGTTTGGAGAACTTGACTGAAAATGAGATCAAAGATCGTGTTCAGCAATTCAGAGATTTGGTACAGTTAGAAGGTTCATTCTAAATTTTGCCAATTAAGTAATATGAGAAGTCTTTGAGGTGGAAACCTTAAGGACTTTTTTATTGCCCAGTTCTTGGCATGTCCTAAGCATTATAGTTATCTTATTTTCTCAATAATTTTCTTATTTAAAAAAAGATAAACATGGAGCCTAATAAATATACAGGAGTAGATGATAAGAAACCGATGATTCCTAAAAGTATCTGGTGGAAAGTTGGTGTAGGCGCAGTAGGGTTATACGTAGCATATTCATTGTTAGGAAATGTAGCAGGTTTCTTAATGGGTGCGGTAGTAGGATATGTGATTGGAATAGGTTCGAAATGGTTCCAGAAATCGGATAAAAAATAGCTTAAATAGACCTTTAAGAACACTTTTTTTGCCCAAAGAAATCTTCAAATTACATAGCTGAGATTTATAGTTTTTAGCACGAACTCAATTTTATCAATATTGGTTAATATAGGTACAGTATGCTAAAACAATTTACTTAATCTGCTATATGAAGTATCTCTTAGGGCTATTTGTTTCTGTATTATTTGTAATTGGAAGTGCACAAGCTCAAGAAGTAGGTAAAACACGTGGATCATATATTAGTCTGAATAAAAAGAGTGAATCGAGTAAGGTAAATCAGACAAGCAAATCCTATTTGAGCAAAAGTAGTAATATCAATTTAAATAATAGTAATGAAAAGTGGCTTCCGAAAGTAGGCATTCCAAGAGAGTGGAATGAAGTTACAGGTGAAACTGTAAGCGATTTTGATTTTAATAATAAAGAGAGTGTCTCTTCAAAGGCGATGAATGAAGCATCTCGGGAATTGGCGCAGAGTCCGTGGAATGCGGGACTGTATGATGTAAATGTTATTAAGAAAGGAAAAGGTATACTGGAGCATCAGTCAACGGATTGGGGAAGTGCAGAGCCACCGAGAAATTATAGATTTTTCATCAAGTCGCATTATCTTTGGAGACAGTCCAATATGATGTATTTGCAGAATGGTTACCCTATAACAGGCGTAACAGGAAACATTAGCTGGCAGAAAAGATAGAGATATAATACAATACCCGATACGTGAAGGAGAATTTCAGTCTTTGACAGAAATTCTCCTTTGTTGTGTTGGTAAGTCGTACAAACTGAGCTTTTCAGTTTAGTAGCTTATTCCTATTTTCTTGTAGATGAAGCCCAATAACCAAGCTGGACCAATCATCAGAAATTGCAAGTCTTTGAAGAATGAAGGTTTTTTTCCTTCCACTTTATGTCCGTAGAATTGACCAATCCAAGCTGCAACAAATACGATCAGTGCAATTTGCCAAACAGGAATAACTCCCCATACATTTAGGACTTTAATTCCATAAAGACAAAGGCTTGATACAGCCGCCATTCCTAAAAACATTGTTACAGAAATTCTCAAATAAAATAAGAGACCTAAAATAACAACTACTGTTCCCCAGTGGATGTAGGGTTGATATGCAGCAGGAAATAAGTTCTTTAACATATCTGATGGAATTTCAGAAAAGAGTGCCAATACACAAAAAAAGATGGCTGGTACACAAATCCAATGAATCAATTTATTCGTCGGATTTTTATGGCTTTCTCCATATTCATCTAGCCATTGTTGCATTGATTTCATAATAGTATCGTTTTTGATAATTGAATTAGTAATTTCTGTATTTACTACACTTATATTACAAGCTTTCTTCCATAAGTGCAAAATCTTACAGAAATTTTCAGTTTCTTCATTTAATAAAACCAATAGATTCTAATCAATTAAAAATGACTAAACCAAAAATTGTAGGGGTGATAGGGCCTAATGCTAATCTTTGTTCTGAAGTCTTGTATCAGTTTGCTTATCAGCTAGGAGAAGAGCTAGCGAAAGCTAATTTGATGGTTGTCTGTGGAGGAAAAGGAGGAGTGATGGAAGCTGTCTGTAAAGGTGGGAAGAATGTTATTTCTCCTTTTTCTATTGGTATTTTACCGAGTTCTGATAAAGAAGATGCAAATCCGTATTGTGATATTGTGATTCCTACAGGGATTGGGATTGCCCGTAATTTTATAGTAGTGAATACCGCTGACATCGTAATTGCTTTAGGTGGAGGAGCAGGGACTCTTTCAGAAATGGCTTTTGCATGGCAGTTAGGAAAAAATATAATTGCGTATACACAAGAAGGTGGTTGGGCTGAAAAGTTGGCAGGAGAACAAATTGATAACAGAAGAGCTACACCTATCTTTGAGGCTAAAAGTATTGAAGAGATTATGAATATTTTACAAAGTAATGTTTTTAGTTGATTTAAGTTTTCACTTATTAAGGGAACATTCGCTCAGCTTTTTATAGATTTGAGAAAATTTTGATGTTATGGAGATTACAGGATTTGCGCAAAAAGCGCTAAAGAAGATATTAGAAAATAATAAGTTTGGATGGACGGGTATGCGTATTTTTTATGCAGGCGAAGTTAATGGCGATCCATCATTCCAAATGATTATGGTAAAAGAAGCTTCTGAAGGCGATCATGTAGAAAATTATGAAGGCTTCAATTTGTATTATGAGAAGGAAGTCGTAGAAGCTTTACAAACTGCAAGTATGGATTATGTAGCAGAAGGTTTCTCAATTGTGATTGGTGCGGGGAAAACTTGTGGAAGTCACTAAAATTTAATTCCTATAAGTTTTAGGAAGGTGTTTTGTATTCAGGCAAGACACCTTTTTTTATGCCCTAAACTGAAGAATTCTTAAGTGAACCGAAATTGTATTTTCAATGAATAATGTAAAAATGGTACAGATTAATATTTAAATTTTTAAATTTAGAACTGTAACAAAATCAAATAATCTCGAATACATATTTCTGCTTGGAAAGCACTTACTTAACATCTGAGGCTTTCATTTTTTAGGGTAGAAAGAACTAAAACCTTAATACTCCATATGGAAAAGGGCTCAAATTACAGAAGGAATACATATAGGGCAGCAGCTAAAAATCAACCAAGGAATGTAGGAAACGCTCCACTTGAAGCGCGTGAAGAAGAACAAGAAGTATTGGAAGATAAGAAGAGTGACTTCAAGTTTGAATCTTTTTTACAGAGCTATAAACTACAAATGAGTTTGGGGATATTCTTAATCGGAATATCACTGTTCATGTTTTTGTCTTTGATCTCCTATCTTTTCTCGGGAATGGCAGATCAGAGCGTGGTAGAAGCAATGCAGTTTAAAGATATATTTTCTCCTACAGAGAAAGTAGAAAACTGGTTGGGTATAGCAGGGGCAGGGATTGCCCATTTCTTTATTTATCATTTGATTGGAGTACCATCATTGTTAATCGTTCCTATTTTCTTTACCACAGGCTACGAGTTAATTTCTAAAAAACGATTAGTAGATTTCAATACTATATTTGTCTATACTTTTTTCTTTACGGCATGGATTAGTCTTCTGCTAGGGTACATTGTGGCGGGTAGTGATGAGCCTTCAACACTTGCATTTATGTGTGGTGGAGTTGGTCTAGCTTGTGCCGAAGCTCTAAATAATGCATTCGGAGGAGGTACGATTATCGTACTGATTGTCTCGCTCTGTATTTTTGTCGTGAATATTGTAAGTCTAGAAACACTTTTTCAGTGGGTGGATCAACTACGTGAGCAGATTGAGCCTTATTTAGCGCGTTTTCAAAAGAAAGAAGAAATTTCAAACGAAGAATATTCTGAAGAGTTTGAAGAAGAAACCTATAATAATACTCAATTTCATAATCAAGGAATTCAAGAACAACAGAATGATTTTGGGAATCAATTTTCTGAGCCTCAAAACGATTTTGTTGAGGATGATTATTCTGAATCTGTAGCTGCTTTCGATGATGAAGACAATTGGGAGACAGTAATAAAAGAAGAGGAACAGATAGTTGAGGATGAACCAAAAGATACAATTGCTCAACAAGTAGTATCAACATCGATTGAGGAAGAACCTATAATTGAATCAAAACCTACAGAAGTAAGAAAAGAGGTAATAGAGCCAAAAACTACATATCAAGAGCCTGTTCAAAAAGAGGAACCAAAGCCTATAAAAACGGAAAAGAAAGAAGTTTTACCAGAACCAAAGGTAATTCCATTCAAGCCTAAATTAGAAGTTGTAAAGAAAGAAGAGAAAAAGGCAGAACCTCAGAAGTCATTGTATCATCAAGCTTTACGAACAAATGTTCCAGATGAGCCATTAGATTATAGAAAAGATACAACTGAGGAAAAGAATACAGTTGCTGAGAAAGATGAAAAAGCTTCGGATTTTGTACCAGAAGTGGTGGCATTGCCAGAGCCTGAAGTTTTGATTTCTAAAGAACAACTGCCGTATCCTGAAGCTGAGGAAGAAAAAGTTGTAACTACCCCGAAAGTTCAAGAAGAAAAAACAGATACAATTGAACGAAAAGCTGAAAAGGTAGAAATACAGAGTCATGGATTGATGCCTGTTTCAGAAGAACCTGAATTTCAAAAAGAGGAGCCTAAGCCATTGGCCGAAGAGCCGAAGCCTGTGCAAGAAGTAGTGAAAACTACAGCTGTGGTTCCTTCTCAAGTTCCTCAAATACCTCAACCACAGCAACAGGTTGAAGAGGAAGAACCCGCAGAACTTGAGGTCGAATATGAAGAGGTTGAAGAAAAAGTAGTGTCTAAATCTACCATGTCAGTACAGCATACAGATGATGTTGATCGAGCTGATGTGAGTTCGTTACATCAAGGCGAGCAGTTGATTATTGAAGATTCAAGTTACTACGATCCTCATTTAGACTTACCTCATTATAAATATCCAGATATTGATTTATTGCATGATACTGCTATTGAAGATATTGATGTATCTGAAGATGAGCTAGAGGAAAACAAGATGCGAATCATGCAGACTTTGCACCACTTCAAAATAGAGGTAGATACGATTTCTGCAGTTATTGGCCCTACAGTGACCTTGTATGAAATTGTTCCCGAGCGAGGAGTTAAAGTATCTAAGATTAAGAGCCTAGAAGATGATATCGCCTTGAGTTTGGCTGCAATTGGGATTAGAATTATTGCACCAATCCCAGGAAAAGGAACGATTGGAATTGAAGTTCCTAATAAAAATAGAAAAATGGTTTCTATTCGTTCGGTATTGGCTACTTCAAAGTTTATGGAGAACGATATGAGTCTTCCAGTAGCCCTAGGACGTACCATTTCAAATGAAGTTTATATTGCAGATTTGGCTAAAATGCCTCACCTCTTAATGGCAGGGGCGACAGGTCAAGGTAAATCTGTGGGTATAAATGTGCTGTTGGCATCGCTGCTTTATAAAAAGCATCCTTCTGAATTGAAGTTTGTGATGATCGATCCTAAAAAAGTAGAACTATCTATTTTTAATAAGATCGAGAAGCAGTTCTTGGCGAGTTTACCTGATGCAGAAGAGGCGATTATTACAGATACTTCTCAAGCCATTCATGTTTTGAATTCACTTTGTCGTGAAATGGATTCGAGGTATGACTTACTAAAAAATGCCAAGTGTAGAAACCTTAAGGAATACAATAAGAAATTCCAAGATAGAAGACTGAATCCGAATAAAGGGCATAGATATTTACCGTTTATAGTTCTATTCATCGATGAGTTGGCAGATTTAATGATGACGGCAGACAAAGACATTGAATTACCAATTGCACGTTTAGCACAATTAGCTCGAGCTATCGGAATTCATTTGGTTGTAGCCACGCAAAGACCTTCTGTGGATGTTATTACAGGTAAAATTAAAGCGAATTTCCCTGCTCGTTTATCATTTAGAGTAAGTTCTAAAATTGACTCGAGAACAATCTTGGATAATCCAGGAGCAGAGCAACTAGTGGGAATGGGAGATATGCTTTATTATTCTGGAAATGAAATGACCAGATTGCAATGTGCTTTCATTGATACGGAAGAAGTAGAAGGGTTATGCGATTTTATTGGCGAGCAGAAAGGATACGATACCGCTTATTTACTCCCAGAGTTTGAGGAAGAACAAAAAAGTTCTGGAGGAGTAGCAGGTCTTGATATGAGAGAACGAGATGCTCTTTTTGAAGATGCCGCTCGATTGATTATTCTAACTCAACAAGGAAGTACATCTTTGATTCAACGTAAACTGAGTCTGGGGTATAACCGTGCCGGTCGAATCATGGATCAGTTGGAAGCTGCAGGTATTGTGGGACCAAACGAAGGAAGTAAAGCAAGACAAGTCCTGATTCCAGATGAATTTACTTTCAATCAATTATTAGAAGATTTATAATTTCAAAAATAGAATGAGTAATAAAAGAGTTGTATTTATCACAGGTTGTAGTTCGGGTATTGGTTATGGTTTGACAAAACATTACCTAGAAGAAGGTGCTGAAGTTTATGCATTGAGTAGAAGACAGCCTGATGAGTTTACTTCTTTCTCAAATTTTCATTTCAAATCAATCGACTTGAATGATTTGGAAGGTGTTTCACTTCAATTGAAATCTTTGCTAGAAAACGTTAATCAAATTGATTTGGCCGTTTTGAATGCAGGGATTATCGGAGAAATAAAAGATATGGTAGATACTTCCATTTCTGAAATCCGAAATGTGATGGATGTGAATGTTTGGGCAAATAAATTGATTCTTGATGAACTCTTGAATAGCGAAAGGGCTTTGAAGCAAGTGGTAGCAATTTCATCGGGAGCAAGTGTAAATGGAAATCGAGGGTGGTCTGCCTATTCTTTATCGAAAGCAAGCTTAAATATGCTCATTAAACTTTATGCTGCCGAACATCCAGAAGTACAATTCAATTCTTTTGCTCCCGGTTTGGTAGATACTGCAATGCAGGATTATTTGTGTGGTGATGAATTGGATGAGGAAAAGTTTCCTAGTGCAAAAAGACTGAAAGCTGCTAGAAATACACCTACGATGCCAAAACCTGCTGAAGCTGCTCAAGTTTTTGATAAGGCCTTTTCATCTTTATTCAAATATGATAGTGGTGAATATGTAGATGTTCGTAAAATGGGAGAGTAGAATTGTCTACTCTTCCATTTTATTTGTAATAAAGAGCGTTATTTTTTAGGAAACAGTGTATAAAGAATTAATTTTGGTATAATTCCATGATTAGCTAATTTTCTTAGCGTAAATACTGTCAGAAGAATGATTAGATTTCTTGCGAAAAGATTTGTACATAGCTTTTTTGTCTTAATAGGTATAGTTCTAGTCGTTTTTTCACTTTTTCAATTGCTCCCAGGTGATCCTGTTTCTATGATGGCAGGTTACAGTACTACAATGTCTGAGCGTGAAGAGATGAGAAAAGAGTTAGGCTTAGACAAACCTGTTTCAGTTCAGCTTGTAAATTACTTGAATGATTTATCTTTCATTAGTGTCTATGAAGACACGCCTCAAAATGAATACAAGTATGACTATCAAAAGTTATTCTCGGTAAATGATTCACAGGTCGTATTGAAAAAACCTTATCTCGGTAAGTCTTTTCAAACCAATAAACGAGTAATAGATGTATTGTTGGAATATCTTCCAGGTACAATTCTGTTATCTCTAGCCGCCATGCTGATCTCTACTTTTTTGGGTGTAATCTTCGGCGTTTTATCAGCGCTCAATAAAGATTCTTTTTGGGATCACTTCTTTGTGGCTCTATCTACCTTTGGTATTTCAATTCCAACCTTTGTTTCTGCAATTATTATTTCGATTACTTTCGGCTATTACTTTGGTGATTTTACAGGTTTGTCAATGACAGGTTCATTGTATGAAACACTTCCGAGTGGAAAGAAAGTGATGAAACTTCAAAATATTATTTTACCTGCGATTACTTTAGGAATAAGACCGCTTTCAATCATCACACAGATGACAAGAAGCTCTTTACTTGAAGTTTTAAATCAGGATTATATAAGAACGGCAAGAGCAAAAGGCCTTGGTTTTATTAAAGTCGTATTTGTACATGCTTTAAGAAATGCTTTGAATCCAGTACTGACTACAGTAACAGGCTGGTTAGCTTCTCTAATGGCAGGAGCATTTTTTATCGAGTACATTTTTAAATGGAAAGGGATCGGTTATAAAACCATTCAAGCTGTTGAGAATATGGATTTACCAATCGTGATGGGGGCGACGATTATGGTTGGAACAATATTTATATTGGTAAATATATTCGTAGATATTTTATATGCATTTTTAGATCCAAGAGTAAGAATAGATGAGTAAGCGTAGGATATATTTGGTAGGAATGCCAGGATGTGGGAAATCTACTTTGGGTAAAGCATTAGCAGAAAAATTGAATTACACATTTGTCGATCTAGATACAGAGATTGAAAATGTAGAAAATAGAACAATTCCTCAGATTTTTGAGACCGAAGGTGAAGACTATTTTAGAAAAGTAGAACAGAAAGTCCTTCATGACAATCTTGTAGACAATGCTGTCATAGCAACAGGAGGAGGAGCTCCATGTTTTTTTGATAATATGGATTTTATCAAAAATAATGGTATTTCAATATTTATTGATGCAGATATTGAGCAGTTGGCGGAAAGAGTATTATCCCAAAAAGGTACCCGTCCATTGTTAAGTCACGCAGAAGACCTTTTGACAGTCTCAAAATCCTTAGAAGAAAAATACAATGCAAGACTGCCTTTTTATACAAAATCAGACTTCCGTTTATTCGTAAAAGATAAATCTGTTGAAAAGTTAGCCGAGGAGGTACATCAGTGGTTAAATCGTGATATTTGAAATCTAGGTTAAATTTTTAGCCTGATTTTCCATTTTTTATTTCTATAAGATTTAAATGAGGTGAAAAAATGATGAATTATTGAATTTTAATTAAGAAAAATTACAAAACGTTATGATTTTTGTCCTATTCTAGTTAAATTCAGTACGAATAATTACAATTTCCCTCAAACTTTTAACTTTTTCAGTAGGTATCATGAGAACAAAGCAACTTTTCCCGATTGCGTGTTTATTTTTTATGACAGTAAGTCTTTATCAGTGTGCTCAAACACAGAAAGAAGAAACAACAACTGAGGCAACAGAAGAAGTAGCTGTTGCTGAAGTAGCAGCAGTTGATTCTGCAGTAGTTGATTCTACCGCTGTCGCAGTGGCTGACTCTACAGTAGCAGATTCTACTGTCGTAGAAGAAGTGAAAGTTGAAGAAACTGCTGAAGCATCTGCAGAGTAGTTCTCTTAAAGTTTATTTAAACTTCGAAAAAAACTCCTAGAATATGATTTTCTAGGAGTTTTTTTATGCAGAAATATAACTTTTTTTATAATTTGTTTAATATTTTTGTCAAATGTATGCGTATGAAAGGAGTTGACTTTAAACAAACTGCTTTGATACAAGAGGTGAACAAATGTAGAAACGACCATGAAAAGACTAGTTAATTTATTTTTTTTACTTCTACTTCCGCTATCATTCTTATTTGCTCAAGAGGCAGATACAGTTTTGACAGACACAACGGGGTATGAGCCAAAAAGTACTTTTTTTCCTTATGCATCATACACTCCTGAAACGAGTGTAGAATTTGGTGCTTTGTTTTTGAGACAGTTTAAGTTTGCAAATGCAGGAGAAGAGACAAGACCATCATTTTATAGAGCGTGGGGGAATTATACGCTCAATAATCAAATGAATATTGGAGCTGAAAACAACTTTATTCTTCCTGGAGAAGAGTGGATGTTTAATGGCTTTATTTCATATAAAGATTTCCCTGAGAAGTTTTATGGGTTTGGAGAGTCGCAATTAGACTCTGCAGCATTAATGGAATGGAAAATGTTTTATGTAGAGCAAGCGTTTATGAGAGGTCTAGGTAATGGACTTTTTGTAGGTGCACAAGCTAGATACTTTAACATGTGGGATGTCGGGTTTGATGATCCAGAAGTATGGAGTGAGATTAAAGCTCTTGAAGACTACGATAGAATTCTAGGAATGGGTGATGAAAATACGAGTGGAAAGAACGCATCTTTAGGTCTAGGTTTAGTCATGGTTTGGGATACTAGAAATAGTGTTTTAGCTCCATCTAAAGGTTTTTATCTGGAATTATCATCTTACTGGCACAGTGAAAACTTCGGAAGTACTCAAACTTATGGACAGTATAAAATTGATGGACGTAAGTATTTCTCATTCTTTAATGGTGAAAGTGTATTAGGATTGCATACGCTTATGCAGTTTACGACAGGAGATGCTCCTTTCAGAGAAGTAGGGATGATGGGAGGAAAGCTAATGATGAGAGGAACATACTACGGTCAGTTCAGAGATAATCACATGATCGCTTTCCAAACAGAGTGGAGACAACACATCTATGGTAGATGGGGTGCTGTAGCTTTTGCTGGAGTTGGGCAAGTAGCTGAAACACTAGGTGATATTTCTGCTTCAAGATTTGAAACAAGTTTTGGTGTAGGACTTCGTTTTAATATCAATAAGAAAGATCCTGCCAACATTCGTGTTGATTATGGATTTGGACCTAATGGAGGAAATTTATATGCTGACTTTGGAGAAGTATTCTAGAGTTTAGAAAACATACTTTATTTTTAAAGAAAGGAAGGTTATTTTAAAACCTTCCTTTTTTATTTCTATTTATTATAAGGAACTGTTGTTTTAATTTTTCCCATAATAACTGTTTATATACTAGTTTTACAGCATAAATAACCTAGAGGAATTAGGAGAAAGTGAAAAATCTAAAATCATATTTGAGAAAGACTTATCTATTGTCGGGTTTAAGAATGACAATAGCGATAGTTGTACCTATCATATTGGGTGCTATTTTGGGAGATATCAGTACGGGGGTGATAGCAGGTGTTGGAGCGATGTGTCTTGGTCTTTCCGATTCTCCAGGAACTTTCAAGGAAAAGTTTAATGGTCTTCTAGTAGCGAATATTTTTGTATTTGCGATAACCTTCATTGGAAGCTTTTTAGCTCCCTATTTTATATCCCTTTTATTGTTTATTGTCTGTGCATGCTTTTTCTTATCTATTATTTCAGTCTATGGAAATAGAGCTGCAATGATAGGAACAGCAACTATGATTGCACTTACATTTTCATTTTCTGTAGAAAGGACACCATTAGAGGCTTTTCTTTTTGCTTCTTGGACACTTGCAGGAGGAATAGGATATTCTTTTATTTCGTTACTTTTTTGGGGCGTAAAACCTTATCAGATGATTCAAAACGAATTGTCTGCTACATATCTTGAAACAGGAAAGTATATTCAACTGAAATCAAAACTTTACGGGCATGTAGGTGCTACGGATTCTTTATCCGATAGTCTGATTAAGCAGCAGTTAAATGTCTCGGTGCAACAGAATAAAGTCAGAGAGTTATTATTAAATAGAAGGTCAGCTTTACAGGGGACAACTCGTTTAGGTCGATCAATGGTCATTCTACTCAAGCGAGTGGTCGATCTGTATGAGATGGCTAATGTGATTCATTATGACTATGAAGAATTGAATAACTCAATGCCCTCAAGCTTGATGAGCAAAGTTGGAGGTGTTTTCAATGCCATTGGAGAACAAATGATAGAAATGGGCTATCATATTCAGAGAGGAGAGCGTTGGAAAAGTACGAATGATCAGGAGGAAGTAATACAAGAATTGGTAGCTGAAGTAGATGAACTCATTAAGTTACATGTAGAAGATTACCCATTCAGACATTTAGTGGCACTTAAGAATATTCTTAGAAACTTCTCTAGGCTTAATCGAAAACTACTAAGAACAGGGAAATACAGTAACCCTTCAGTTGATCTGAAGATTGATCAGCCAAAAGAGTTAACGCTTTCAGCATTTACCGCACCTACAAGTTATTCTATACAGAAACTACTGAATAACCTTAGTTTAGAATCTGCATACTTCAGGCATGCAATCAGAATGTCTGCAACAGTGAGTTTGGCTTTTGTTGTTGTCCGATTTTTAGGAGTTCAAGAAGGGTATTGGGCTTTATTGGCTATTGTCGTAATTCTAAAGCCAAGTTTTAGCGCAACCAAACAACGAGTTTTTGAAAGAGCATTAGGGACGATTTTTGGAGGTGGAATCAGTTTTCTGATTTTTCCATTTATCTCGAATTCATTTATTTCATTTACACTACTGTTTGCTTTCACGCTAGCTACGTTTTCTCTTCTGAGTTTTAATTATGGACTTGGAGTGCTGTTTATTACGCCTTATGCCATTCTTCTATTTTCTTTTTCGAAAGGAGGAGATATGGATATTGCATGGATTAGGATTGTAGATAACCTTGTTGGGGCTTCTTTAGCATGGATCGCGAATTATTTGATTTTCCCAAATTGGGAATACAAAAATTCTAAAACGAAACTTCAAGCCGTTCTGAAAGCCAATCATAGCTATTTGATGGAGGTGATGAAGATTTATACGGGTGAAGACTATAATGAGAACAACTTTAAGTTAGCGAGAAAGCAAGCATATATAGAAAATGCAAACCTTGTAGATTCTTTTCAAAGTATGTTGGCAGAGCCTAAAAGATATCAGAAAGATAAAACACATATTCACTCCTTCGTGATTTACAGTCAAGAATTTGCAGCACACACAGCTACTTTGGCTGTCTATCGTAAAACGATACCTCAACAGTTTCTTTTTCCAGAATTTAAAGACTTGAGAAAAGAGATTAGTAAAATTCTAACCCAAGCAGAAAAGAATCTGATTTCAACACATTCTAGAGAAAATGAAACCTCTTTTCAAATAGAAGAACTTGAGAAATTATCTACTAGAAATTCTGAGTTGATTAATAAACGAATTGAAGAAATTCAGGAAGGACAAATAGAAACAGAGACAAAATATCTTTTGACGGATGTGATGTTAGTGGAGAATCAGTTTCAGTATTTGATTCAATTATCTCAAAATTTCTTGTCGAACTCGAGGAAAATCACCACCGATTAATTGTTTTGAAAAATCAAAAAATTGTATCATATTGATATGTAGTAGGGGAGAATAAAGAAGGAATATTCGGCTTATGCCATAACTCATATTAAACATCTCTAACTCACTATCTGTTATAAGGTAGTTCTTCCCTGTAAGAACAGCGTAACCGTAAAGACTACTAACCAAGTACCCGACACGACCAAGTGTTGGCATTGATACAATGATTACAAACGAATTTAATTCTATAAAAGTAAGGACTTCACAGCTCTTAAATGAAATGAGTGTAGGTCTTTATGAAAGAGAAGAAGTAATTGCGTTAGCTTTTTTAAGTGCAATTGCGGGTGAAAGTATTTTTATGTTAGGCCCTCCGGGTGTAGCAAAAAGTATGGTAGCAAGGAGATTAAAGCATGCTTTCAAAGATGGAAAGTCTTTTGAATACTTAATGAATAGATTCAGTACTCCCGATGAAATATTTGGACCTGTTTCTATTCACAAGTTAAGTAAGGAAGATAAGTTTGAAAGACTAACCGATCATTACTTGCCTGGAGCTTCTGTTGTATTTTTAGATGAAATCTGGAAAGCAGGGCCATCTATCCAAAATGCATTATTGACAGTCATCAATGAAAAACTTTATAGAAATGGAGAACAAGAAGTTAAAGTAAAACTTCAAGGTCTTCTTGCTGCGTCCAATGAGCTTCCAGCGCGGGGTGAAGGACTCGAAGCGTTGTGGGATCGTTTCTTATTGAGATATTATGTTTATGGGATTCAAGAAGATGATCATTTCTTTGATATGATTACTTCCACTATTCCTGAGGATATAGAACTAGACCAAAATCTTCAAATTTCAGTTGAAGAATTGGCACATTGGGATGCTTTAATTGATGAAATAGAAGTTCCCAAAGAAGTTCGTAAAGTCATTTCAGTCATCCGAAAGTACATCAAATCATATAATACCGAGTCTCAGCAAAAAGCTAATCATGACGATATAATCTATGTTTCTGATAGGAGATGGCGAAAAATCATTCGTCTGATACGAACATCTGCTTTCTTAAATGGACGGAAAGAAGTTGATCTGATGGATTGTTTTGTGATGATGCATTGTATTTGGAATAACCCAGTACAAATGGATTTGGTGGCAAGATGGGTTGGTGAAGCAATTCAAAAATATGGATTTAGTACAAAATTCAGTCTTGATGCGTTGAAAAATAAAATTGATGAGTTTCAAGAAGAAGTAGAGGAAGAAACGAAAGAAGCAAAGACGCTAAATGCGTATTTACCCGAACTGTTTGATGAGAGATATTACCGAATTAGCAATTTCGATAGTTCTTTTGACCGCATTTTAAAAGAAGATTTTGAGATTTTATCAGGGGCAATTACGACCATGTCCCTTTATAATGCATCTTCCCAATCTCAAAAATATTCTATCAGTAAGCTCGCAGCCGATGAGGTGGAGGTGAGTATCAATAATACATATAGAAGGTTTAAGCTGAAGTCTTCACAACAGCAACGTACAGGATTTGTTATTCGAAAAATATCACAAGAAAAGGTGGCCGAATTCGATCAAGAGGCAAATCAAATACTCAATTATCTAAATGAGGTAGCTGAACAAATTGCAGATTATCGAGCAAGTGAGAAAGTAGTAGGCAGTCTATTCTTGAATGAACAGACGCAAAATTTATTTCACGATTCACTGAATGAGACTTTAAGAGTTGTTCTAGAAAGAAAGCTGAAGATCGAGAAGGTGAAGTCATCATATCGCTCGTAATTGTTTTTATGTATTCTGTTTTATGATAATTGAAATAATGTGCTTGAAAGTAAAGACCAAGATATAGACCAACGTTTAGAAGAAAAGCTCGAAATGTTTCGTCTTTTCGGCACTTTGGGTAGTCGGAAACAACGAAAGAATTTATGTGCTTATCTTGAACGGGTTGCTAAAGGAAAAAATATTACTCACCGACAGACATCGAATTCCTCAGATTTTAGTTGGCTTTATGATATTGTTCATGAAGTATTGGATACTCCAGGACTTCAAGATCAACTCAAAAAACATGATGCTTTAAGGAAAGAGGTGGTTTTAGACCTTATAAAGTTTTTAGAGGAGCAGATTAAAATTAAAAAGTCTGCTTCTTTTAGCTCGTCATCTTCCAAGTCTCAAAACTCTAATCAAAAGAAAAATAAGGTTTCAAGAATGCTGTCTTCATTATCGAAAAAATTGACTTTCGGTAAACAAAAAAACAGCAATAAGGGTGGGAAGAGAGAACGTATGAAGCGTCTCAATAAGAAAGTTGAGAAATATCTAAAGCTTGAAAAAATGCTAGATCCATTCACAAATTCTTACAGTAAGCTTGTAGGGAAGACAAAAGGTGTATGGCGAGATACTGGTTTTAAAGTGTTGGAGCATTACGATGAATTATTAGAAAATGAAGGTGAATTACAAGAATTAGCAGATCTTCTGGGTAGGTATCGTAAGGCTGAACAAGAGTTGATGGATAAAGATCTGGAGGGTGTTGTTAAAGAAAAAATCCAAATAAGTTATTCAAGAAAAGAAGAAGTAGTTGGAGTGCATGAAAGTAATGAACTGTCATATGTACTTCCTATTGAACTATCACTGTTGAGCGAGGAGAAAACTTCGACTATCTTTTTTCAAAAATATGCAGAAAAGAAACTTCAAACTTTTCAATTAACAGGGAAAGATAAGCTAAAGACAGAAGACGAAAAGAAGAAAAAAAGTGGTGAAGGAGATGAAAATAGAAAAGGTCCAATAATTATTTGTGTTGATACAAGTGCTTCTATGTGGGGTGTAGCTGAAAAAACAGCTAAAGTTTTATGTTTTGGCTTGTTGAAAGTTGCACTGAGGGAGAATAGAAAGTGTTTTTTGATTTCATTCTCAAAAGAGATTCAAACTTTAGAGTTAACCCAATTCCAGCATTCCTTACAAGAATTGATTGAGTTTTTAAAAATGTCGTTTGCAGGAGGAACAGATACTTCAAAAGCAATCCGTAAAAGCTTAGACCTTTTAGCTGAGAAACCGTACAAATCTGCTGATGTTTTATTGTTGACGGATGGAGATATGCCACAGCTTGATCCAAAACTGTCTTTAGAAATTAGAGATCGACGTGATAAAGGTCATTTTTTCTTTCAAGTTATTTTCGGTCATGAAACCAATGCAAAATTACTTCCGGCCTTTGATGAACATATTTTTTATCATCCAGGTAAGAAGGAAAATTTGAAGAAAATTGTGAAAGACCTTAAAAATTGGGGGAAAAGACGCAAAAAATAGAAGAAAGATAAAAAGCTCATATTAAGCTGATTTTAAGCTGCATTAGCAAATAATATTAAATTCTTGTGAATTTTTTTCAATTCTTTAGCATAAAAAAAGTCCAAAAAATTTCATTTCCTAAACTAAAAATGTGAAAATTACGCTCGAATTACTTTATGCCTTAAGAAGAAAGCCTTAAGTTTGTACTGAAAAATAAAAGCAGTAGTAAGTTTAAAAGGTGGAGATAATGCTAGGACAAAACAAAGTGTTTCTAATTGGGACATTCGTCTTAACAATACTTTTTTCGGTTGGAAGTTTTTTAGTCGGAGAGTGGGAGATAGCGGAGATGCCCTTACATTTGGTGATTACATCGTTAGGATTTAACGTGTTTTTGGTGTTGATATCTTACTTTGTGACAATGTCTGGAGGTAAGCAAGGTATCTTTGAGCTGGGAAATTATTTTATGGGAGTAATGATCTTTCGAATGTTTTTTTCATTGATTGTGATCGTTTTATACTTCTTTAAATTTCCAGATTTGAAATTGCAGTTTACGATTGCATTTTTCATTTTCTATTTCTCGTTCACTGTGTTTGAAATTATTAACTTATTCTCTAAATTGCGCCAAAAATCTGATAGAGATTAAAGATTCCAATGAAGAACTTGAACATTTCTGCGGTGAGAATTTGGATCCTTAGTATCGCCTTATGCGGTTGGTTTGGCCTAAACTCGGCTCAAGCTGCTGCTACAGGAGAAGATAACGGAGGGGAAGAATTGAATGTGGGTGAACTGATTATCCACCACGTTATTGACGATTATAGTTGGCACTTTGCCGACTGGGAAGACGAAGAAGGGCACGAACATCACTTGTCGATACCTCTTCCTGTTATCCTTTATACCGATGGTAATTTAGATGTTTTTATGTCTAGTGCTTTTGATCATGGACACACTGTCAAAAAAGATGATCGTGAGTATAAATTAGATCATGGACACATCACAGAATTGAGTGGAGCACATCCAATCGATCTGTCAATTACTAAAAACGCAGCTTCAATGTTGCTTTCGGTAATTATTATGTTGATTGTTTTCAGTGCTGTTGCAAACGGTTACAAGAAGCGTCCAGGACAAGCTCCAAAAGGAATCCAATCTTTGGTTGAGCCAATTATCATTTTCGTAAGAGATGAAATTGCTATTCCTAACTTGGGTAAGAAAAAGTACATGAAGTACTTCCCTTATTTGTTGTGTTTATTCTTCTTTATTTGGATAAACAACTTGTTAGGACTTCTACCAGGTGCAGCCAATACTTCTGGTAATATTGCCTTTACAATGACAATGGCAGTTATTACTATGTTGATTGTAAACCTTAGTGGTAATAAGCATTACTGGGGACATATCTTCAATACTCCTGGTGTGCCATGGTGGTTGAAGTTTCCTCTTCCTTTGATGCCTGCAGTAGAACTTATTGGTGTGCTTTCTAAGCCTTTCGCCTTGATGGTTCGTCTATTTGCAAACATTACAGCAGGTCACATCATCATCTTGTCATTCATATGTATGATTTTCATCTTCCAAAATGCAGCTATTGCAGCTCCTGTTGGTTTGATCGTTGTTCCATTGTTCTTCCTAGAACTTTTTGTAGCAGCACTTCAAGCTTACATTTTCACGCTGCTAACAGCATTATTTATAGGTGATGCAGTACAAGATCATCATTAATCTGAATAAAGATCATATTTATATATTTTAATTAATTTTCAACTTTTAAAGTTTAATCCACATGTTGTTATCTATTTTGATGGAAGTGGCTGGTAATGTAGGTCAATTTGGTGCTGCTATCGGTGCAGGTCTTGCAATCATCGGTGCTGGTATGGGTATCGGTAAAATCGGTGGTAACGCTGTTGAAGCTATCGCTCGTCAGCCAGAAATCGCAGGTAACATCCAAACTGCAATGATTATCTCAGCAGCCTTGATTGAGGGTGCTACTCTTTTTGCAGTAGTAGTATGTTTGTTGATCGCTCTTTAATAGAGAAAGATTGACGTACCAAGAACCTGAGTTGTAGGGGTAGCCGAGGCTCAGGTTCTCTTTAAAGCTTGAATTGTTTTTTTTATAAACATATATAGAGAAGAAATGAGTATCGTAACTCCTGGAGTAGGTCTGATATTTTGGACTGCGGTAGCTTTCCTGATTGTATTTCTCATCTTAGGTCTTAAAGTTTTTCCTCAAATCTCAGCTGCATTGAGAGATCGTGAAGATTCGATCGATAAAGCGCTTAAAGATGCAGAGGAAGCTCGTACTTCAGTTACAGACTTGAAGTCTACAATTGAGGATATGAAGAAGGAAGCGAGAGCTGAGCGTGAAGAGATTTTGAACGATGCAAAAGCTAACGCTAATAAAATTGTTCAAGAAGCGAAAGAGCAAGCTCAAACTGAAGCTAAGTTGATCTTAGACAATGCTAATGCTTCAATTGTAGCAGAAAGACAAGCAGCAATGAATGAGGTGAAAGCTCAATTGGCAGAAATGTCAATTTCTATTGCTGAAAAGATTTTGAATGAGAAGTTATCTACAGATGCTGCTCAGGAAAAACTTGTTGCTGAGCTAGTAGAAGAGGTAAGTGCCGTAAGATAAGGCATACTATAAATTCTTTGGTTTAACTTTTAAGTCATTAGGAATATGAGTGCTAATACAAGAGCTGCTCAAAGGTATGCAAAGTCGCTTATTACGATGGCGAAAGACCAAGGGAAATTGGAAGTTGTAAAACAAGATTTCACTGAGGTCAAAGATACCTTGCTAGCAAGTCGTGAACTTAGAGTAGTCCTGTCTAACCCTATCATTTCTTCTGAAAAGAAAAATGAGATTTTAGAAGGTCTCTTTAAGGCTACATTAGATCCAATTTCTGCTGACTTTCTTAAGCTAGTTAGTTTTAAAGGTAGAGAAGCTATTCTTCTGTCAATCTCAGAAGCAGTAATCAATGAATACAATGCTTTGCATGAAATTCAGGTTGCTAAAGTTTCTACTCCTTTTGAGCTTAATGAATCACTGAAGTCATCATTTGTACAAATGGTAACAAAGTATTCTGGCAAAGAGAAGGTCCTTTTGGATACTGAAGTAGATAAAGAGCTAATTGGAGGATTTGTTTTGAATATCGGAGATGATTTGAAAATCGATCGCTCTGTGAAATCAAAATTAAACCAATTGAAAGCTCAACTGGTATAAAGAAATTTTTGAAAATAATCTTAAAACATAAATTAGCATGGCTCAGGTAAGACCAGACGAAGTGTCTGCGATTCTAAGAGAGCAACTTTCCAATTTCAAGTTTGAGTCAGAACTAGAAGAAGTTGGAACCGTTCTTCAAGTAGGTGACGGTGTTGCGCGTATTTATGGACTCACAAATGCGGAAGCAGGTGAACTTTTGGAGTTCGAAAGTGGATTAATCGGACTAGTTCTTAACCTTGAAGAGGACAATGTTGGTGCGGTACTTTTTGGTGAATCTTCTAAAGTATCAGAAGGATCATCTGTAAAAAGATCTGGCCGTATTGCTTCTTTACAAGTAGGTAAGGGCGTATTTGGTCGTGTATTGGATGCACTTGGTAACCCAATTGATGGTAAAGGTCCAATTGAAGGTGATACTTACGAAATGCCTTTGGAGCGTAAAGCTCCTGGTGTATTGTTCCGTCAGCCTGTAGAACAACCACTTCAAACAGGTATCAAGTCTATTGACTCTATGGTACCAATCGGACGTGGTCAGCGTGAGTTGATCATTGGTGACCGTCAAACTGGTAAAACTGCAGTAGCAGTTGATGCTATCATCAACCAGAAAGAATTCTACGATAAAGGTGAGCCAGTACACTGTATCTATGTAGCCGTAGGTCAGAAAGCTTCTACAGTAGCAGGTCTTGTATCTACTTTGGAAAAAGCAGGTGCAATGGCATATACTACTATTGTAACAGCTAACGCTTCTGATCCAGCTCCAATGCAGTATTATGCTCCTTTCGCAGGTGCAGCTATTGGTGAGTTTATCCGTGATACGGGAGGCCATGCATTGATTATTTATGATGACCTTTCTAAGCAAGCAGTTGCTTATCGTGAGGTATCATTGCTTCTAAGACGTCCTCCAGGACGTGAGGCATATCCAGGTGATATTTTCTACGTTCACTCTCGTCTATTGGAAAGAGCTGCGAAAATCAACGATAACGATGATATCGCACAGAACATGAATGACCTTCCAGACTCTATCAAAGGCATGGTGAAAGGTGGTGGTTCATTGACTGCACTTCCAATTATCGAAACACAATCGGGTGACGTTTCTGCATATATCCCAACAAACGTAATTTCGATTACTGATGGACAGATCTTCTTGGAGAAAAACTTGTTTGACTCAGGTATCCGTCCAGCAATTAACGTAGGTATCTCAGTATCTCGTGTAGGAGGTTCTGCTCAGATCAAACCTATGAAGAAAGTAGCAGGTACATTGAAACTTGACTTGGCTCAGTTCCGTGAATTGGAAGCATTTGCTAAGTTTGGTTCTGATTTGGACCCTGTAACTAAATTGACTATCGAAAGAGGTCAGAAAAACCAAGAGATGCTGAAACAAGGTCAGTACTCACCAATGAGAGTTGAAGAGCAGGTAGCTGTAATCTTCGCTTCTACAAAAGGTGTTCTTGATCCAGTTCCAGTTGATAAAGTGCAAGCTTTCTCTGCTGAATTCGTTGATGTTCTTTGGAAAAAATCTGAAGATACAATGAAGGAAATCGCTTCAGGTAAGTGGACAGATGAGGCACAAGCAACTTTGAAATCTGTTGGTACAGAAGTAGCTAAAAATTATTCTATATAATAGCCATTAAGGGTTGGGTTTTCACTCAACCCTTAAGAATTAAATTTGAGAGCTAATGGCAAGTCTTAAAGAAGTAAAAGAAAGGATCGGATCTGTAACCTCTACGCAGCAGATTACCAAGGCCATGAAAATGGTAGCGGCAGCTAAATTGCGTAGAGCACAAGAGAAAATCACGCAGATGCGTCCTTACTCGCAGAAATTGACATCTATCATCGATAATGTTTCTTCTACTTTGGGGCCAGATGTAACTATCGGGAACCCTTATTCTGTAGAAAGAGAGGTTGAGAATGTGTTGGTTGTGCTAATTACCTCTGATAAAGGTCTTTGTGGAGCTTTCAATTCTAACGTGATCAAGGCTACAAAATCCTTGATGACTGAGAAATATTCAGCACAAAACGAAGCTGGAAACTTAGAACTTTTAACTATTGGTTCAAAAGGTGATGATGTTTTCAGACGTTTGAATGCAAATGTAAACAGTACTTATAGAGACTTGTTACAGGACCTTAGCTTCGAAAAAGCGAAGGAAGTCGCTGAATATGCAATGAGTGGTTTCCTTGATGGTAAGTACGATGCTGTTGAGGTAGTTTATAATGAGTTTATCAATGTGGTAACTCAAGAAACTAGAACAGACCTATTCTTGCCAGCAGTAAAAAAAGAGGATGAGACTAAAGAGTCAGGTAAAGAATTAGATTTCATTTTCGAACCTTCGAAAGAAGAAATCATTTCTGAGTTGATCCCTAAATCAATGAAGATCGAATTCTACACTAAGATTCTTGATTCTAATGCCTCTGAGCAAGGTTCTCGTATGTCTGCGATGGACAAAGCCACAGATAATGCTGGGGAATTGATTAAAGAACTTACACTTCTTTATAACCAAAGTAGACAGGCTGCTATTACTACTGAAATTCTCGAGATCGTTAGTGGTGCAGAAGCATTGTCACAAAGTTCTTAATTTAGGAAAAAGCATACCTAAAGATATTAACCTCTTAGTTTCGACTAAGAGGTTTTTTTTGTATAAAAAACATTGTGATACTTTATGAAAAAAAATCGTTTTGTATCTTTGGGAGATTTATCCAAACCGCAATAAGATGGACTCACAAACGAATGCAATCAAAGAGAAATTTGGAAACAGACTCCGAGTAAGGGTTTGTGGTTTGTGTATTGATGATAACCAACTCTTATTAATTAAACATAGCTCTTTAGGAGATAAAGGCTTTCTTTGGGTTCCTCCTGGAGGTGGAGTTGATTATGGAGAAGATCTTAAATCAGCATTAAAAAGAGAGTTTTTAGAAGAGACAGGCTTAACTGTAGAAGTGGAAAGGTTTTTATTCGCTCATGAATATTTAGAGAAACCTTTACATGCAGTTGAGTTTTTTTTTCGTGTAAATATTCTTGGAGGTGAACTAGAACAAGGTATTGACCCTGAGTTGGAAGAGAATGAACAGATCATAAAGGAAATAAGATTTGTTCCTTTTGAAGAGCTGAAAGAGTTTCCAAGTGGAACAGTTCACCAAGCAATAAGTAAGTGTGAAAGTCTATCGGATTTGGAGCAATTAGATGGAATTTACCATTATATAAAGTAAATATAGCCTTATAAATATCTAGTATGGCGAAGGTCAAGATAATGAACGAAGCATTGCTAGACATAACTATCAGTCGTTTATGTCAGCAATTAATCGAAAATCACGGAGATTTTAAAGACTCCTTAATTCTAGGTCTTCAACCTAGAGGAGTACTTCTAGCAGATCGAATAGCAAAAAGAATTAAAGAATTGGATGGAACAGATGTGTCTGTTGGGAAACTTGATATTACATTCCATAGAGACGATTTTGGTAGAAGGGAAGCTCCATTGATGCCAAGTAAAACTGAGATCCCATTTCTTATCGAGGACAAAAGAGTAATCTTAGTTGATGATGTTCTTTTTACAGGTAGAACTGTTCGTGCTGCTATGGGTGCTATGTTGACCTTTGGTAGACCGAAACAAGTAGAATTGTTAGTATTGGTAGACCGAAAGTATAGTAGGGATGTACCTATCGAACCTACTTACATTGGTAAAAGCGTAAATTCAATCCAGTCTCAGCGAGTAACTGTAGAATGGAAAGAAACAGGAGCTGAAGAAGAGAGTGTTTGGCTTTCTTTAGAGGACTAAAATTAACTAACAAACTAATCATTATTTTACTTCAACAGATTCTGAGCTATGTTAAGCACTAGACACCTTCTTGGAATTAAAGATCTTACAGAAAAAGATATACACACTATTTTTGAGACAGCTGATTCTTTCAAAGAAGTGATTAATAGACCAATTAAAAAGGTTCCTTCTTTAAGAGATGTGACAATAGCTAATGTCTTTTTTGAAAATTCTACTCGTACAAAACTTTCATTTGAATTAGCAGAAAAAAGACTTTCGGCAGATGTAATTAACTTTTCTGCTTCGGGTAGTTCAGTGAAGAAAGGAGAAACATTATTAGATACAGTTAATAATATCCTATCTATGAAAGTAGATATGATTGTGATGCGTCACTCTTTCCCTGGAGCTCCACACTTCTTGTCTAAACACATTAATGCAAATATTGTAAATGCTGGCGATGGAACTCATGAACATCCAACACAAGCTCTTTTAGACACTTTTTCAATCAGAGAAAGATTGGGTGATGTTGCAGGGAAAAAAGTAGTTATCGTTGGAGATATTCTTCATTCACGAGTTGCTCTTTCAAATATCTTTGCGCTTCAAAAGTTAGGGGCGGAAGTGATGGTTTGTGGGCCCAATACTTTAATTCCAAAATATATCGATCAATTAGGAGTTAAAGTAGAAAATGACATTCGTAAGGCTCTTAAATGGTGTGATGTAGCAAATATTTTACGTATCCAAATGGAACGTCAGCTTGTGAAAAATTTCCCTTCTACAAGAGAATACTCGATGTATTATGGTGTAAATAAAGAGTTGATCGATTCTTTGGATAAGGAAATCGTGATCATGCACCCAGGTCCAATCAATAGAGGAGTGGAGATTACAACTGACGTGGCTGATAGTGAGCAAGCAATTATTCTAGATCAAGTAGAAAATGGAGTAGCAGTCCGTATGGCTGTACTTTACCTTCTTGCTGGTAGATAGAAAATGATATTTAGTCTTTCTAATAGATTAAAAAACACCTTTGAGAACACAATTTGTACTCAAAGGTGTTTTCTCTATAAATGTATTTATATTTGACCCAAATCCTTAAAATATTATGACAGAACCGATGCCAGTTTTTAGTGATTACGAGCCAAATTTTCTTTTTAAATCAGGGCATTTTAGTACTATCTATCCCTATCTTTTCAGACAAGTTGATATCAAATATGATAGAGAACGAATCAAAACACAAGATGGTGATTTTATAGATCTTGATCGAAGTTTAGTAGGTGGTGAGTATTGTGTTATTTTGGCTCATGGATTGGAAGGAAGTTCACAATCGACATATGCTCTAGGTTCTGCAAAGGCTTATAATGCCATAGGCTGGGATGTAATTGTCACTAATTCTAGAGGATGTAGCGGTGAGCCTAATTTGCTTTATCGATCATACCACAGTGGTTTTACAGAGGATTTAGGACTGACAATAGATCATGTAGCTTCGCACTATAATTATAAGGCAATCGTACTTGTAGGATTTAGTATGGGAGGAAATATAGTACTGAAGTATGGAGGAGAAGTAGGTGCTAATCTTCATCCTAATGTAGCAGGATTAGTTGCGGTTTCTGCTCCTTGTGATTTGCATGCAGCCTCTAACAAAATATCTACAACAGGAAATATTCTTTATCAAAAACGTTTCATGAATTCTCTAAAAAAGAAACTTCATCAGAAACGTCAATTTGAAGAATGTACTTACTCGGCTGAAGAGCTAGATAGAGCAACAGGTTTTTTGGAAATAGATAATATGTATACAGCACCTGCTCATGGTTTTAAAGATGCTTTAGACTATTGGAAAACCTGTAGCAGTAAACAATTTATTGATAATATTCGCCAAAAGACATTGATCATTTCAGCTCAAAATGATCCATTTTATACAGAAGAATGCCACCCTGTAAAAGAAGCTGAAGCTAATGAAAATGTGAAATTGATTCTTACAAAATATGGTGGGCACGTAGGTTTCCCGTTGTTTGGAGAAGATATTTATTGGCATGAGCAACAAATCCAACGTTTTTTACAACAGATTGGATAATTTTGGACAAGATTTAAATTATAAAAATAATAGGAATGATTTCATTTTACCCTGGACCTTCTAAAGTGTATCCACAAGTGAAGGAGTATATGATGGAGGCAATGGATACTGGTATTCTAAGTTGTAATCACAGAAGTCCAGAGTTTGTAGATTTGTCCAAAGAGACCATAAAGCTTTTGAAAAAGAAGCTTGATATTCCTAAAAACTACACCATCTTTTTTCTCTCTTCAGCAACAGAATGTTGGGAGGTACTCTCAGAGTCGTACAAACCTTTATTCAGTACACATATTTATAATGGTGCATTTGGTGAAAAATGGTATTTAAATAAAAAGAAGTTAGATGCGAATGCTATGGCATTTGAATATCCAATTCATAGGGAAATCTCAGTAAACAAATTATCGAAGCTAAACAGTAGCTATACAGAGGCTATTTGTCTGACTCCCAATGAAACTTCCAATGCTACCAAAGTAAGTAAAAATATGATGCACAAAGTCCGTCAAAGATTTAAGAAATCTTTGATTATGACTGATGTGACTTCAAGTTTAGGAGGAGTAGATTTAGATTGGTTGAGTGCTGATATTTGGTATGCTTCAGTCCAAAAGTGTTTAGGACTTCCTGCAGGAATGGCACTTATGATTTGTTCTCCTAGGGCTATAGAGAAAGCTTTAGAGTTGAATGAAAATAAGCATTATAACAGTATGGTAGCGATGATAAAGCAGATGGAACGTTTCCAGACAACACATACGCCTAATGTTCTGAATATCTTTTTGCTGAATAAGGTAATGCAAATGCGTGATCCAATTAAGCGTATTTCAAATCAGACTAAAACACGTATGCAATCCATGCAAAACGTATTGCAAAAGAATGGTTACGAACCTTTAATCCCTTATACAAGACTTCGCTCAGATACGGTTTTAGCAATTAAAGATAACGCCTCGCGAATAACTGAGATTAAGAAGAAGGCGAAAAAAGAAGGCTTTGTTTTAGGAAATGGATATGGTGATTGGAAAGAAAATACCTTCAGAATTGCGAACTTTCCTGCCATTACGAATGATGAAATAACTCAGCTAGTAGACTTCTTAAAATTGAATGCCTAGTTTTGTAAATTGAATCTAAATATTCTAAGGAAAAAATCCTCAATACAATCATTTGTATTGAGGATTTTATGTTTGTAAAACTGTAATGCTATTTCAGTACGAAGCAGTCTATTGAGCTTTCGCTTCAGGAGTATCGTTAACAACCAAAACAATTTTCTGTTTATCAGCCTTTCGGACTTCATTCATAAAAGAAACATAATCATTGTACAATGATTTGTCGTGATAGCCTTTCTTCCAAATCTCTTTTTTCTCAAAAATCAGCTTACCTTCTTCTTGAGTTATTTTTGAATGATAAGAACCGAAAATAGTTTCGATATTATTCTCTTCAGGAATAAACTCAATGCTTACATTTTTTGGTAAGTTAATGACTGTTTTTTCAATGAATTCATTGTCATAACTCCCTACTTCAAAATTGTATTCTCTATTCTTATCCTTTCTTAGTTTGTAAGTTGTACGGTAGAAAATATTTGAAGGTATAAATAGACGTTGTCCGCTTTTTGAAGCAAGATTCCTAATCTTGAGTTTGCTTTGAAGTTGTGCTTTAGCTTCTCCATCAATTTTAGACTTTGTTTCTATTTCAGTGACTTCAAATGCACCAATCGAAAGGTCTTCTTTTAAGTATTCTTTTTGTTTATCAGTACTTTCTTTATAGATATACTCGATATCTTCATATGGCACACCTTTAAGATCAAGTTTGAATTGAGCATCAGCATTTCCGTTGGCAAACAAGTCAACTTCCGCAGAAATGATTGTTTGGTTATCAGTTGATTTATATTTTGGAGTTCTAACAAGCTTGCCACCATCTTGATTATGTATAAGTACCTGTCGATCATTTGTAAAGGTACCATGATAATTAAATGGGCCTTTTTGAGATGTACATTCAGCCCAAACTGTATCACTTTCAAGAGGGATACATAAAAAGACATGATTAAACTGTTGAGAAGGCATTTCTTCATTGATATCAGACTTTCCTTCACCAGCCCTTACAGAAGTGTACAAAGATTCTATGCCTATTTCTTTTAGGGCTACCCTAAGGTAATTTGTTAGAGCTTTACAGTCTCCAAAACCATTTTCTTCTACCCACGCAGGTTGCTGAGGTTGCCATCCACCTATTCCTAAAGATACATTTACATAGCGAACTTTGTTTTGCATGTATTCATAAAGAGCCTTTGCTTTATCATAATCATTGTTATGCTTGTCAGCAATTTCATGAACCTCTTGTTTTACACTTTCAGGAAGTTCATTCCTATCTAGCAAGAGGTTGTATTTCCATTTTCCAAAATTTTGCCACGAATCTTGCTTTCCTTGAGTTCCTTGCATTTTAAATTCAGTAAATGAAAGACTAACAGAAGGGAAAATATCTTCAAAACGTGATAATCGCTCTCTTTCAATACAAGGTTGATTATTCATTTCCCATTTAAAGGTAAATGTATCTTCTATTTGAGTTAGATTGAGTTTTTGATTTTCTTTTAAATTGCGTTCAAAATAATTAATAAGCTCTTTAGAAAAAGAATGAACTTCTAATGAGGATTGTTGAACACTATGCTTTTCTGAATAAATAGGAGACCACCTAGGTGCATTAAATGATTGTTTTTGAATAGTTTTATGCTGTATCCATATCGTATATGGATACACACCATATCTCATATCAGCTATTTTAACTCGATTATCCGTTTTGAAAGCAGAGCCAGATGCACTTAAATCTTGAATATCTGACTTTTTTAGTTTTTTGACGAGCTTTCCATTTTTATCATAGATCGCAGCTTTGATATAGTCAATATCGGTGAAGCTGTCGTAACCAATAACAATGTAGGCGTAATCTTCTTGCCTTTTAGTGAAAATGGTATAAGCCTTCGTAACCTTTTCTTCTATATTATCTAAAGCTTTGATATTGAAAACTTCTTTTTCCTCTCTAGTGACTACCTCTGCATTTTCAACAAGTTCTGTAGGAATATCTTTTACAGGGTAGGCAAATTTTTCTTGAGCAATACTCTGAACGGCTAGGAAACAAGCGATGAACAGTATAAAATAACTTTTCATTTGTATTTGAATTGAAAAAATAAGAGTGACTTGTAGTTTTACAAATCACTCTTAATTATTGAAATTTCTAATTATTGAGCTTTTTTGACCAAAACAAGTTGTTCTTGATGTTTAGAGAATACTTGGGTGAAGAACTCTCTCAATGTTGGATATTCTTCAGGCATAAAGCTGTCTTTTTTGAGGTTCATTCTTGACATAATTTGAATGATATTACCTGTACTTGAAACATTGTAAGTAAAAGATGCCGCTTTATTTGGTAGAACAATTCTGATTGGTTTTGGAATAGACTCTAACTCATATCCTTCTGGGATTTTTAAGGAAATGCTCATGTTTTCAGCCATGCTATAAGGTAAATCTACTGGGTAAATCCTTTTCTCTTTCTGAAAAGGATTTGATTTCCAGCCAAGGCCTAAGAACATAGGGACGTAGATACGGTCTCCCATATTACCTTCACCTTCAATTGTTCTATGGAATTTTACTTTTAAAGGTTTTCCTATTTCTTTTAAGTTCTCAACAGACGCTTCTTGTACGCCAAAATCTTCACCTTCTGCTTCCGAAACCTCTTCATCAGCATCATCTTCAGAAAGAACTTCTTCAATGTATTTCATTTCACCTTTTGCAAGGATTTTCTTTCTAGCATTTAGTGCATAGTACCCTGATTTAGATTGCATGATATTCGCACTCACTTCTCCTTCTGGGGAAATACTACCTTGTACATATGTCATCTCAAGACTTTTTACATTAGTTTTAAGATTGACCCACTGAGGCATTTTAGAGACTGTTATACCACTCCCCATACTTCTATCATTTATAGCAATGGTATTAGGTGTACGTAGTGGATTAGTTGCGTTCATAACAATTTGACCACCTTCAACAAAGGCTACAGCTAAAATAGAATTCATTCTAGTTAGCATTGGATATGAAGGATTGATAAGTCCATTACGTCTAGTACTAATGATAACTGGCTCGGCTTTAATACCCGCTTCTTGAAGCATTCCAACTAAAATTAGGTTAAGTGCAGCTGTATTACCAGTTTTTGTTTTAACTACTTCATTGAATGCATCACCAGGGATGATTCCGTAGCTGTTATTCCAAGTGAAGTTTTGGTTTACATAATTATAGATAGCACCAATTTTCTCAGCATCTGTGGTAGCATTTGCAGACAGAAGTGCTACTTCATTTTTTAAACGACTTGTTTTATTCAGATAGCCTCCAAATTCAGAGTCAAATAAAAGTTCTTTAGCAAGTTTTTCCCAAGAACTTTGGTAACTCTCTCTTACAACACCATAACTATCTTTTATTGCTTGAAGTTGAAAGTCCATTTTAGTGATGTAATCTTCATAAGAAGCTATGAACGATTCATCTTTAAATGCCGGGACATTTTCCATACTCCATTCATGCCTGAAAATAGTTCCTAGTTTAGGATCAGTAGAATTAACCTTTTCATATTTCGGGTAAAGATAACCTCCGGGTAAAAATTTGTATTCAAGAAATTCTGGAATAGTAAATGAATACTCTGATTTAACTGTTGGAATATCATCTTGGAAGTACCATGTATCGACCCCAAAAGACTCACTAGAAATATTGTAAGTGAATTCTACAACAGAGCCAACTTTTACTTGCGGAAGTGTAAATTTTCTAACAGATCTGTACTTGCTTACCTCTTCACTAGATACGTTATCTTTATCTAGTTTGGTAGAGACTATTTTACCATCTACCAGATTGTGTGTGTAAGCTTTAAGTCCAGTGATTTTATCAAGTTTGGTAGAGAAGTAGATTTCTTGATTTGCTTGATCAAGTCCATCCTCAGTCAAAATTTTGATACGAACAGTCCTTTTGAACTTCATCATGAAACCCTGACCGTAGTAGTAATCTACTCTAGAGTTTCCATTGTCGTACATAATTACAGCTTCTGCTGTAGAGTCTAGCGCGTAGCTAGTCATTTCTAATAGCTCAGTACTTACTTTTCCAAATTTGAATTTGTCTTTAGCGATACTAATTGAAGAAAAGCTGAAAAGAAATGCTAGTAATAAAAAATGTTTCATCTATGAAAAAAAAATGGTTTGTTACTCACCTTGTTAGATTAGAACTAAGAAAATCAATTCTTAGAATACTTCCTATATAATCTTATACTTTTTGTTATAAGGCAAACAAAAAAAAGCCTCTCATACTTGAAAGGCTTTATCTTATCTTACTGATGGTCATTAGGTGATTAAATATCAAGATATTTAAGTAATAGACCTATTCGGTCTTTGCTTGTATCTATTGTTTCCTCGTCTTGGAATTTTGCAACTATCTTGTATTGGAATCTTTCCAAGGTTGCAATGATACTTGTAAGGTCTTTTGTGTTCAGTTTGAGTGTCAATTGTAGAGAGTTTTTATCTTCACCAACTTCTACAAAACTACTCAAGATTCGTGCATTATTTGTTTCTATATGGCGGCTTATCTCTGCTAAAGAATAATTGATTGCATCTACTTTCAAAACAAGGATACTTCCTTCAACTTGAGAGGCAAACATATCTGATAGCGATGCTACTGTATCTCTGAGTGAAATACAGCCAATATATTCATCTTCGGCATTGAGTACAGCTACTAATTCTACTGAGTGTTCCCCTGCTATATCAAGAATTCTGTAGAAATGGTCATATTGATAGATAAATGCTTTTTGGTGCTGTAGTGCGTGCTTCCCACTATTAACCCCTTGAGATAGGTCTAGGTCTAGCAGACATTCTTCTGTGATAACGCCAAGAAATTTATTCCCCTCAACAACTGGAAGTTGGTCGAGTTGTAACTCCTCCATCCATTCATAAATCCTCTCTATAGGATCTGACATTTTTACAACAGGAATCTCTGAGCTGATATATTCTTTTGCGTACATGTGTATGAAGGAATTTAGCAGAAATACTTTAAAAAAAGATAACCAAGATAAAGCTAGCTTTATCTTGGTTATTAAACGTGATCCTAAGAAAGATAGTTTAATTTTTTGTTCTCTCCAAGAAGTCCTCCAAAAGGGTATTAAAAGTCTTAGGATGTTCCATCATTGGAGCATGACAACACTTATCTATGAAGTGTAACTCTGTATCAGGAATCTTCTCATTAAACTCATGTGCAACCTCTGGTGGAGTAATGGTATCATTAGATCCCCAAATCAAACACGTTTTTACTTTAATATCTTTAAGATCATCTCTTAAATTGTTTTTCTGAGCCGACCTTGCCAAGTAAACGATACGAATACATTTACCATTGTCTTTAGTCGTTTCATACACCTCGTCGATTAGCTCTTTAGTAGCTACTTTCGGGTCATAGAATGTGTACTCAGTCTTTTCTTTTACAAATTGATAATCACCTCTTTTTGGGAAAGAAGTACCCATTGTATTTTCATACAAACCTGAACTTCCTGTCAAAATTAGGCGATTTACTTTCTCTTGGTTTTTCAAGGTGTAGATCAACCCCACATGCCCTCCAAGGGAATTACCAACGATATTGACCTTTTCAAACCCAAATTCCTTAACAAATTTCTCAACGAATTTATTAAGTCCTTTTAACCCGGCATCTTTGAGCGGGAGTGTGTATAACGGTAACATTGGGATTACGACACGATATTTTTTTGAAAAATGCTCTGTCACATGCTCCCAGTTACTCAAGGCGCCGAATAATCCGTGCAATAATAATAGCACTTCTCCTTCGCCTTCGTCAATGTACTTAAACCCGTTCCTTTCTTTAATCTCCAAATCCATGAAAAAAAATATTAGTTACATCCAATCCTAACTCCGCAAAAGTAAGGATAAAATTCAATTCTTTACAAATACGAACAATAACATTCTATTAAATAACAGGATTCTGGGCCAAGATTGAGATTATATAACAATTTTAGTGACCTTGATCAGCTAAATTATTCATTTTCAATTTTGAAGCCCCAGTAAGAAGCTTCCCATTTTCTAGGAATAGGGTAGTGTGTGAGTAAGTTATGGAGGAAGTCTTTTAAGGAAAAGCTACGTCCACGTTTATTTTGTAATTGATGTCTCCAAAAGTCAATACGTTCATAAGCACTGTAAGTAACACAGAAGTTTGCAGGTTCAACAAGGACTTGATCTACAATGTATTTACTCTCTATTTCAGATAGTAAGGCATTTTTTGACGTGTAATCAATAGCTTCTTTTCTACTCCACGATTGTAACTGTAATCCAATGTCAACTCTCATAGCTACGGCATTTTGGAGCGCTTCATATACAATCATCCATTCCTCCATCTCGTACCTTTCATACAGATTCAAACGGTGAAATTCTTTGAGAAGAAAATAACGCCATCCTTTTTGAAAACCTGTAGTATTCCAGATTCGGCGGAAGGAGGGAAGGTCGCTATTCATAATACGGATATTTCTGATATGATCACCATAAAAATACATCAGTGTCCATACAACTCCTTTGTAGATAGGTATTTTGTAACCATCAGCAGCAGGGATGTATAAACGACCATTTCGAGTGTTATTTAAACTCGAAGGATAGTAATAAGGTTGAATGATACCAATCGGTAGGTCTGTAGGTATGGGTACAATATCTATATTCTGATCATTCTGATTCCAGTATAAAATTGGTTTTTCTCCTAAACTTAGCTTTTGGATATTTGATAGGATGTCATGAATGAGACTATCTGTCGAATTATAATAGAAAGATTTATCAGATGCCATCTTTTCTATATAAGTATCGGCGTAATGTAGTTCTTTATTTTTGGTAGAGATTTCGCATTCTTCTAAAGCATTTTGCCAATATTTGATCTCGTTGTCAATTTTATCTACCAATGAATCTGTAGACAGTTTTCCGAAAAGCTCACTTTGTTCTTCTGCAAGATTTCTAACCAAACTAAACTTGAAAAAATCTTCAGGTACAGTTCCTTGAGAAGCTGGTAAACTTTGCAATAAACGAATGACATCTCGGTAAGCAAGATTACTAGGTATAATACTTTCTTGTATTGCCTCTTCTACTTCTAGAAGAAGTTTAGCTTTCTCAGCATCAGAAATATTCTGAAGTTTATCAATCTTTATTCTGAAGTCATGATATAAAAAATGCACTTTAGGCTCACAGATTAAAAGCTCAATCTGCTTATGCATTGTTCTAAGAACTTCAGGGTGAGGGATGATAAAGGTTTCGTTTAAAATACCTTCTGAAATAGCCTCTGATAAACTTTGATCTATCTCACGATGTAAAACACCAGAATGACTCTCGTTCGTTTCTGAAGTTGTGTGAAGAGTATAGCCTGTTAAGATTTGAGAAATCTTGTTTTCGTAGGCGTAAAGTCTTTTGAGGTAGTTGTCAGCATCAGCAATATTTTCAATTTGGTGAGAATTTATCATGAACAGCATGAATTTAATATGTTCACCATTTATGTGATCAAATTTTAATGCATACTGAGGGTAGAGGTATCCAAAAGTGATACTCTCATCAAGAATGTATCTCAATATTTGGGCTGAAAGCTGTTCTTCTTTATCTAATTTGTGTTGTTTGTAGCTATTTAATATTTCAATATTTTTTTCGGAAGATTTGAGCAGTTTATTGAATTGTGTTGAAGAAGCATCATCCAACCTTCCTTCAATAGCATATCGTTCTACTCGATCTTTTAACCTAAAATCAGTTTCGATTTCTGGAAATAGCTCACAGTACTCATGGAAAAAGCGTTCGAAAAAAATATCTATCGAAGATGGTTTGTAGTATTTATGACTAACAAGGTCTACAGTAACACTAACAATAAGCAGTGTACTCACTAAAAAGAAGATTTTTGTGAGATTAAGAAAGATAAGATCTCTAAGCTTACGTAAGTAATAGTTTAATGTTGGTTTTAATCTTCGCACAATTTATTTGTTTTATCAAGGTATAAACCTCTATATTTTTTAGGTTCAGGCTAAGGTCTCAATGAATTTTCCTATTTTTCTGCTAATATAAGGTAGTTGGAATTTTGTTAATAGCCAATCCTATATTTCTTCAACATTCAACATTAATAAATACAATGAACAATTTACTTACTGAATACTCTATTTGGTTTATTCCTTTATGTTTTCTGATGGGCTTTGCATTATCTTATCTGTTGTATCGGAAAAATTCTCCTTGGAGTAAAAAAGTGAATTATTCTTTAATGGGAGTACGTACATTACTATTTACAGCGCTGTTTTTTTTAATGTTGGGGCCTTTTGTTAAGCTAGAAACACAGGATTATGAAAAGCCTGTATTAGTTTTTGCTGTAGATAATTCAACTTCAATACCCCTAGTTGTCGACTCTGTAAAAATATCTGAAAGTTTAAATAGTCTGGATGAAATAGTTGAAGAATTAAAAGATGAAGGTTATGATATTCAGTTTAAAAACCTTGAATGGGATGAGGAGCTAGAAAGTGCGAAAGAAATCTCTTTTGATAAGCAACAGACGAATTTACATGACCTGTTAGAAAAAGTACAAAATGTATATGAAAATAGAAATTTAGCAGGAACGGTCCTTTTGTCTGATGGGATTTATAATCAAGGCTTTTCTCCTGAATACTCACCTTATCGAATGAATATCCACACCTTGGCAATAGGAGATACAATGTCAAAAGCGGATATAAAAGTAAAGTCAATTCTATCTAATAGAGTAGCTTATAAAGACAACAAATTTCCTATTGTTGCAGAAGTGGAGAATAAAGGCTTCGAAAATCAGAGTACCAAAATAGAACTGATTCATAAAGGAAAAGTATTAGATAAGAAAGTTGTCAAATTTTCTAAAGATGAGGATATCCAACAGTTTGAGTTTTTGGCGAATGCGACAGAAAAAGGGACACAGCATTTCAAAGTGAGGATTAGTGCATTGGATGAAGAATTTACTGCTGAAAATAATTCAAAAGACCTTTACATCGATATTTTAGAAGGAAGGGAAAAGATATTGTTGGTTGCATCAGCTCCACATCCAGATATTAAAGCTTTAAAAAGTGCAATCGAAAAAGATAAAAACTTGGAATTGATTGTATGGATTCCTGGAATGAAAGCTTTAAAACCTGATTTTTTTGATAAAGAGAAGTTTGACTTGGCAATTCTACATCAAGTACCTTCTATTGGTGGGAAGGGACGAGATATTCTCGATAAAATTAAGAAGAAAAATATTCCTTGCTGGTACATACTTGGTAGCCAATCAGATTTTACTTATTTCCAGAAAAGTGGAACTCCTATTCATCTTAGAACTGCTAATCGCAATTTTGATAAAGTAACTCCGAGTGTGAATAGTAACTTTTCATCTTTTAGTATGGATGAAGAAAATAAAGTGCTTTTAGGGAAGTTACCCCCTGTAAATGTGCCTTTTGGAAATATTGAAGTAGATAAAGGAAGTAATGTGCTTTTATACCAAAGAGTTGGAAATATCGTGACTAAAAAACCTCTTTTAGTAGTCAATGAAGTACAAGCAGAAAAATCTGCAGTAATGCTAGGAGAAGGACTTTGGATGTGGAGACTCCATGAGTATTCATTGACTCAAAAACATAAAGCTTTTGATAATCTGATTAGTAAAACCGTACAATATCTTTCTACTAAAGAAGATAAGCGCAAGTTTAGAGTTTTTACTCAAGAAGCTGAATACCTAGATTCTGATGATGTTCATTTTGATACAGAAGTATACAATGATATTTATGAAAGGGTATATGGACAAACTATAGAATTAAACATTGCAGATGAAAATGAACAAAACTATAGTTATTCTTATGTAAACTCGAAAGGAAGTAATCGATTTACTGTAAAAGATTTACCTCAAGGGATTTATACTTTTACAGCGAATAGTAATTTGAATGGTAAAACTGAAATTGCAAGAGGTCAATTCACTGTTAAGTCTATTAACTTGGAGGCATCACAAACCTCAGCTAATTTCAATGCGCTCAAAAATATCTCACTCCAAAATAATGGGGAGTTTCACGAGGTGAAAGATATAGAACAACTTAAGACTTATCTAATTCAAAATAAACCTGCCGATATTATCCATACACATGAGGATTTTATGGAAATCATCGGCCTTGAATGGTTGTTGGCTGTTATCGTTTTGTTGGCTACAATGGAGTGGTTTACTCGGAAGGTGCAAGGAGGGTATTAGTTTTAGCGATGAGTTTAAAAAGTTATACAAGATATATCGTAAACTAAAAAAGCAAGGGAGCATAATCCCTTGCTTTTTTAGTTTACGGAGTAGTTAATACAAATTCAGATCTTCTATTTATTAGGTGTGCAGTGCTTGAACACTTTATATTGTTTTCGCATTCATTTAAAAGCTCTTTTTCACCTATGCCCAATGCTAAGATATTTTGAGCAGGAAGCCCTTTTTTGATCAATAATTTTTTTATTTCATCAGCTCTTTTTTGTGATAGAGTTAAGTTATAATCATCGCTGCCTCTTGAGTCTGTGTGATTTCTAATTTCAATACTCATGTCTGGGTGATCATCCAGTATTTCTTTTAAAAGAGTGATATATCTAGCATCAGTATTTGCAATTTCTTTATCGTTAAGATGAAATTTGAAATTAGGTAAAAGGTAAGGTGTATTAAAGTGAATGCGCTCTATTTTAAATTCCAAGTCAATATTTGTATTTGGAGTTAAATCGTAGGTGAGAACAGATTTCTCTAATGAGAAAAGGTGCATAGGTTTACTGCCTTGAATTTTGTATTCGGCGAGATCATTTAAAGTTACCTTAAAATCTCCATTTTTTCCTGTAACAAGAGAGATTTTGGATTGATCTTTGGTATTTAAGATTAGCACTGATACACCCTGCACCCTTTTGCCTGTGTCTTTGTCAATAAAAACACCTTTTACAATGAATTTATTGGCTCGATTACTCGCATTTAGGGCAAATGAAGGGAGAAGAATCAGAAAGATAAATAAGAGTAAATGATTACCTAGTAGATTTCTGAAACAGCTCATTATCTGATTAATAATTTCAATTTAGTATTAACTGACAAAAACTAAATTACAAATAAAATCAATGTATCTCTATTAAATTTTTATTGGAAGGATACATGAGATTAAATATTTACAATCGAGGAATCTATAAGTGAAAACTTACATTATTTGTCAATCAATGTTAGCGCAAACTTAAATATCTGAAACTAAATTATGATTGACAGGAATATATTTCTTGTTTTCTTTTTTTTACTTACTTCAAACCACTTTTCGCCATTACTAGGACAACAAAGAGTAAAGGTGAAAGGGGCTATTCTTACAGCTCAAAACAAATCACTTCGAAAGGTAGAGCTTGATATATTTAAAGTATCCGAAGATCAAAAGCTTGAATTTCAAATACACAAACAGATCAAACTATTGAAAAATTCAATGTTTGAGTTCTCTTTAGATAAAGGATGTACCTATGCTTTTCGTTTTTATAAGAACCAATATTACACTACTCCAAGCATAATCTATCTTCCATCATCATCTTCAACTGATGATCAAGTGATGTTAAATGTGTTTTTGGAACCAAAAAATCTCATAAAGCAACATTTTATCATTAAAAGTGAAGAAGGTCAAGACATCAGTAAAGAGACTACTGTTCGTGTTCTAAATAAGATTTCTAATGAAAAATTGTATTTAAAACTAGATAGTCTTAATCCTATTTTACTTGAACCTGCTATAGATTACGAATTTGAGTTTAGTCACTCCTCTCATTCATCTAAGAAAACTGAATTGAAAATTTCAGAAGATGATAATACCCCCATTGAAGTTAGTTTGAAAAGTCGTTCAGAAAAACTTAGGTTAAAAGAATTTTTCTTTGCCGTAAATAAATGGGAGTTACAATTAGATCGAGTTTATGAACTAACTAAACTGATCGATCAGCTGTTAGAAAACCCTTCACTCAATGTTCAGATTGTGTGTCATGAAGATGCTAGAGGTGATGATGATTATAACCTATGGTTATCAACAAAAAGAGCAGAAGCTGTTTCCTCATATTTAATCAAAAAAGGAATCACAGCAAATCGTATTATTGCATTCGGAAAAGGAGAGCAAGAGCTTGTAAATGAATGTAGTAATGGGATAAGGTGCTCTAATGAAAAGCATAAGGAGAATCAAAGAATAGAGATTGAGCTTTTTTTACCTTAATGAAATTTATTCTTAAAGGAATTCTACCTTTAAATTTATATCTTAGTTCTTCAATCTAAGTATTTCTATGATTTTTGAGTTTGAGTTATCCGAATATTTTATGGGTGATAAGCTAGATGAAAGTCTAGCGAATGGTTGGTTTAGAGACGGAAATATGCTTTCAAGGTATGAGCTAATTTACTTCAAAAGAAAAGTAAATGCAGTTGTACCTTTGCGAGTTGATTTGGATGATTATCAATTTTCTAAAGGGCAAAGAAAATTGCTTCAAAAAAATAATAGAAAATTTAGAACGGTAATTCGCCCTTTTTCACTTTCGGCTGAAAAAGAGGAACTATACCAAATGCATAAAAACCGCTTCGATGAAGCTTCCCCTCCAACATTATACCGTTACTTTTTTGATGAAGTACATAAAGCTGTTTTTGATACATGGGAGTTTTGTGTTTATGATGGTGATAAACTAATAGCAGCCAGTTTTGTAGACTTAGGAAAAGAGTCAATTTGTAGTATTCTTGCTGTATTTCATCCTGACTATGGACAATATAGTTTAGGGATGTATACCATCTTTTTAGAACTTCAATATGCGGAATCTAAGGGATTGAAATTTTATTATCCCGGATATATTTTTGATCAACCTTCTATTTTTGATTATAAAAAAAGATTGAAAAACCTATATTTCTATGATTGGAGAGGAGGGTGGCATAAAATTGAAGACTTGCCTCACAAAGAAACTATACGTGAAAAGTTAATTAGCGAATTATCATCCATTCAAGACTTTTTACTAGAATCATATCATTTAAGACTTAGACAAAAGGATAATCCTGCATTTTTTTCACATGTATGGCACAATTCATTCCATATAGCAAATGTGATTAAGAGTCCTATTTACTTAGAAAAGAAAACTAAGTGGGGGCACCGTATTTCGGTAGAATATTTATCAACTAAAGATGTATTCCTTCTTTCTCCACACAGTGATGGTGAAGATCATTTTGTTTCAAAGGATAAAACTGATGTTGGTAAAGAACTGATAAAGGTTATTCAAACTGTTGAGCGTGAAGAGGAAATTAGTGTTTTTGCATTACAGGCAATAGAAACTCTTCTACAACATGAAGGTGAGTTCTCGTCAGAGTTATTTTTACAAGCAGATACAACTTCTATAAGAAACTTCCTTTATTTAGAGTTCGCTGGGAAGTATAATGATTTCAGAGTAGGTTATGATACGAATGAAGGCTTTTACAGTTTATCGTATTTCGTGGACTTTGAAGAAGATGAATTGATTTGTGACTCTGTTTATCCTGAAGAAATTGTGGAAATGATTTTGAAGTGTATTGATCAAAAGAATTTTGAAGGACTTGATTTTATCTAGTTAATTAACTTCGTAAGTGTCAAGTAAATAGTCTTTGATGTGTTTTCTGACTTCCATACCAGAGAGGTTTTGGAAGATTTTTCCATTCTTGACA
Source organism: Sediminitomix flava (assembly GCF_003149185.1). Classification (NCBI taxonomy): domain Bacteria; kingdom Pseudomonadati; phylum Bacteroidota; class Cytophagia; order Cytophagales; family Flammeovirgaceae; genus Sediminitomix; species Sediminitomix flava. Next base: position 558,937 of record NZ_QGDO01000001.1, on the reverse strand, counting down.
AAAGATAATTGGCCTGTTTCTTCTGAAACAACTAATACTACAGCACTAGAGGTTTCGGTTAGTCCAATTGCAGCTCTGTGTCTAAGGCCAAGAGTAGCAGAGATATTCGGATTTTCAGATACAGGTAAAATACAACGAGCAGCGACTAGTCTATTGTTGTAAATAACAGCACCTCCATCATGTAGTGGGCTATTCTTGAAAAAGACAGAAAGTAGTAATCTTTTTGATAATTGAGCATCTAATAAGTCTCCTGTCTCTGTGACTGATGGTAAATCATCTTCTTTGCTTAATACAATTAATGCTCCTGTATTTGTCTTTCCCATCTCTCTCATAGCATCAACTATAGGAGTTGCTTCAAAAAGCTTTTTATCAGATTTTCCACCAAACCTTAGAGACCTTATAAGGGGAAGGTTATCAAATTCAGTATGTCGGCCAATAAACAGTAAAAACTTTCGAATTTCTTGCTGAAATAATATGATAGCAGCTAACACCCCAACTTCCATGAACTGACCGAGAATTTCAGTCAAAAGGCCCATGTTTGTAGCGCGTACAACTAAATAAATTAAATATACAGATAAGAAACCAACGAAAATTTTTAATGCAATACTCTTACGGATCAACTTGTATAGATTAAACAACAAGATGGTCACTAAAAGAATATCAATTATATCAATGATATTGACTTCTAAGAATCCAATTGAAAACAACAGCATCAGCTACCAAAAATATCTACTTCTATGTCTTACAAATGTAGTATTTAATTTGGGGTTTGACTCCAAATTACTTCTATAATTAATAAAATTAGCAAAAGAATTAGTGTAAAAGGTCAATCACTTGTTTCGCTTCTTTTACATCATGAACTCTTAAAATTTTGGCTCCATTCAAAATAGCTTTGGTATTCAGGACGGTAGTTCCATTTAAAGCTTCATCAGCAGTAATACCTAATTTTTTCCATATCATAGACTTTCTACTTACCCCAGCTAAGATAGGAAGGTTAAAAATTTGTAGAGCCTCCATTTGATCCAGCAGTTGATAGTTTTGTTCAATATTTTTGGCAAAACCAAAACCAGGATCTAAGATGAGATCTTTTCCTCCAGCTAAATAGAACTTCTCAGATTGACTTTTAAAGAAGTCCAAGATGTCAAAAACCAAGTTGTTATAATCAGTCTTTTGCATCATATTTTGTGGATTTCCCTTCATATGCATCATGATATAAGGTAATCCTAAAGAAGAGACAGTTGAAAACATATCTTTGTCAAGTGTGCCTCCTGAGATGTCATTAATAATATCTGCACCATATTCTGAAGCTCTTTTGGCAACAATTGACCTGAAAGTATCAATAGAACAAATAGTATTGGGAAAATGCGTTTTTATACTTTTGAGAGCTGAAATAACCCTTTCTATTTCCTCTTCAACTGGTACTTCTTTTGCGCCAGGTCTAGATGAGTATCCTCCTATATCAAGAATTTTAGCTCCATCATTAATCATCTTTTCTGCTTTCTCTAGTATCACTTTTTCATTGTTCAGTCGACTTCCAGAAAAAAAAGAATCGGGAGTAATATTTAATATACCCATGACAACAGGTTCTTTTAAAGAGAAAAGTTGCCCTCTAATATTTATAAAATCCTGTGAATTAGGAGAATGAATTTTCACGGTAAAAATATGATTTTAGACTAAATTTTGAGGAATTGAATTATATAATGCGAACAAGTCCTCTAAGGGTTTCCTTTTTAAAAAAGGACTTGTAAATTTAGATACTTCTAACTGAAAATTCAGCAATAGATCAAATCATTTTATTCATGCACATTTTTTCATAGACTTGTAGTTTGAATTTTTTGATTGAAAAATATTTTAAAAACAAACATTTAAATACTTCGAAACTTTGAATACAACAACCAAGGAACAATTCCATCAAGTAGTTGGGCATTGTAGAACGTTATTTGAGAAAAAGACCATTGATTATGGGACTGCTTGGAGAATTTTAAGATTGCCTTCTATCACAGATCAAATTTTTATTAAAGCACAAAGAATTAGATCTATTCAAGACAAAGGAACACAACTTGTCGAAGATGATATCAGAGGGGAATTTATTGGTATTATTAATTATTGTCTGATGGCTTTGACCCAATTAGAGCTTAAAGATGATGAAAGGCTTGAATTAGGAGCTGAGGAAGTCATGAAATATTATGACAAACATGCAAAACAGACGCTTGATTTGATGTCTCAGAAGAATCATGATTATGGTGAAGCATGGAGAAGTATGCGAGTAAGTAGTATCACAGATATTATTTTGATGAAGCTACTTCGTGTCAAACAGATAGAAGATAATAGTGGAAAGACACTTGTTTCGGAAGGAATTGATGCAAACTATCAAGATATGATCAATTATGCTGTGTTTGCGTTGATTTTAGATGGTTTTTTAGATGAATAGAAATCCTTTATACAAAAGGATATAAAAAAATTGGTACATCGTACGTTATTAAATTATGTTGTCACGTATCATAAATACAGTTATATCTTGGGTTGTTGGAGCAACATTTATACTCTCTGGTATTATAAAGCTAAATGACCCTACAGGTACTGCTATAAAGTTGGAGGAATATTTTGAAGTTTTTAGTACTGACTTTTCTCCATTTTTTGAACACTTTGTACCTTATTCAATGCAGATGTCAATCTTCCTTTCTACTCTGGAAGTTTGTTTGGGTTTAGCATTGATTATTCAATACAGGAAAGTTTTTACCCTTTGGGGCTTATTTCTGATTTTATTATTCTTTGGTTTTCTGACTTTTTATTCAGCCCAATTTGATAAAGTGACAGATTGTGGGTGTTTTGGTGATGCAATTCCGCTCACGCCATGGGAATCGTTCTTTAAAGATTTGGCATTGTTAGTACTTACTGGCTATTTACTATTTCAAAAAAGAGAACGTTCTAATTATCAGAATGTGACAACTACTTCACTGATGTTGATTTGTCTTTCTGCATGTGTTGGTTCTGCTCTTTACAGTTTACAACATTTACCATTCAGGGATTTTAGACCTTATGCGGTAGGTTTAAACATTGAAAAGCAGATGTCTGGAAGTGTACCGTGTGAGCATGTTTATATTATGGAGAAAGATGGTGAGGAAGTCCAAATGAAAGAATATCCTTATCAAGATTCTTCATATATCTTTGTGGACATGAAAACAATCAATGAAGAGGATTGTATGCCTAAGATTACAGATTATTATATCTCTGATAGAGAAGGTAATGATGTAACTAGAGATACCTTTGAAGGACAAAAGTTGTTGATAATAATTGAAAGTGTAGCTAAGGCTAAAGAGTCTGAGAAAACACTAGCTCCTTTAGTTGATTTATTAGATAAATTACCTAAGGAGGTTGAGGCCATTGTATATACAGCAGACCCTGATCATATTGAGGCTTATTTAAACGATCATTCACTTAAAGTGAAATATTATATTGCAGACGGTACTTTACTAAAAGCTATGATTCGTTCAAATCCAGGCTTGATATTATTAAAAGATGCTGAGGTAATTAAAAAATGGCATGTAAATGATACGCCAAGCTTACCGAAGCTAGAGAAATTTCTAGTGAAAGAAGTAGTAAAATAACAAAGAATAAAAGGTAGTGTAATTCATAAATTACACTACCTTTTTTTTTCTCCTTTATTGATATAATTAAGAGCACTAGATAAGGATTTAGCCCCCTACTTTTTTTACTTTATACCCATCCTCTTTTAGAATCAAGAAGATCTTTTCTCTGAAATCACCTTGAATAAGAATTTCACCATCTTTTGTATTACCTCCAACACCACATTTAGTTTTGAGGGTTTTACCTAAGGACTTTAGATCTTCGTCTTGTCCTATAAAACCAGTAACAAGAGTAACTGCTTTACCTTTCCTTCCCTTTGAGTCAAGCATTACTTTTAAATTTTGCTGTTGAGGAGGTAGTGTTTCTATGGATTCTTCATCATCATACTCATATTCAAAATCTGGATTAGTAGAAAAAACCATCCCTAATCTATCTTTCCAATCACCTTGATCTGTTTTATCTTTTTTACGTCCCATATTACATTGAATCTTCTATTCTTTAAGCTATGAACTTTTAAAATTAGAAAATAATCCCCAATTATTTCTTTTCAAGAAATGTGGAATTATTGAATAGGCTGGACTACGAGAAACTCAAGGATGTATAAGAAGTCAATTAGTATTTTTTGTAGTTACTTTCTTTAGATTTCTTTTCAAGGAATGAGTTTATATCTAAAAGAATTGCAATTAGAAAAATAATCCCAAACCCTATACTCGCACCAAGAATACCATAAGTAGGTCTTGAATATGATTTGCTGTAAAAGGCATTAAAAGGTGTTATAAACTGAATTTTTTCAGTAAGGTAAAGTTCTGATGAAATTTCATTCAATTGTTGTGTAAGCGCTAAATCTTTATCTAATAAAATAACTGGTATATCTTCATTTTTTAAAGATGACTTACCATTGTCCATCATTATACGAACTGCAGAGTCATCAATTTCACCTGCTTTTTCTTTTTCAATACGAACTTTTATAGCTTCACTTAAAGTTCCTCTAAGTTTATTGATTTCTACAAGTTGATTTTCAATCAGTGCTTTCTCTTTGAGCAAACCATTTTTATTGATCTCAAACTCTTTAACTAAATATTCATTGTTTTCTAAGTAAGTCTTTAATGCAGACTGAATTTTAGTAGGTTCTAACAATTCATTATAAGTAGAAATATTTACTTTAAAGATTTCTTCATTAACTAAATCGTATCTAATCAATGAGTCTTTAATGATTAGTGTTTCTTCATTGGCTCCATATTGTTCGTATATGTTGTTGGCAGAATTAAAACCTTGAGCTGTTATAGATTTAAGACTTATCGCTTCACTATCTTCTAAATTTAGAACCTTTGCTAAAGAAATCGGGTCTGAACATAGTTTGTCTAGTTTGTCAATTTCATTAAGAAAATTAGCACCTTTTAGAAATGTTGATTTTATAGTTGCTTCACTTTCATATGAAGTGTAAGTGATAAAGTTAAATGAGATCCCTATACCTAACCCAACTAGCATTGCTGGTATAATAAACTTATACCAGTTGAGGCAAAACTTTCTAAAGTAAATCAAAATTGCTAAGAAGAAATTTCCGATACTACTAGATAGCCCTTGTATCCCTCTTCCAATAGATGAAAATACTTCCATCAAGTCAATTTCATCTTCATTTTGAGACTTATTTTCCTTACTTTTTTGTTGATCGTTCATCTTATTTGGTATGTGAATTTGCTTGTAAATGTGATTGTTATTTTCTCTTGTTATAGTTAGGAGGTTAGCCCCAAAATATAATTTAGAGCATTAATATAAGACCCATTTGACTGAAGAAATGAAATGAATGTTGGGTATTGTTAACATTGTTTCTGGATATAATGATAACCTAGTTCAAGATTGAATCTAAAAGTGAATTCGGAAACCTGAATCATAGAAATAGATTCTCAGATTGACTTACTAAAATTAGTTGCCTAGCTAAATCCTTGTTTTAATCGTGTAATGTGAAGTGGCTTATTTTTATGAATCATAAACTAAGATTTCATTTTAATTGTAAATATATAGAGGGAGGGAGAACAGGTTATTCTATTATGTTCTTAGAAAATCATAATAATTTACATGAGTTCAAAGTCAATTAATTCAATAAAGATGAATTACTTGTACCTTTTCTTGAATGGTAATTACCTGTTTTGAATCCTTTGTATATTGATATAGATCAATCACAAATTGAGGACTATAGGATTGTAATGAAAGAAGATAAATTGGATATTTCGAACGAGATCATGTTAAATGGAAGTGGTACGCAAAGAGGATTATTTTTCTTCTTTTCTATCATTGGAATGTTATGTGGCTACTTTGCGATCTCATTAGACTGGACAGTGTTAATTAATATAGTTTTAGGCTTATTTTCTTCCTTTTTCTTAGTGCTTTCAGCTGATATCTTGTTTTTCAGTAAGCGAATGATTTCAGTTCATAATGGGAATGTGAGGATAAAAAAGGGAATTATATCTAAAACTCAAATCATACCTCTTTCAGAAATAGCTGAAGCTGAATTTACTTATAAGAAAAGATTTAAGGATGGAAAAGAGGTAAATCAGAGAAGAAAATTGAAATTATGTAATCTTCAAGAAATATTGAGGGAACATAAACCTGTTGGGTTAACTCTTTATTCGAAGTTAAATACTAGAATTGATATTAAGGCATATGAATATGAAGCTGATGATTTTATTTTCTTTTTGAAAGAATTTAAGTTAAGCTTTTCAGAGGCAACAGCAACTATTCAAGAGAAAGTCAAAAAGATCACTTCACAAACGGAAAAGTTAATCTTAAGTGATAAGGTTCTCATAAGAGATTTAGAACGTAACCTTCAAGATATACATTTATCTATCTATAGAAAACACCTTAGTATCTTTAGAAAGGATGCCTACAGTGAAGGAGTGATTTACCAAAGGCAACAAGAGGATGGACGCTTCTTATACTGTATGAATGAAGAATTTTTGGAAGGTGTTACGGAAGATATGATTGAAGCTGCTAAAAATTTAATACTATCTACTAAAGAAAATATAAAAGTTGTAAAGTCAAGGATAGTGACTTACGAACAAATTTTAGCAAAAATGAGAGTGATTAAAAGCACTCACGAGCAACGTCAAAAATTACAGAAAGCTACCGAAAAACTAAATCTGCTCCAGAAAAGAAATATCAATAGAAAACAAGATTTAGAAATGTTAGAGTCAAGTAGTGAGTTCCTTCATCAATTAGAACAACTTACTGAAAATATAAGTAATATTGATACTCTTCAAGAGTCTGAATTGATCAGAAATGAAATGAATTTATGGCAACATAATGATTTGACAAATCCTGATCTTCTGAAAGAGATTAATAATATTTTAGAAAGAACAAATGACTCTAATGATAATAAGTTAAAATAAAAAAAGTACAGTTTGAATATATTCAAACTGTACTTTTTTTTATTCTGGGAAAATTGAGTCCTAATATTCATCAGGGTTTTCAGCTTCTCTTTTTCTTCTTTCAAGAATTTCTTGTTTGAGCCTCATTAATTCTTTATCCTCTACTTTACCCGAACCCGAAGATGGTTGAGGTGTTGGTTGTGGAGACGGTGTGACTACTTTTGGTGCAGGAGGTGTAGCTGCCTTTTGAGGTATTGGTTTTGGCGCAGTCGAAGGTCTCATGTTGGTATTCGATCTAGACCTAGGATTCTTTTGTACAGATGAAGAAGGACTTTGTCTTTGTTGTGAACTTTGTCCAGACTGCTGCTTTCTATTGTCTTTATTTCGAGGATTACTTCCTTTTCTTTGAGTATGTCTTGGCTGAAGTTGTGCTCTTCTAGAGTTATTATTCCCTTGTCTAGATGATTGACGAGATGAAGACTTATTATCAGAGTTAGACTTCGTATTTGGTCTTTTCTGATTAAAGTAATCAGGGTCTTCTTCTATAATCTCACGTACATTTAGACGCCCATTTGCTAATACTTCAATATTTTTGATGATTGTCTCTGCTTCCATATTTTCCTTATGGAAAGATGAATAGAAAGATCTCATCAAACTATAGATTTGATATAAGCCTTCTTTCTGATTTTCAAGATCTTCTTCCTCAACAACAGAATCTATCATTATCTCAATGTTACGACCATAATGTCTGAATTTAAGACGATTTTGGTTGTAAACCATTTTCTCAGGTTTCTTATGGATTATTTCTGGAGAAGGCTTTGGGAAAGGTCCCTCAATTTCAAGATCGAAATCAGACATTACATGAAGATGATCCCAAATTCGTTGTTGGTTATCTTGATTATCTTTTACACTCGGATTTAATTGTTTCATCAATTCGATCAAAGTGTATGCATATTTTGTACGCTCTTCAGTTGTTTCAAGATTTGAAATATATTCAGCCAACATTTGAACATTACGTCCATATTCTTTAAGGATCAAATGAGGACGACTTGTATTATAGTTGTATGTTTTATCTTCTTCTCTTTCCATAATCCAAAATATCGTTAAGGGGTAATAATTACCGTTCAACAAAGTTAAGATATTTTACTTCCTTCTCCTAACAACTTTACTTACTCAAAAAAATAGGATTCGAATTAATTTTAATTCGAATCCTTAATCTAATCTTATATAAACTAAATTTTTTTAAAGCTTTAATCTAAAGAATCCGAAGGCAAGTGAAAATGTACTACCATTTCCTAAGTCAGCTATGTATGTACTAATATCTTGTGTAGCTATACCAGCTTCATATAAACCTTTTCGACCAATATAGGTGATACCCAGAGGTAAATTTATTTTTGCTCCGTTATTACCTCCCCAATTAACTCCTGTAGATAGCTTCCATATTTTTGAAGGCCTAAAATCACCTCCAATTGCATAATATGGAGCTGCAAGATTACCAGGTGCATCATTTTGTGGTAGAATGACATCCATTCCAATATGATAAAGTCTAAAGAACTCATAGCTTAGACCAAATCTTAACATGGTAGGAAGCTGAATAGTTAGTGTTTTTTGATCAAAAGGTTGAGTTTCAAAAGACTCTGAATCACCTCCAAAACCAAAATCTCCGTCTGTTACTAATAAATTATAGTTATTATAACCTAGGCCAATAAACTGCTGCAGTGTACCACTTGCATTAAATTGTCTAACATCTGCATCCCATGTAATTTCTCCTAAATTAGTGATAGAGGCACCCAATGAAAGATTTCTAAAAATTCTCATTTGAATCCCAAAATCAAGGCCAATGCCTCCTCCAATTGGAGTTGGGTTTGCGAGAAGTTGAGGTATTGTTTTATTTTCCTCAGGATTTAGAGCAATACCAGTTACATTGCCAGAATCGTTTCCAAATTGGATACCAAAAGAAGGCGAAAAAGCCATGTAATTTCTAGTTAACTCATTGTTTTCAGCTTTTATATCCAACATCATTAGTCCCATTAAATAACGAACTCCTGATCCTATATATAATTCAAAATCATATGAGTCAATTAACTGAACACCATAACTTAAGTTGAATTCTCTATACCAATTTGCTGAAATATGACTCCCATCTAAGACTTCGCCATAAGTCAAGGGGGTTATAGGACTATTATTATTGGTTAAACCATAACCTGATCTGACTATACTTTCAAATTGTTCATTTGTAAGTTGCGGGGCTGAGGAGTTTCCTGAAAATCTTGGGTTATCAATCACTTCACCAGATGATAATTCTAACTCTGGGAAAAATTGAGCGGCTGCACCTAGGAAAGCTAATTCTGTAGCATTTTCAGAGATATTAATATAAGTCGTGATTCGGTCTTTAATACCAAAACCTATTCCTCCCCATTTTTTTGGTAAACTTATACTCGTACCAAAAAGTAATATGTTTGCATTTACTGAATAATCAGTGTTAGAGAAAGCATCAACTGCTTTTACTTTATCCTCATAAGTGAATTGACTGTTTGCAGGTTTAAAAACAGAATTATACAAGTCTTGTCTATTTAATGCTTCCGCAAAAAAAGTAAGACTCGTTTCCATAGAACCAATAGTGATTTTAGGATCTCGAAAACTTTTTCTTATACCTAGATTGGCAGGATTTATGCCTAAACTTTGATAATCTGTAGCAAAAGTCGTAGCTACTCCACCACGACCACTAATAGCATATGAAGTCCCTTCTTGGGCCTTTGTTTTCGTAGAATGAAAAAATATTATTAAAAGTAGTAAAAGTATTAGGTGCTTCATTCTTGGGTAAATTACATTCATGCACACGTTTATGGGGGTAATTTAGTGATAAATAATTAGGATTTGTTTACATGTGTGAAAAATGTAAATATTATTTATCTAAATAGTGCTTTTTTGTTCTAGAAAGGTGAAGTTCGTTAGACTTTTAGAAGTTTTAGTAGGCTTTTATTTATAGAGCTTGAGGCTTGATAGTTCATATAAAATACAGTGAGTTATTTTAAGACTTAATCATATCATCATTTTTTAGGAACCGTTTATGGGAAATATTTTTGTAGCATTAGGGAAGGAAGTTTCTGAAGGACATGTCATGATTGGGAAAAATGCTAATCGTCCAATCAATGAGGGGCAAGCTTTAATCCGAATTCCAAGAGTTGATCATTTTGATAAAGAAGTTGAGTGTAGTTTTATATCTATACCTCAAGTTAGTTCAACTTACGAGATTATAATCAGTAAGCCTTATAAATTATGGGGTGCAGAGATGGGTATGAATGAGTTTGATTTAGCTGTAGCTTGTTCTGTTGTTGAAGGTAAAAATAAATTTCTTCAAAAAAATGATGGACTGACAGCTCAAGATATTAGCAGACTGATTTTAGAAAGGTGTTCAAATCCTCAAGAAGCTATCGCATTAGTTATTGAATTACTAGAAAAATATGGACAGGATGTAAATCAAGGTTCTGAAGCTTTTCCCGTTTATGGTAATGCTACTTTTGTGATTTCAAATGCAGAAGAAGCTTGGATAATTGAAACGGTAGGACACGAATGGATTTATAAAAGAATAAATCAGTTTCAAGTAATTTCTGATACTTATGTCATAGGGAAAGATTATGAAAAGCATTCTGAAAACCTTATCAGTTTAGCGAAGAAACTTAATGTACAAATTGATGATAATTTTTCTTTTAAAGAATCTTTTAATAGAAAATTAAATTTCCTTGAAAAGGACAATGCTAAAATCAAAGAAGAATTATTATCAAATAAACTAAGTGAAGCGCTCACTCCCCGTACAGGAATTGAACTTTTGAAATGTCATTTTAAGGAATCAAATTTTCACCCTGCTCGATCGTCTAATAAAGATTTTTGCTTACATGCCTCAGGAACAAAAAATGCTTGGCAAACAGCATCATCAATGTTAGTGGTTTTACGAAAGAATAGTCGCTCTACTTGTTGGATGACGGGAACATCATCGCCTTGTGTATCTATATTTAAACCATTTTTTATTCCTGGGAAAAATATATATCAAGGCTTATATGCAGAGCCTTCAAGGTTTTTAGATGATTCACTGTGGTGGAAAGCAGAAAATTTTATCAGAGAAGCAAACCTTAGATATCATAAGACTCAAAAAACATTTGGACCTCTGATCAGAAAGATTCAAGATGATTTTCTACTGAAAGAGCATAAACTTTTTGAAAAAGAGTCAATTGATGTTGAAAAAATGGATGCTCTAAGTGATGAGAGTTTACGAATTCATTCTAAACGAGTAATGGAATGGGCGTATGTGTTAAAAAAGGAGGGGAGGCCAATTAGTTTTAGATCGCCTTTGTATAACAGTTTCTTAGAAAAGAAAACTATAGAAGTTACACCATTAGCATAAATAAAAGGCTGTATCAGTATTCTGATACAGCCTTTTTTTCATTAAACAGAAGCCATTTTCTTTAGCTCTCTTTCTTTAAGTTTTCTTCTTAGAATTTTACCAACATTAGTTTTTGGTAGTTCTTCTGTAAACTCGTAATGTTTAGGAACCTTATAACCTGTCAAGTTTTCTTTACAGTATGCTTTTAATTCCTCAGTAGTGAGATAGTCTTCTTTTTTAACTACAAAAAGTTTTACAGCCTCACTAGATTTTTCATCAGGTATTCCAATTGCAGCTACTTCAAGGACGTTAGGATGTAATGCAACAACATCTTCGATTTCATTAGGATAGACATTAAAACCAGATACATTAATCATATCCTTTTTCCTATCAACAATTCTGAAGTACCCATCTTCATCCATAACAGCGATATCTCCAGTACGTAACCAGTCATCTTTATGGAAGACTTTTGCTGTTTCTTCTTCTCTTTTCCAATAGCCTTTCATGACTTGTGGCCCTAGCGCGCAAAGCTCACCTCTTTCTCCTTGATTAAGGAAGTTACCTTCATCATCTCTAATCGCAACCATTGTACTAGGGAAAGGAAGACCAATTGAGCCAATTCTAGCTCCTTCTTGAAGAGGGTTGCAGCATAATACAGGAGCTGATTCAGTTAATCCGTAGCCTTCAGTAAGCGTAGAACCTGTAATTTCTTTCCAACGAATAGCAACAGCTTTTTGTACAGCCATACCACCACCAATTGCAACTTTAACCTTGCTAAAGTTTAGCTTTTGGAAGTCTTCATTATTTAAAAGAGCATTGAAAAGTGTATTTACACCTGTAATAATACTAAAAGGATGTCTTTTTAATTCTTTAACGAAAGCAGGGATGTCTCTCGGATTTGTAATTAGAATGTTTCTTGCCCCTATTTTCATCATTGTCAAGCAATTGACTGTGAGTGAAAAGATGTGGTATAGTGGTAGGGCGGTGATTGCAATTTCTTCTTTTTCTTTAAGTAAAGAAGTCATCCATTCTGTGTTTTGCTCAAGGTTAGCAACCATATTTCTATGTGTTAGCATTGCACCTTTAGAAACACCTGTTGTACCTCCTGTATATTGCAAAAATGCAATATCATCACTACTTAACTCTTGAGGAGTTAAAGTCTGTTTTTTACCAAGTTTAATGGCCTTCTTCATAAATACCCCTTTAGGTAGATTGTATGAAGGTACCATTTTCTTGATGTGTTTAACTACAGTATTAACTATCGCTCCTTTTGGGAAAGGAAGGAATTCGCCAATACTTGTCAAAATGATATGTTCGATGGATGTATTGTCAATTACATCCTCAAGTTTTGATGCAAAGTTAGAAAGAACAACAATAGCTTTAGCTCCAGAGTCTTTGAACTGATGTTCCATTTCTCTTTCAGTGTAAAGCGGATTAGTATTTACAACGATCAATCCTGCTTTAATAGATCCAATCATAGCTATTGGATATTGGAGAAGGTTTGGCATTTGAATGGCAATACGATCTCCTTTTTTAAGCCCTAGTTCTTTTTGAAGGTATGCTGCAAAGTGAGTTGAGTACTGATCTAATTCGTGATAAGTCAGTGTAGCTCCCATACATTCATAAGCTACAAGGTTTTTATACTTTTGAAATGCTTCTTCAAAAAGTTCTAATAATGAGTGATAGTGATCAGCATTGATTTCTGGATTTACCCCTTTTGGGTAAAGGTCCAACCATGGAGTTTCCACTTCATTGGTATTCATTGCGTTCATTTTTGTAGAGTTTGAGATGGATGAGTATGATTGATTACATAATTAGATGAAGAGTAAAAACAATATCTTTTAGATAAGAAAAAACTCATTTCAGTAATTAGTAAAGAACCTCTCTTAATATGAATTAGTAATAGTGTAATATTTACAAATATTTAATCTATGTATAAAATTCTAAATACAAAAAAAATGACTTTAAAATTGAACATTTTTTTAACAAAAAAGGATTAAATACTCATGAATGACAGAAAATGAATGAATAATTACTCAGTTTAATTTTTTATTCATCTCTTCATGATTTTTTTTATTTCTATAAAAAACAAAGGCCCTACCATAGGGTAGAGCCTTTGTTTTAATATGCTAGATTGATTACTCAAGAATCAAAGATTGTTGAGATTTTTTTCTAGCCTTTCTATCTGTTTTACTTCTTTCAGATTCTAATTTTCTTCCGAAGTTAAGAGTTACACCTGCTCTTAAATTCACAGTTTTAGCATCAAGTGCTTTGACTGCAGCTAAAGCATTGTCAGTTGCTAGATACACTTTGATACCTGGTAAACCTACTGTAACAGCTGTACCAACTTGGTGTCCGAATTTGTTAATTGCATAATTAAAGCCTAAGCCAATGAAATCGCCTACTTCTTGGTCAATAGACATCGCAAATGTAGTGAAGAAATCATCTCTATAAGAAGTTCCTGATAACATTGCTCCAGTTGTTGTAGTACGAGTTAGTTCGTATCTAGCCCCAGCCATGTAAGTAGTAGGCAATGCAATTGTAAATTCGCCAGTTTCTCCATCATTCTCGAAAGAGTAAAGATCATCAGTATCAATGAAGCTTAACTCGCCACCTGAAGTCAACTCAGCAGGATCAATACCATCAAAAGCAAGACTTTCATCGTTCAGCTCAACAGAGTACTTCTGAAGATCTTTCTTGAATGTAATTTGCTTTCCTAAGTTTCTAACACTTGCTTCAAAGAATAATTTTTCAGTGAACTGATAAGTAGCTCCAAGATCAACTGTGAAGCCCATATTACTTGTAGAGAATGCTGAACCTACAGGGTCTTCCATGAATGAATCAATGAAATCATCAGCTGATACAGAGCCTTCTGTTAAATCTACTGTATTCGCATAACCAGCAGTGTATGCAGAAGCATTCGATTCTGTACTGATCGCATAGTTTTCTGAAGCTAAACCTTGTCTTACTTTTAAAGAAGCCTGATTCATGCTAAATGCAGCCTGTCCCATAAGAAGGTTGAAATTTACTCCAATATTAAGCTTGTCATTGATTTTGCGAGAACCACCAATCATTAATTTGTGATAATGCATGAAGTCAATAACTGGAGCAATTTCGATAGGTCTTCCGATATAATCTTCGTCACCAAGTCCTTTTGCTAACATTCCAATCATGTCTTTTTCAAAACCAGTAAAAGAGTTGATACCAGTTGAAAGACTTAGATTGAAAGTACCATTTTTAGATTTTGTATAAATCCCTAACAATTCAGTAGAAGCGTTAAAAACCATTGGGTTTACACCGTCTTCTAACGAATTAAGGAATTTTTCATAGTCCATTGCATATTCACCAGTGATTTCACTTTTAGTGAACATCTCATTGAAACTGGCTAAACTTTGTGCAGAAAAACCAAAGTTAGAACCTGGTAAAACTATTGTAGTACCATAATTAGTTCTTCGCGCAGGGTTCAAATGCGTTGACTGAGGTAGTGACCCCATGTAGTACAACATATTATCTTGTGCAAAACTAATACCTGCAATTGCACACAAAATAAACGTTAGAAAAAATCTATTTATAGTTTTCATTATTGTAGTCAAATTTCAAGTGATTAGTCTTCTGAGCTTTCAAGTTCAAGAGTTGCAAGAATACCTGCTTTAATGTTTAGCTTATCTGAAGCATTTAGCTTTTCGTAGTTTTCAGAATTCGCTCTTATGATGATTTCTAAGCTTTGATTATCTGTCAAGCTTCTCAATTCTTCATAATTAATCTCTTCTGATACAGGATTTTCAGCTGAAATAGTACCTACTGGGATTGAAAGGAATCCTCCATCGCTAGGGATAGTTTCCCATTGGAACGAAGATGTTTGAACTCTGATTTGAATATCAATTCCGAAAGGAAGTTCATTCTCACCAAAAATAGTTAGTACTCCTTGGCTATTTGTACCTAGATCATATCCGATATCATCAATTCCTCCATCTGACTCAATAGCAAGTTCTAAACCGTTAATTTTTACATCGAAAGGAAGGAATACATCAAATTGAGAACCTAAACTGATATCGCTAGTAACTGTGATTTGCTCTCCTTGGGCGAAGCTGAAGTTGATAGAGCCACCATAAGAAAGAGCGACAAGCTTTTTAGATGGAGTTACTGAGAATAATGATGCAGGGTCTTTAATCATAATTGATGTAGAAGCCGCTTCAGTACTAACGTTTAGACCACCTGAAGTAATGTCATTGCCATTTTCATCAGTAAGTTCAATAGTTTCAGTAGTTGTTAGCCCCATCTCATCTTCAAATACTGCATTGATAGTAGGACTAATGTTAAAGTTAAGTCCAAGTCTATTTTGAAGCGTAATAGCAGTCAAGAAGTCCTCATTTGCACTATTGAATTCAATTGAACCAGTGTCAAATAATTCGTTATCAAGGTCTAATTCTAATTCTTCTTCTTCAATCTCGTCACCGTCAAGGTTTGTTTCTTCATTGAATAGGAAGCTTAAGCTTTCTGCATTGTTGTCATTACTAATTCTAAGGTCTTGAATAAGGTAAGGATCGTCGCAATCCACAAAAATTGTTGGAAGGTTTTCAGGTACAGCCCCTAGACCATTATTTGCTTCTTCATCCCAAAGGTCAATTGCATAGCCCGACAAGTCTAATGAAAAAGATACTTTATAATCGTAAGTATCTCCTGAGCCAAATCCACTAAAGTTAGTATTGAAGCTTACGTCAACATATTCTTGGGCATTATTATCATATAGGTTTTTGAAGCTCATAGAGATTGGTGTAGTGAGATCCTCCACTTCTGCTTCTACTACTAATTCACCTCTATTGAAACTAATATTACTAAAACTTACATCCGGAAGTGTTTCACCTACTTCAGGTTCTGGAAGTGTTAATGCAACAGGGAAAGAAAGTGTAGGACTATTCAAATCTCCTTCAAAGTCCATTTCTTCATTTGTAAAAATAACTTCGATATTGGGATAAGCCTCAATAGGTATTGGTAGACCACTTAATTGAGACAGAATAGTGTTTGATTGGCTAATACCATCACCAAGATCGAATTGCTTAATTGTAAATAGGTTTTCTGTGCTAGAAATACCCATAGCAGAAGCAAAATCTTCGAAACTACCAATTTGTTGTTCCTCAGAAAGTTCTAAGGCATATGTACTATCTTCTGTAAATGTTAGATTTTCAGTTTCTTCAATATCAATGAATTCACCGAGTCTTAAGTCTCCATTTAAGAAAGGTATACCAATTGTCCATTCACTCGGAAGAGGAATAGGTTCATCAGAAAGTGAGTTCGGAAGATCTTCTTCTAAAACGTCACAAGAGTATAGCCCAATCAGACTTAACCCGATAATAAATCGAATAAATAGATTATTAATTCTTAGCACGTTGGTAATTGGTTTTAGTTAAACTACTAAAATGTTAAATCGAAAGTTAAGAAATTTTAATATATAGAATTAATACTAAATAAAGTGAAATATCTACAAACATTAAATAATGCAAAATTATATTGGAAAAGTTAAAAATGAATCATCCAAAGACAGCATCTTTTATTTAGTGTGGTTTAGGATTTTTTTTGGGATTTGTTCTGTAATTGAGCTTCTCGCCCAGATGTTTACTACTGACCTTAATATATATGCATATCAAGGCTTTCATTTTAATTATCAGTGGTTTATAAATGTCCCACTTTTTAGTACTTATACCGTACTTGTACTTTTTATTTTAGGTCTAGCTTCTAGTATTTTTTTTAGTGCGGGTTATTTCTATAAAATTGTAAGTAAAGTGCAATTTTTAGTCTGGTTACTACTCTTTCAGATCGATCAATCTGAGTATGTAAATCACAGTTATTTATATGTTTTAATCTCTTTTGTAAGCTGTTTCTTTCCTGCCAATAAAAGCTTCTCCTTAGATGTTTATTTTAAAAGAGTAGCTGTCGTAACCCAAGTTCCTAAACTATATAGGAATGTATTATTATTTCAGATGGGAATTGTCTATTTCTATGCAGGTATAGCTAAAGTAAACCTAGACTGGTTTCAGGCAATGCCACTTCAAATTTGGTTAGGTTATAAGTCCGAATATTTTATGATTGGACCTATAATATCTCACAAAGCATGGGCTTTCGTGATGAGCTATGTTGGTGTTACGTTTGACCTTACGATAACTTTTTTCTTGTTATTCCGACCTACTAGAAGAGTCGCTTTTTTAATGTGCTTATTATTTCATTTAAGTAATGTAATGATTTTCGGTTTGGCTTCTTTTCCATGGTTCTCTATCTGTATGTCCTCTTTGTTTTTGAGTTTAGAAGACTTGAAGCCCCTTACTAAATTTCTTAGAATAAGTGATAAAGCTGAATTTTCAAGAGTCAATTTATCATTTACGCTCAATTCCTTTTTTGTGTTTTTTATAATAATTCAACTTGTGTTACCTTTGCGCCCATTTCTCTATAATGGAAATTCCATGTGGACTGAAGAGGGGCATAGGTTTTCATGGCATATGATGTTAAGAAGTAAGCAAGGCTATTTGAATTACAAGGTCGTTACTTATAAGGATGGTAAAAGAAAAACTATTTTTGTAGCACCTAAGGATTATTTACTTCAGGAACAAGCTAGAAAGATGAAAGGTAGACCTGAAATGATTATTGGTTTTGCTCACTATCTTGAAGAATTTTACTTGGATTATGGGTATGAAACTGTAGAAGTTTTTGCAAATTGTAAAATGAGTTTAAATGGCCATGAATCCAGATGGCTAATTGATAGAGAAGTTAATTTGGCAAGCGAAGAAAGAGGAGTTCAACCTTATCAATGGATATTGCCTTTTGATCAACGTTTAGAAAAACAGAAAGACTCTTCCAAACCGATTGTATCTAACTAAACAAACAGAGTTACTAAATAATGAGGGATTTATTTTTTTCAATCAAAGATTATATTCAATGTAATTTTTCATCTCGAACATATATACCTATTCTAATATGGATTGCAGTATTAGTTTCTTTTAACTATTACCTTGACTTTGAAGATTCATATATTGATGTTTTGCCCCTGTTTTCAAGAATTGGTGCTTTTACATTATTTCAAGGACTTGCTTTCATAGTACCAGTTCTTATCATTTCTGTTACCTCTGACCGAAAGTCATTTCTGAGTAGTCGAGAATTTTGGTTTAAGTTTATAGTAGCCTTTATTATTCTTGGTGTTTACAGAGGTTTTTCCTTTCGTACTGACTTTTGTAGTTGGCTAGACTCTAATGATTGCTTTTTTCTATACAAGGTTTTGAGAAGAGTAGTTAAAGTATGCCTTGTTATAGTCTGTATTTTACCTTTTTATTATTTCTTTGATAGAGAAAAATCTCAAGGGTTTTATGGTATATCTTTACAGAAGAAAAGCATTGAACCTTACTTATATATGTTGCTCGGAATGGCTGTCATCTTGTTTGGTGCGTCATTTATAGATAGTGTATCAGAATATTACCCTATGTATAAAAGAAGTGGAGGACATCTTTTTGCTACTCGAAATAATATTGCGGAGCATTGGGTAATATTGATGTTTGAAATTCCTTATGGTTTTGGGTTTATAGCTGTAGAGCTTTTTTTTAGAGGGTTTCTTATCTTTTCATTTTCAAGACTGTTAGGAGAGCATGTTGTCTTGCCAATGGCTACAGTTTATGCTGTTTTACACTTTGGTAAGCCATTGCCAGAGACATTGAGTTCCGTTCTTGGTGGATATATTCTAGGAATAGT
This sequence comes from Sediminitomix flava, assembly GCF_003149185.1. Taxonomy (NCBI): domain Bacteria; kingdom Pseudomonadati; phylum Bacteroidota; class Cytophagia; order Cytophagales; family Flammeovirgaceae; genus Sediminitomix; species Sediminitomix flava. Next base: position 539,872 of record NZ_QGDO01000001.1, on the reverse strand, counting down.
TGCATTGAGAACAAAAAATATAAACGGAGGAATTGTAGTTCATGCGGGTGTAGCCCTAATGATGGAGTTATTTGCTTTTATGCAAATCTATTTTCAATAAATGATTAAGATGGGTAAAAAGGTGTATTTCTATATTCAAGTACTGAGTATAGATGTTGTGTTGGGGGCATGTGCAAGTAATTTATTTTTAGCTAAGCTAGTTGGAGTGAACTTAGGTGTTTTAGATGTGCTAAGTCTAGCTTTTGCAGTTTGGATCATTTATACATTTGATCATTTGTTAGATGCTAGAGCAATACCTCATTCTGCACATACTGATAGACATGCTTTTCATCAGCGAAATTTCCGTTTCTTAAGTGTTTGCATAGCTCTTTTGACCTTCATAGAATCATTTATCGTCTTTTATTTACCAACTGATCTTATATTTAATGGTTTAGTGCTTGGTGGCTTAGTGGGGGGATATTTTTTAATGTTGCAATTTTTCAAAGGAGCAATTCCTTACCTCAAAGAATTCAGTATTGCAAGTATTTATATACTAGGTATATCATTATCTGTATTTACATATAATGATTTTCATAGTGATTCATTTTTATGGTTATTTTTAAGCCTTTTTTGGGGTATGGCTATAGTGAATTTACTTTTATTCTCTTACATGGATTCTGAAACAGATTCTAAAGACACACAAGCTTCAATCGTTGAATTGTTAGGAAAATTTAAAATCTCAATCTTGATAGGCTTTCTCTTATCAATTTTATTAATTGTAACATTGATAAGTATATTCTTTTCTGAAAAAATCACAATTGAGTTCATGTTAGTACTTGTTATGCAAGCTATGCTGTGGGGAGTGTTTTTATTAAGAGAGAGGAATCGTCAAATTAATCTACTGAGAGCATTAGCAGATGGTGTATTTATGATGCCTTTGTTATTAGTTCTTAACTATTAAGTTTCATTAAAAGAGCCTAAGAACGAGACTATACTATCTAGGGTTTGGGTGAGAGAGGTGTTTTAAACTAAATGAGCAGATGAAAAAATATTTCACGTTAATCGGAGGGCTTTTAGCAGGAATAGCCTTCACTAGTTGCGAGAAAGGAAGTGGTACAAATAATCAAGAACAAACTGAGGAAACAATAGCAATAGATACTCTTGCTGCTGTTGAAGAAGTTGAACCCAACTTACTATATGATATAAATATTGATAGCTTAGAGGTCCATGAAAGTGTAATTAAAAATGGGCAAAGTCTATCAGATATATTATCTCCTTATCAAATTTCTTATCAGACAATTCACCAAATTGCTCAAAATTCGAAAGAAGTTTTTGATGTTCGTAAACTTAGAAAAGGAAAAAAGTATACAGTCCTTTCAGAAGGAGATAGTGTGAAACATGGTAAATATTTTATCTATGAGCAATCACCTATAGATTATGTTGTTTACGAACTTACGGATACGCTAGGTATTTATAAGAAGGAAAAAGATGTTACTCTCGTTGAAAGTGAATTGAGTGGAGAGATATCTTCTTCATTATATAATGCGATGAGAGATGCTGGAGGCTCGCCAATGCTCTCAGGTATGTTGGAAAATGTATTTGCTTGGCAAGTAGACTTCTTTCATATTCAAAAAGGTGACCGTTTTAAAGTGATTTATGATCAGAAAATTGTAGAAGGGGATACCGTTGGTATTGGAGATATCAAGGCTGCTTATTTTAAACATGCAGGAGAAGATTTTTATGCAATTTTATTTGAACATGATGGGAATCAAGAATATTTTGATGAGCAAGGAAAGAGTCTTAGAAAAGCATTTTTAAAAGCACCTCTTAAGTTTAGTAGAATTAGTTCTAGATACAACCCAAGAAGGTTTCACCCTGTTCTTAAAAGAACAAAGCCTCATTTAGGTACAGACTATGCAGCTCCAACAGGAACACCAATTTATGCTGTAGGAGATGGTGTAGTTACACACTCTACGTATACAAGGGCAAATGGTAATTATGTGAAAATTAGACATAATTCTGTTTACACAACCCAATATCTTCATATGTCAAAACGTGCAAAAGGAATGGTACCAGGGAAACATGTGAAACAAGGAGAAGTAATTGGATATGTTGGAAGTACAGGTTTGGCTACTGGTCCACATTTGTGTTATCGTTTCTGGAAAAACGGAAAACAAGTAGACCCTCTCAGAGAGAAGTTTCCATCATCAAAACCAATTGAAAAGGAGTTGAAGGTTGCTTATGATTCTATAAAAGCACCAATGATACAACAATTAGATAATATCGAGTTAGAAGATGATGGGACAGATTTAGCTATGTAGTAGCAAGAAATATAAACCTAAAAAACGGCCTTTCTTTAAATAAAAGAAAGGCCGTTTTTTTATCTTTTCTTCCATCTCAACTTAGCCCATTTCTCTTGCTGATTATTATCTAAGAAAGTCCAGGCGATAAATCGGCTAACTTTCTGACCTTGAGCCATATCTTTCACAACTACTTTCGTGGCCTCATATTTTTGTAGTAGCTTTTTAAGAGGAAGAAGATTCTCCTTTTTTGAGATCAGTGAAGTAAACCAAAAGCATTTTGTTTTTAGTTGGGAGCTTTCCTCAATCATTTGAGATATAAATTGAAGTTCTCCACCTTCTGTCCAAAGTTCTTGGGTCTGACCACCAAAATTTAGCTTTTCATTTTCTTTTTTGCCTAAATTAGACCACTTTCTCCTTGTGCCTTCTAAAGCTTCAGACTCAGAAGTGTGGAAAGGAGGATTGCACATCGTGAAATCAAAAACTTCATTAGTCTTTATTATTCCTTGAAAAATAGAAGTAGAATTTTCTTGCTTGCGAAGTTTAATTGCATATTTCAATCCTTTATTATTGTCGATAATATGTTGAGCATTTAGGATTGCATCAGAGTTCACATCGCTACCTACAAAATCCCATCCATAACTCTTATTTCCAATAATAGGATAAATACAATTTGCTCCAACTCCGATATCTAACCCAACTATTTGTCGACCTTTAGGGATTTTTCCATTGTAGCTTGATGCTAAAACATCTGCTAAATTATGAATGTAATCAGCTCTACCAGGGATTGGTGGGCACAGATATCCTTCAGGAATATCCCAAAATGAAATATCATAGAAATGGATTAGTAATGCTTTGTTTAGAGTTTTTACAGCATCTTGATCACTGAAATCAATAGTTTTATTTCCATATTTATTGGTAAAAACAAAATTAGATAGCTCTGTACAAGTAAGACTTAATTTATCAAAATCATATTTGTGATGATGTAGACTTCTTGGGTGAAGTTCTTTCTTTTCAGCGGTAGGTGTATTCTTTTTTCTTTTCATATCTCACTCTTCTAACCTTGTGTTATCTACTCAATCTTAATGCAAATTAAAGAAAATACAACAGCTTTCTTTGTCTAAGTTTAGATGGACTTCATTCTTTAGTAAAGCTTATTAACTCCCCAACTGTATTAAAGATTCTACAAATTCTTCTTGATCAGATTTATATATAAATTCACCTCTTTGTAATTCCTTGTGAAGTTTGATCATTTCCTCGTGATTTGCATGATTAATGTGTTTGGGGATTTTATAGATTCTCTCATCTTTTTTGTCAAATGGACAATTAACTTTTGATCCGAATAAATAGGGTAGTAAAATCTTAGAACAACTAAATACAATTCGATCAATCTGATTTTCTTTGAAATGCTCTTGTAATCTAGTATTGATTTTTTCAAAAAAACTTATGGTATTACCTAGCCTAACCCTTGAACCAGCTTTGGACTTTCCTCTTGTTTTTAAGTATTTAATCTGACTTTTACCTTGTTTTTTTCTCACACCGTATGTACCATACACTTTATGTGAAACCAAATCAGCCCCTTCGTAATAGCCAATAGAACAGCTTTCAGTCTGAATCAAAATAAATACATATTTAAGTTTCTTTTCATTACCTAAAGTTGTACCAATAGGTAGCCTAAAGCTAAGATCTTCATTGAAGATTAATCGGTGTTTTTCGTGATCATATTCAAATGGAAAATCATCACTTGAAGTAAGTTTATGAGCTAAGTTTACGGCTAACTGATTAGGAATATTTCTACTGAGTTGCTCCATAAGTGTTAAAATATAATCTGGTATATATGCAAATCTACAAGTAAGATTATTTATTGGAAGTATTTTACTATTTTGTGTTTTAACTATTTTACCTCCAAGACGGAATTTACTCACTCTTACTAAATTTCTATGAAGAAGAAATTTGACTTTTCACACTATTATATATCTCCCAAATTAGAAAATACACATCTTGGTTCTTTTGGAAGACGTTCTATAGCCTTTCTGATTGATTGGTCTTTGATTCTTTTTGCAGCTAATTTCTTTGAAGGCTTTATTTTTTTAGGTGTAATTTATTTGATTTACAAGAATAAATGGGCTGAAGTAGGAAGCTTTATAAAATCAGAGCTTATTAAATTTGTAAATAGGATCGATCAAAGATTAGGGAAAAGAAAGTTTAGTACAAGGCTACGACGAAACTTTATTTTGTATGGACAGCTTTACATTTACTCCATAATAGGATTTACTGTTTTTATATCGCTAACACTGTTTGCAGTTTTAGTCTATTCTTTTGTGACTAAAGATGATCAATTCATATTAGAATTCTTCAATCAAGAAGAGCTTACAACTCCTTTTACAATCCTTCATAAAGTCTTAAGTGTGGTATTTAGTACCTTTGGAGCTTTATTTTACTTTACTTTATTTACATGGAAATGGAAAGGTCAGACACCAGGTAAAAGGTTATTGGGATTAAGAGTAGTAAAAATAAATGGCAAGCATATTAAACTTTGGGATAGTTTAGAAAGAGTATCAGGTTATGCATCATCTGCTTCAACCTTCTTTCTGGGCTTCCTTCAGTATTTTTGGGAGCGAAATCACATGACTACTCATGATAAAATTTGTGAGACTATTGTTGTTGATTCAAAATCTTATGATGATGAATCGCGAGAGTTTGAGACATTGAAACAAGAAGTTGTTGTTGAATAAAGAATGAGGAGTCTAATAGTTTTTAGACTCCTCTTTTCATTTGATTAATAATAACTAGTGCTTTTAGTTTCCAGTTTAGAAAATTCAGCTAAAGCTTTTTCCCACTCTTCTTTCGTTTTCTCACCTCCTGAAAAGTCGCAAGAAATAGTACCCTTCTTAGTCTCAATTGAAACAAGGCCAAGCCCATTTTTAAAAATGCTCTCAGCTTCATCTTTGCTAATGTAAGCTTTCACATAATGAGGATACCACCATTGGTTTGCTACTCTCACACCTCTTGAAGTAGAGTATCTACTTTTAAATATTCTACTCAAATAGGTTTTACCAGAAAGATCAGTGATTTTTAGATCATTACGAATACTAGAATAGCCTCCATTTTTATCAGGAGCTTCTATGAGTATTTCATATTCATCACTACCTAGGTCGATAAAAGTGATTTTTGAATCAATGGAATCGGTGATGGTGACAATCATTGATCTTTTTTCCCCTTTAAATAGTTCAGTAGTAATGGTCTGCGCACTAGCAGAAAAGTTGATGGCGTACAAAAATGCCATCACAAAAAATAGATGTCTCATAAATAAATAGTAAAAGTCTCAGTTTAACAGATACAAATGTACCTAAGTATTTAATAAGTAAATGCGGTGTTAGTACTGTAAAACTACAAATATTACTTAAAAATGTTTATCTATATCTAATTTTTTTGACTTGATAATTAGGTATTTAACAGTGTTAAGAGATGTTTATAGTACGCTTATAAATAGTTTGTTGCTTAAACAAAAAACGCCTCAGCTTTAAAACAAGCTGAGGCGTTTAATTTATTTAATAATAGAAGTTTGATTACATGCTCTCGTGGAACGTTCTCGCAATAACTTCTAACTGGTGTGCTTTAGATAAACGGATGAAGTTAACAGCATATCCAGATACACGGATTGTCAACTGTGGATAGTTCTCAGGATTATTGTAAGCATCCATCAAAGTTTCACGATTCAATACGTTTACGTTCAAGTGCTGTGCATTTCTTCCGAAGTAACCGTCCATCATAGTTACTAAGTTTCCAATTTGCTCAGGCTTATCAGAACCTAGCGATTTAGGAACGATTGAGAAAGTATTTGAAATACCATCTTGAGCATCATTGTAGTCTAATTTCGCAACAGAGTTCAATGAAGCAATAGCTCCGTGAGTATCACGACCATGCATAGGGTTCGCACCCGGTGCAAATGCCTCACCAGCTTTACGTCCGTCAGGAGTAGCACCAGTTTTCTTACCATACATTACGTTAGAAGTAATTGTAAGAAGCGACATTGTAGGAACTGCATTTCTATATGTCTTGTGTTTAGTAAGCTCTTGGAAGAAGATGTGAGTAACTTCTTGAGCGATGCTATCCACACGGTCATCATCATTACCGTATTTAGGGTAATCACCTTCAATTTCAAAGTCAGTAGTAAGACCTTCTTCGTTACGGATAGGTTTTACTTTTGCATATTTAATTGCAGAAAGTGAATCGGCAATGATAGAGATACCAGCAGCACCATAAGCCATATCGATACCTGGATCAGTATCTAAGAATGCGAATTGAGCTTTTTCGTAGTAATATTTATCGTGCATGTAGTGGATGATGTTCATCGTCTTAGAGTAAACTCTAGCGATATCTTTCATAGCCACTTTGAAGTTTTCGAATACTGTATCATAATCCAATACTTCGTCAGCCATCTCAGGAATATTTTTCAAAATCTGAGCTCCTGAGAATTCTTCTTTTCCTCCGTTTACAGCCAAAAGAAGTGCTTTAGGAAGGTTAGTACGAGCACCAAAGAATTGGATACGCTTACCAATTTGTTGGTAAGATACACAACATGCGATACCATAATCATCAGAACCTCTGTTTGGACGCATCAAGTCATCGTTCTCATATTGAACTGAAGAAGTATCAATAGATACTTGAGAACAGAATCTTTTGAATCCTTCAGGAAGTTCTTGAGACCAAAGAACTGTTAAGTTTGGTTCTGGTGAAGGGCCTAAGTTGTAAAGTGTTTGTAAGAAACGGAATGAAGTCTTAGTAACTTTAGTTCTTCCATCGTTGAAAGTACCACCGATAGCTTCAGTTACCCAAGTTGGGTCTCCACCGAAGATCTCATCGTAAGCACCAGGACGAAGGTGACGAACCATACGAAGCTTCATTACGAAGTGGTCAATGTACTCTTGACCTTCAACTTCAGAGATCAAACCAGCTTCTAAGTCTCTTTGAATATAAATATCAAGGAAAGAAGATACGTTACCCAAAGACATTGCAGCTCCATCTTGCTCTTTTACAGCAGCAAGGTATGCCAAATATACAGCTTGAACAGCTTCACGAGCATTTTCTGAAGGACGTGAAACATCAACACCATAGCTAGCAGCCATTTCTTTGATGTCGTTCAAAGCATTGATTTGGTATTGTACCTCTTCTCTAAGTCTAATTTTGTTTTCGTCTAATTCGCCTTCAATAGCTGCTTTATCAGCCAATTTAGCTTCAATCAAACGATCTGTACCATAAAGAGCCAAACGACGGTAATCACCAATTACACGACCACGAGCGTAGTTATCAGGAAGACCTGTCAAGATACCCTTTGAACGGTAAGTTCTAATTTCTTGATCATAAGCTGCAAATACAGCATTGTTATGATCTTGAGCATAATTGAAAACATTAGTAACAGAAGGATTAACCTTTTGTCCTTTCTCCTCAACTGCGTTTTGAACCACTCTGTATCCACCAAATGGTTTCATTGCACGCTTAAGAAGCATATCAGTCTGTAGACCTACAATTTTCTCTAGATCTTTATCAATGTAACCAGGAGCGTGACTAGTTACTGTAGAAATAGTATCAGTATCAATAGCACGACAGCCATCATTTTGTCTTTCTTCCTTCATTCCTTCAAGACAGATGTCCCAAAGCTTTTTAGTTGCTTCAGTTGGTCCTGCAAGGAAAGATGCATCTCCTGTGTATGGTGTTACGTTTTTGATGACAAAGTCATAGACATCAATTGCGGTATTCCATTTCCCTTCTTTGAAAGGTTTTAAAGTTACTTCAGCCATGATATTATTCGTTTTCTATATGTATTTTTAATATTTTAAATCAATTAGGAAGCCAATTCTTTCTTTACTAATTCAACTTCTTCTTCAGAGGCTTTGGTTTCATCTCGCATGAAAATAAACCAATAAGCTACTCCTACGAAAACAGAACCTCCCACTATATTACCTAGTGTTGCAGGAATAAGGTTGTTGAAAATGAATTGACCGATTGAGATATCTGCCCCTTGAATCATTGCGGCAGGGATCAAAAATTGGTTTGCAATACTGTGTTCAAAACCGATAACTACGAAAGCCATGATTGGGAACCACATTGCTAAGATTTTTCCTCCAACATCTTTGGCTGCATAAGCTGCCCATACAGCTAAACATACTAGCCAGTTAGCGCCAATACCTTTTACAAAAGTCTTAAAGAAAGGATTTGACGTTTTACCAATTGCAATAGACTCTAAGCTATCTGCAAAAACAGGAGCTTTAAGTACTCCGGCGATGTAGACAAATAAGTAGGCGACTAATAATGCTCCTACAAAGTTTGCGAAGTAGCCAACTGTCCAAACTTTTAATAATGACTTGATTCCTTTTTCTTTATTTAAAACAGGAATAGTCATGATAGCACAACTTGAAGTGAACAACTCAGCTCCAGCTAAAATTACTAGGATAAGACCTACAGGGAAGACTGCACCGAACATAAACTTTTGTAATCCGATAGTCTCGATTCCTCCGGTAGCCATAATAGCAGTGATTCCTCCGAATGCTACATAAGCTCCCCCCATAATTCCTAAAACAATGAGCTTTGGTAAAGAAAAACTGTCTTTTCCGTAAGCTGCTTTTCTAATCGCCTCTACGACTTCTTTTGGAGAATAGTATCCCATTACTGATTTTTGATAAAATATGATTTTTGCTAGTTAGATGTTCTTGTTGTGTACTACAAATGTAGATGTGGTACACTGACTAAAAAGTGATATTCATCATAAAAAGTTGGCGAATTTTCTTAATGATTCTTATCTGTTAAGTATTTAATGTATTGATATGTAATGGGATAGGTGTTTTGAGGCTTCAGGTCTATTTATTTGAAGTTTTTTAAATTTTATAATTTGTTAACATTGGTGCTGTAAAGTGTAAAATCGTGGAAGTACGATTTTTCGCAACTAAAAAGATTCCTATATAAAATGCGAAAATTCGCTCATAAATATCGGCTAACGAAATGCGCTAACGAACAACCCATGTATCTTTCAGGAAACACTCACCATTTTTATTGTATCGTTCGCTTGTAGAAAAGAAGAATCCAGCTTCTAAAGCAGCATTTTCATCAGAGTCTGACCCATGGATTGCATTTTTTTGTAAAGACTCAGCATAAAGATTACGGATAGTACCTTCTTTAGCTTTAGTAGGGTCGGTGTCACCAATAAGAACTCTGAAATCTGAAACGGCATTTTCTTTTTCTAAAATCATAGCGAGTACAGGTCCAGATGTCATGTATTTGACAAGATCATTGTAGAAAGGTTTGTCGGAAAGATGGCTGTAAAAAACTTCTGCTTGTTTGGTTCTTAATTTAACTAGCTTCATAGCTTCAATTCTAAAGCCATTTTCTGTGATCTTAGTAAGAATAGGTCCTATGTTTTCTTGATTTCGTTCACCAGGTTTGATCATTGTAAAGGTGATTTTTCCGTATAGTGTTTTTTGGTCACTCATAGTTTTAGCTTTAGGGTTTAAGTTTGGGGATTGGGTTCAAAAAATCTCGATCAAAAAGAGAAGTCATCTTGATCGAGATTTTATTTATCAGTTATATATAGTGAGATACTAAGAAAATCACTTAAAGATTAACTAAAGAAATCAATTGCTAAGCTGCAAATAAAAACAAGTAATCCTGCTGCAAGTATAGCGAAGATACCATATCCTATAACATCTTTAATAGTTGAATGAAGTTTAGGATCAGAACTGTTAAAGCTAGAAGACTTATTCATTTTCCATTTTCTGCTGGTACCTGTAGGTTTATATCTGCTGCTTGCGACCAAATCAATTACCATCTGAAAATCTTGCTTGAGTTCAATGTCAGATTGCAGTTTTTTGAGGAATAGTTTTTCTTCAGACGCATCTAATCGATTGCTCAAGTATTGATCTATAATAACTATATTTTTAAGACTAAACTTTTCTATTGTTTTCATGGCAAGCAGTAATTAAAATGAGTTAGTTGTACGCGAGATATTTTAGGAGGTTAGACATTTTAAGCCTTTATAGCTGACTATAACATATCTTATAATACAATCGTAATTTGACCAGAACTTGAAATCATATACCCATATTTTCATATCTCTTTATAAGTGAACAAAATATCTTCTTCAATTGCCTAAAATCCCTATCAATTTTATTTTTAAAGATTTACATTCTTCAAATAATATTATATTCTAGCCCCTTTTAGTTCCATAATAGAGTTGTATTGAAGTTATATGAGGATAGGATGTAAGATTATGAGGAAACTTGGCTATTTTCTTTAAGCTTCTGTACGACTTACATTTTGGAGTATGGCTTTCTGATTTTTAGAATTTCACTTCTAGATTTATTACAATAATTTTCGGGTCTAGTCTAACATTGTTGATATATTTGGGTTCTTCTATAAGATTTAACAGTATTATCAATAATGAGAAAGATTTATAGTGTATTCGTGCTTTTAGGAATTGTTTTATTTTCATGTGGTCCTTCATCTGAAGATTACTTCAAGCAAGCACAAGCTAAACTAAACAATGGAGCCTTTAAAGAAGCTAATTCTTTATTAGATGAAGCCATCAAAATTGACAGCTCGGAACCTAAATACTATTTAGCGAAAGGAGCATCTCTTTTTAGTCTTCATGAATACAATAAAGCCTTAGGCTGTTTTGATAAAGCTTTAGCTTTGGATAGTACGAACTACAAGCCATTCTTTAATATTGGAAATATCCACAGAGTAAATAATAATCCTAAAGCAGCATTTGATGCCTATACAAAAGCCATTCAACTAAATTCAGAAGTTTCAGATATTTATCTGAATAGAGCTTTATCTGCCGTTGATTTAGGAGAGAACAAGCAAGCAATTATAGACTTTAATCAAGCTCAAGTGCTTAACCCTAAAGATCTAAGAGTATTATACTATAAGGGAAAAACACAAATGGCTTTGATGCAATTTAAAGAGGCTATCAATAGCTTTGATGCTTACCTAAATTTGGATAAAACCAATCCTGAGGTATACTATTTCTTAGCAGGTTGTAAGACCGCTTTATCAGGAAATGCTGATGATGAGGTCTGTAGTTTACTAAAAACTGCTGCAGAAATGGGATATCCTTTAGCTGCGGATGATTTTAGTGAACATTGTCAATAGAAAAAAGGCTATCCTGATTTATCTGAGGATTATTCTTATAAAAGGTAAATTTCTGATTTGTAAGAGTAAACTGATAATGGAAACCTTGCCATAAGCTTTCAGACTCTTTAAGTACAATTTCTCGGAGTAAAAGGGAATCGGGAGTTTGAGTGTAAATGAAATAACTGCTTTCTTCAAGATCTTGATTGTAAAAGAATAAAAGATCTTGGGAAGGCAGTTTTTTTATGGGAATACTTGGGTAAATGAAATTAGAATATCTAGACCAACCCTCAATATGACCATCTCTAAAAAATGCGATATTAGCCGTATCTTTTTTATAATACTCTCCTACAATAGTGTGGTAGTTAAATAATTTTGCCAATTCTAAAGGTATCTGAAACGTACCATGTTCAAGACTAGATGAAATTTTTGTAAAACTAGTCACATCACCATTTTTATAGACTTGTATTTTAGAAGGATCTTTTTTGTCAAAGGTAATTGAAACTCTCGTTGCTCTAGAAGAAAGCCCTCTCAGTAAATCTGAGTTAGGAAAGAATCTTAAAACTGTAATATCTTGATTGTATGAAGTATCTAGAAGAGTACAACGAATAGTGTAGTCTTCTTCATCTAATGAATCAAGGTATAATCCTACATATTTCTGAACAGAGTTTAATGAATGTTTGGGAGAACGTGTATTCAATAAAGTCTCAAGTACAAGTTCTTCAATCCAAAAGCCACTCAACTGATTAACCCTTTTTTTCTCAGATTCAAAGCAGGAAGTACTTAATAGGATCAGTAAAACAAGAAATATAGTTTGTTTGATAGTCTTCACGCAGTATTCTATAAGTAGAAAATCATTTTGCATTTAGAAAAGATGCGTACAACCAAACAACAGATAAACCCCTCGTAAGAATTGACTACGTAATAATTAAAGGACTTTTTTTCTGTATAAAACAGGATGATTTCTAGAGCTTTTTGAGATTGATTTGTGAAAAAAAGTAAAAAAAATATTTTTGTAGATAAACATTTCTCTAAAGCTCTCGTATAACTGAGTATACATCGTTTAAAATCAGAGTCTTATTAATTTTATTATTGAAAATGACAAAACTTACTAAATCTTATACCGATAAAAAAATATTTGGAGTTTGTGGTGGGTTAGCAAAGTATTTCAACGTGGATGCAACGCTTATTAGAATCGGTTTTGCGGCTGCATTAATCGTTGGATTTGGCTCTCCGTTATTAATCTATGTTTTGATGGGCCTATTGATGCCAGATGAAGAATACTTTTAAGCCAGATAACCCACTAGTTTAGCGAATAAGCTAGAACCGTCTATTACACCTCTCCACTAGATAGCTGTCAACACCCTGTTGACAGCTATTTTTTTATTTTATGCCTTAAATTATTAAAGCTTATTTTCCTTTGTTTGAATCTATTGATAATCAATCTACTTCATTTCTTCTGAAAAACGATTTTGCGATATTCTTCGCGTTTTTTAGAATATTAAAAGCTCATTCTACCCCATACATTTGTAATCAAGAAATCGAAACATAAAGAATATCAGATAGATATATCTAAAAAATATAAATAGTATTTAACCTAATTTATTAGATCTATCGAAATACGATTAACCTAGTTTATTCAATCTATAGTAATCAAAATCTATTTTCATACCCTTACCCATATCAAGTGAAATCTTACGAGTCAGGTACTACTTTTTGAGAAGTACCTGACTTTTTCTAATAAAAAAGCACTGATTAACTAGAAGTTAATCAGTGCCAAGTAACAAACACTCTAATTTATTTTATTTTTTCATTGAGGCCTGTTTAACCATTCTAAGTGTTTCCTGTTTATGTCCATAGTTTAATTGTATTGAATATGTTCCATCAGGAAGTAGAGATGTATCTATCTCGCTTGAATTAGGCGCAATAATAGCATTCATAACAGGCATTCCTAAGTTGTTATAGATGACGACTTGTACTTCACTTTTAGTTTTTAGCCTGAGGTTTTTAACCGAAACTTTACTAGAAGTAGGTACAGGGTATAGCAGTAAGTTTTTAAAAGTTTCATTTACCCTCAAGGCGTAAACAGTTGAATATTCATAGCTTCCATCTAAGTCAACTTTCTTTAATCGATAGAAATTGATTCCCATAACAGGTTCTGTATGTAAGAAGTCATAAGCTCTTATTATCTCACTAGAACCACTAGCCTCCTCAATTCCGATATTTTTAAAGTTTATACCATCATGACTATGCTGAACTTCAAAGTATGAGCTATTGATTTCACTTGCCGTCTCCCAATTTAATACAACACCTAAATCCATTTCTTTTGCATAAAAGCTGATCAGTTCGCTAGGCATAGGAGGGCCACTTGGTGGAGGTGTTTGTTCTTCACACTCACGACAAACTTCTATTTTACAAGCTCCATTACTTTCTCTTTTATATTTCCAGAACTTGAAATAGACTAACTTTTGATCTCCATTAGCTTGAATAGGGCCTCCTTTCGTACCGTAGCCGTCCGTAAATGGGTCTGAACAAGAGATATGAATAGGTGTAGTACTTAAAGAGTCATCAACAACTACATCATTTCCACTCTGAATTGTACCTGTGACTAGAGTTATAAATCCGAATTCATTCTCAAATGCCATTTCATAACTTCTATATTCATTGATAGACTCGTCGGTATGAAAATCTTCTACAAAACCATCATTTAGGTCATCATTAGGGTCATTTAGGTCGTCTGGTGTCAAGCAATCAATTTCACATTGTTTGACTTTAACAATTCCGTCTCCTTTATCTTCATACTCCCAAACATTTATGATGTTTATTTGGGGATGAGTACCTTGAATAGGGAACTTTCCATCAAAACTGTAACCTGTTTCGAAATTATCTTTACCACATTCATACTCAAACTCTTCTCCATCTACATCAAACTTTTTCTTTGTAGTCGTTCCTTGAACGATTGTGAGGTTGACATTTCCAGGGTCTTGAGTTACACTAAATCCTTCCGCAGTAAAACTATCGATGATGTCTTGATCTAGGTTTGCTAGTGATGTGTTGAATTTTACAAAAACACTAAGGTACTTGTCTTCTGCTATATTTTGTGCGGGGTTAGGATCATTGGTCTCAGGGCAGAGTAATGGAATATTATCGCAAGATTTTTTCAGTTCACAATTTCCATCTTTATCTCTTTGGTATTCATAGATTTCATACATTGTCACTTTTGGGTGTCCAGCATCTTGATTTGGGAAACGACCGTCTGAGTCACTATATCCGTCAGGGAAGTCATCAGAACAAGACAAATGTAGGTTATAGTCATCATCACCGTCGTTAATCGGTAAATCATTTCCACCTCCCCAAATTCCTTTTACTTCTACTGAATCTCCCATTATATCTGGGTTACCTTCACCATCAACTCTTGTAATCATGACATTGTCTAGTTGATTGGAAAAAGAATTTTCTATATCAGTTGTGAACTCTCCGTTTGTATCATCAAAGATGAATTTTATACTAAAATATTCTTCTGTGTAAATGGTATTTACGTTTTCGTCTCCATCTACAGGACAATTTAATGGGGCGTTGTCACAAGTTTTATCTAGTTCACAATTCCCATCTTTGTCAGATGTATATTTAAAGATTTTATACATCAGGACTGGGGGGTGATCTTCATCTTCTTGTGGGAAACGATCATCATTATCGCTAAAACCTCCATCAAAATCTTCAGAGCAAGATAGGTGCAGATTGTAATCAGATGTGCCGTCATTAATTGGTAAATCATTACCATCATCCCAAACTCCTTTGACGAGAATAGAATCGCCCATAGGGTCTTGATTTCCATTTCCATCAATTCTGATGATCATCTCATTTTCAAGTTGAGCCTCGAAAGAATCTTGTATATCTTGAGTGAATTCGCTGTCTGAATCGTCAAAAATAAATTCAATACTGTAATACTCATCTACAAAACTTGTATTGACATTATTATCGCCATCAACAGGACAATTTAATACCTCTAAAGGGTCTGTTATGTTGGAGCATTCCTTATTTAATTCACATAAACCATCACCATCTTCTTTATACTTGAAGATCATGTAGTTCGCTACGGCAGGATGATTCACGCCATTCTTATTTGGAAAGCGATCACTATCTGTACTGTATCCTTCATCTTCAAAGTCTTCTGAACAAGATAGGTGCAGATTGTAATCGGATGTGCCATCATTAATTGGTAAATTATTATCTCCACCCCAAATTCCTTTTACCTCTACTGAATCTCCTAGTGCATTTGGTTGGCCTGTTCCATCTACTCTTGTAATCATTACATTATCTAGATTGGACGTGAAGCTATTTTCAATTGCCGATGTCAATTCTGCTGTTTTAAATATAAAGACAATACTTCTATACTCATCTGAATAGATTGTATTAACATTTGGATCATCAGTGTCTGGGCAATTTAGAGGTGCATTGTCACAAATATCAGTCAATTCACAAATACCATTATTTGACCTTTCATACTCAAAGATTTTGTACATCGTAAGTTGTGGGTGTCCTGCATCTTCATTTGGAAAACGATCATCTCCACTGGCATATCCTCCCTCAAAGTCTTCAGAACAAGAGATGTGAATATTGAAATCAGGGAGTACAGGAATATTATTTCCTCCATTCCAAGTTCCTAATAAAGTATCGGGGTCACTTGGAACTGCATTTTTCAGTTCAAAAGTAGGATTAGCATTAAGGAACGCACTGATGTCTGGTAAAGGTGTTGCAAAGATAAATTCAACACTAGTGTATTCATCAGTAAAAGTTGTGTTGGTATTGTTATCACCAGCTACAGGGCAATTGATCGGTTGATTATCACATACATCGACAAGTTCACAATCGTCTCCATCAATTTCATATTCGAATATTCTCCAAGAAATTACGGAAGGATGTCCAGCCATTTCATTTGGAAATCGGCTTGCATTTTCTGAGTAACCATTAGGGAAATCATCAGAACAGGAAATATGTAAGTTATAATTTGAAAGTACTGGAATATCATTTCCACCCGTCCAGAGACCTACCAATGTGTCTGGATCACTTGCTTCAGCATTTTTTAATTCAAATTCTGGGAAATCTACGAGAAAGTCAGAAATATCTGGAAAGGAATTCATACTGACATCAAAGATGAATTCGATACTTCTATAATCTTCATCAAATACGGTATTCAAGTTTGGATCGTTGCTATCTCTACAATCAGGAATTTGAGCAATTGAAGGAGTGCTCAGTCCGATTGAGAGCAGGAAGAGGCAACAGACTAATAAGCCTGATGGTAAATGAAGTTTCATGGTTAATTGTAATAAATAGGTTATAGAATTAGTGAGAGCTTCTTTTGTGCAGAGAAGCGTAAAGTTAGTGTTGGTTTTTACTTTGGTTTAAGTGGTTTTTAGGTTAATGTACTTTACTTGTATTTTGATGTAATTAGGGCTAATTGTAATAGATAGTGTATGTTTTCATCCCTTCAATGTGAAAGCAGTCTTATTCGTTCAGATTATAGGAAGCTCTATCGTATGTTCTTAAAAAAGTGACACAAGTAAGAATATAAGGTCAATTTTGATTTCTGTAAGTTTCTCAAGCCCAACTATCTTACATCTTTCAGACCTCCTTTCCTATTTTTTTGTTCTAGAATTGGATACCAATTGTTCTAACGAAAGAATTAAGAAAATGAAAAAGCTACTATCCATTCTTACTTTCAGTTTTGTACTACTATTTATAGCCAATACAACGGTATATGGGCAATTCGATAAGTTTATCAAGAAAAAATCTAAGGATGCTAAAAATGCTGCTGTCAATTCAGTTTTGGGCGTAGAAGAGGATGAAAATAATAATCAGCAACAACAGAATCAGAACTCGAATAATGGAAATTTTGAGAAAGGACAAAAACTTACCCCTCCAGATATCAATGAACTGATCACTTCTGCCCAGTCTGCTTATGCACAGGAGCAATATTCGAATGCAAGATTTGATATCAAAGAAGCACTAAAAGGAGTAGAGCTAGAAATAGGTTATGAAATTCTTGCTCAAATGCCTGAATCTGCGCATCAGTTATCTTCTAATCCAGAAAATGATGGAGTAGTAAGTACTGGAGTAGGCTTTGTCGGACTCATGGTTTCAAGGTATTATGAAGGAAGTAATAAGCAGATAGCTGCAACTGTAGGAAACAATGCCATGATGAGCGGAATGTATGGAATGATGATGAATTCTGGTTATACAACAAGAGGTACTCAAGCTAAAAATATAACGATTCAAGGGTATCGTGGAAATCTAAGCTTCGATGAACAGAGTACCTATACTTTGGTCGTTCCTTTTGCTCAATCTTCTGTACTTGTCTTAGCGTGTAGTGGTTTTGCAAATGAAGATGAAGTAAGACAAGCGGCTGAAGAATTCAATATCAAAGCTTACGAAGAACTACTTATTGATGATGAAAGTGACAGACGTACAGACTTGACTGGAGATGTTTATTTAAAAACAGCATCTTCAAAATACTCAGAAAAAGACATTGAAGGTTGTCGTTTTGAGTTGCAAAATGCATTGATAGATGTCGATGTGAAAATAGGTAAAATGGTATTGGATATGCTTCCCGACGAGCTTGCGGGCTTAAAGGTTGTGGAAGGGCAAGATGAGCATGTGGCTACCACTGCGGGTTTTGCTGGTGTGTATGTGACCAGAACTTATGCATCGCCCGATAATTCTAAAGTGATAGAATTAAGTCTAATGGATGATTCTCCAATGATGGCTATGGTGAGTAGTTTCTTGTCTAATCCGCTTTTGAGTGGTATGTCGGGACAGAAATCTATAAAAATAGACGGCTACAAAGGAATGTATCAAGTGGAAGAAGGCAGTACACCTTCGGCTACAGATATTAATATACCTAACAATCAATCATTATTCAGTATGCATTTTGTCAATTTCTCAGAAAGAGAAGTGAATGATGCCGCTAACCAAGTACCTGTCGGTAAAATATTTGATGTTACACGTTAAATCATAAATAATGAGAAAAGGTGAATTATATTATGGTGGATGGATGCTGCTGGGCTTTATCACCTACTTCATTAGTATGAAAATGCTGGGGTATTACCACATTTTAGACCTTCGTATTTTCAATGTAATCTTTCACTGTTCGCTTACTTATCTTTCAATGCGACATGATCGGATTGTTTCAGAAAAAGAGTTTGGCTATGCCGATAGCTTTTTTGTAGGTATGCGAACCTCAATGCTCCCTGTGTTTATGTTTTCAGCATTTATGCTCTGCTACCTCAAATTCCTTGATTATGGATTTATGCAGTACATCAAGGAAAATGCACTACTAGGAGACTACCTAACGCCACTTTCTGTATTTGTTGCACTCTTTGCAGAAGGTTTAGCAGCTTCATTTGTAGTGTCTTTTGTTGGTATTCGAGTATTGAAATTGGAAGAAGACAGACATTGGATAAAGCATGTTCATCAGTTTTGATTTATTAGATAAAAAGTAAAGCACTGCTAGTGTTTTAGTTTTTACTTTTAAGGATTAAGAATTCCCCTTTACAAAAATCAGAAATTGTAAAGGGGATTAACTTTTAAGAAAGTTGCATCATGGGAAACTTAGAGATCAGATCGTATCAATCCACAGATAAGGAAAGAGTAGTCGAAATATTCAGAACGAATTGTCCGAAATATTTTGATCCGAATGACGAAGGAGAGTTAGTCGATTTTTTAGAGAATTATACCGATGAAAATTTCCTAGTAGCTCTTTCTGATGGAGTAATTATAGGGTGTTGCGGACATTACACAAAAGCTCAACAGCATGGGATTGCTTGGACATTTTTCGAAAGCAACTCAATTGGGTATAAAGAATTCTTCCGTGTTGTAGATTCATTTTACTCAGAAATCGAAAATAGAATTAAAGCTGAAAATACAGGTTTTACTATTTACATAAACACGACTCAATTGATGGAGCGTCTTTTCAATAAATATGGTTTTAATACGTATGCAGTGATTCCTGATGGATTTGGAGAAGGTTTAGATGAATATAAAATGAAAAAATAATCTCGGATGGGAGTGGAGTTATCTTACATCCAAGATTATTGAAGGTTTAGGCTTTTCGACCAAAACAAGTAGTTTTTCCAATCAATTGACACGAGAGTTTTTCAAAATATGGCGCAGTATCATTTACAGTCTGAATAGCTAGCGTATTAATCTTCTTTACTTTTAGTTCTTCAATAACAGCCTGTAAAAGAGACTGACCAATCCCTTTTCCTTGTTCTTCGTTTACTACCGCCAAATGATGTAAAACAGCATTCTTTTGACTGTCTATAAAATATTCGGCAACTCCAGCAATTGCACCGTCGTGATAAACTGATAGCATTCCAAAGTTTTCATTAGCCAAAAGTTTTTGATGTATTTTATTATAAAAATGGATGACATCAACATCCATAGGCTCAAACTGACTAGCTAATACATATGCAAAATCAATGACTCCTTGTTTATCAACTACAGCGCTAGTCTCATATTTTGCTTCTTCAATTGGGCTGTTGTCTTTTATTTCAAGCAAAAAACTGTGATTAGTTTCTAAGACTTGCAGGTTTTCTTCTTCCAAGAACTTTGTTAAGTCATCAGATATTAGTTCATCATGAATTCTCAATTCAAAGTTTCGAAGACGATTTTCATTAAAGTCCATAGCTTCTTTAAGTTTAGAAAGCTCTAAACCTTCATTAGAATGCAATTGGATAATATTGAAAATTGATTTTTTAAAACCACTATCTAAATAGCTCAGTTTTTCTTCTTCTAAAATTCGCATGAGTGGAGATGAGTTGCCAAATAAGGCTAATCGTTCTAGCGAATTGTTATTTATATCTGTCAGTTTCATTTATTCTATTTTTTGAGAGCACAAAAATAAGGCTTTTTCTTTATTTCCTCATTTAACTCAAATTCTTAGATTAAAACTTGATACCGATCGGTATTTTTCTTTCATTTGGATATTCATTACTCTAAATCAACTCGATTGAAGGCCGTAAAAGAAAATACGAAAGATTACATTTTGCGTACAGTAGCCCCAATTTTCAATAAGAAAGGCTATGTAGCTACAAGTTTATCGGACTTGGAAAAGGCTACTTCTATGACCAAAGGAGCGATTTATAGAAACTTTAAGAGTAAAGAAGATTTGGCGGTACAAGCTTTCAAATACAATATAAAACTTGTCTTAGCTCCACTTTCAATTCTTTTGAGTGAGGAAAAATCTGCAACTAAACGGCTTCAAATTCTAACAGATTATTACAGAAACTATCTGGATAAAACCGATAATTTAGGTGGTTGTCCTTTGATTAATATCGGAATTGATACTCATTTTACCAATCCAGAACTTTTCAGAATGGCTCAGAAAGCAGGAACAAACTTGAGAGGTGATCTGAGAAAAATATTGGAAGATGGAATAGCGCAAGATGAGTTTAGAGAAAGTATTGAAGTAGAGATTGTCGCTCAGAATTTATTCTCTATGATAGAGGGAAGCATTTTTGTTGCTACGCTTCATGAAAGTAATGATTATGTGACAAGCATGATGGATCATATTGATTATTTAGTCCAATACGATTTTAAGAAATAAAAAATTTTACCTAAAAAGATACCGATCGGTATCAATGAAAATTTATCAGACAATGCCACAGATAGAGCAAAAAGTAGAAAAGAAGAAAATACCATTGAATTTCAGAATCATAAGATGGTTATTTCCAAAGGTTGAAAAGATATCGCTTAGCCTTTCAGGTAAAATGTTCGTTTACTTTTTCTTCAAAGTATTCCGATTACCGATCAATTCAAGAGATAAAGCACTTTTAGATCAAGCAAAACAACAGACTTTAAAGATTAATGGCTATGATATTCAAGTGTATGTGTGGGGAGAAGGAAAGCCGATTTTACTTGTACATGGCTGGATGGGGAAAGTGAGTCAGTTTTCAAAATTCATAGAAAAATTTACGCAAGAAGGCTATGCCTGTATTTCATTTGATTTGGTAGGACATGGAAAGTCTGAAGGAAACAGAACGCATCTTTTAGAAGCTTCTGAGTTGATTCTTGAAATACAAAAACAGTTTGGTGATTTTGAAATGGTAGTAGGACATTCTTTAGGCGGAGTAGCTTCACTTTTGGCGCTCACGAAACGTAAATTCTCAAAAAAGTTGATGATGATCGCAAGTCCTGCTATCGCAAATGAAATATTGGATGGCTTTTGTAGAAACGTAAATGCTTCAAATAAGAATTATCCTTATTTCCTTTCTTGGGTTCAAAATCAATTGGGCAGGGATTTTTATTCTTTTGAAGCGAAACAACTAGTCGAAAAAATAGAGGGAGTAGATTTGCTTTTGGCTTATGATACAGATGATGATCAAGTATCTGAAGAGAATCCGAAAGTGATGAAACAGAGTTATCCTTCTGCAAAAGTGATTTATACTTCTGGCTTAGGTCATAACAAAATAGTAAGAGATGAAAGTGTGGTATCAGCAGCTTATGATCACTTGACGAAAAGTGAAAATAGTACAGCTCCGATAGAAAAGAAAGTAGCTGCAATTTAGTAGGCTTTGTAACATAGATTACAAAAGAACAATCTATAACTATTATCTTTGCTCAATTATATCAAAGGCGGATAACAATTAGAAGTTGATGAAAATCGAGATGCAATCTATTTATTTCAGAATCAGATACGGATGGAACATCACACGTTTACTCTTTATCCTTGTCGGATTATTGATACTAATTCAAGGAATAGTAGATAGGTTTTATATCGGAATACCCGTAGGCGCTTATGTCTTTTTAAAAGGGTTATTAGCATGGGGATGTGGATCTGCTTCTTCTAATTGTGATGTAACACAAAGAGGGAAAGAATAAACACTTTAATAGATACACTATTTTTTATGAAACTACTTATTTTAAAATTCTCACTCATTTTTCTTTTACTGAGCAGTTGTTCAGATGCCCAAACACAAGCAGATTTTCAACATTTAGATGCTAAATCTTTTCAAACAGCTTTAGCAAATGCAAAAGATGCACAGTTGATTGATGTTCGTACACCTGAAGAAGTAGCGAAGGGAACGATTGAGAATGCTAAAAATATCAATTGGTTTGATAACTTCAACGAACAAGCTAAACAACTAGATACATCAAAACCTGTGTATCTTTATTGTAGAAGTGGGGCAAGAAGTACAAAGGCTGCCAAACGTTTAGTCTCTTTAGGTTTTGAGGAAGTTTATGAACTTGATGGAGGTCTTGGGAAATGGATGGCTGCAGATTTTCCAGTAGTAAGACCAGCCCAAAAAGATGCTTTGTCAATGGCTGATTTCCAAAAAATGATTGACAGCGATAAATTGGTTCTTGTTGATTTTTATGCGGAGTGGTGTGGACCTTGTAAGAAAATGGCTCCATATTTAGCAGAAATTAAAAAAGACCACGCAGACAAGGTTGTTGTGGTAAAAATAGATGCAGATGCAAATCCTGAGCTTTGTAAAGAGTTTAATATTACAGCTCTTCCTGTTTTGCAATTATATGATAAGAAAGAAAAAACGTGGGAACACCTTGGGTATATCGATAAGGAAGGAGTAATGGAAAAGCTAGGGCTATAAAATTACTTAAAGTTATAAAATGAATAGGGGGCTTAGAGAATTGAAAATTCTGGAAGCCCTCTATTTTTTTAGTTAAAAAGCAAAGACCAAATCTAAGGTCATACCTACAATAGGGTCGTGCGTTTGAAAACAGTAACCTGGTGACACAGTAAATCCTGTACTCCAATGCGAATCAATAGAGTAAGCCAGACCAGACTGAACAATTAGGTTTGTTTCCCATTCATTTTCACCTTCTTCAGAAGGCGCCATTTTACTTTCGTGAACACCGATTTCTGAATTCATGTGTTCTTTCTCAAAACCAAAGCTCGTACCTACTCCAAAAAATGTCCCAAACTTAGAATGTCTAAATGGTAATTCGCGGACTAGAACAGCAGCATAGTGGTGTCCTGTAAATTCTACAGTACCTTGAAACTTCGTTAAATGAGCAAAATAAACTGAACCAGTAAACTCAAAATGGTTTGCATCGTTGTAAGACATTTCTAGTTCAAAGTGGTGTTCTTGATGATCTGCTTCTTCAACTTTGTTGGTACTCTGCTTTTTGTCTTTGTCTCGATCTCCTGCAAAAAGTAGGGTCGGAATCAGAGAAAAAAGCGCTACATAGAATAGGCTAATTGTTCTCATGAAGCTTGTTTGTTATTACAGATGGATTAATTGTTATTAGTCCACAAATATAAAATCTGTTAAAGTCACTTCGTAATTCGCCTTAACTAGAAATTACAAACAAATCTTAAAAGAAACATTTATTCACAATGTTTGGGAAACATCACAAACCATAAAAAATGAAATGCTAGACAGGCTACTTTTTGTGCCTTTTTATTTGGTTTTCATTGGTCAGAAATTCTTCCCACAAATCTTCTATATGAAGAGAGAGTATTTCTTCAATACTCGTATAAATCCGATAAATCCACATCTTTTTCATCTGTATTACAGTTTCATGACAATAGAACATTTTTCTTAAAAAGAAAGGTTCTAAGGGTTTTGGTAAACGCTAGATTAGGAATTTATAATTTTCGTTTGATAAAGTGCTTAAGATCAATTTTTATTAAAAAAAGTTGTTTGTGATCTCCAACTTTTAGTTGTATTCTAATTGATTAATGAAAAGGGAAACAGTCTTAGTAAGCATTTTTGAAAGTTAAGTAACGTATTAATACAAAAAAGCATCAGCCCGATTCAGAACTAATGCTTTGTATAATATTAAGAAGCTATTGTAGCTATTTTTTTCTTTTCTCAGGATCAAAAATTGGAATATAATAACCCACCGAAATATCGAAAGAAAGGTCATTAGAAATGTAAGCAGACTGTTGGACAACACGTTCCAAGGTGTTAGTTACTCCAAAATAAACGCGTCCTTCCAATTGAAATGCCCCTATTTTAGTTGGGAAGAATAAACCTCCGCCTCCTACGATTCCAAATCTAAAATCATTGGCTTTTCGAGTGGCATAATCAAAGGCTTGGGCTTCTAGACCGGGAGGGAGTTGAACTCCTGTGTTTGTAATCGGAGTCTCATTTTCATCGAGTGTTTCTCCAAGTAAAAATTCGGCATAAACTCCTATGTTTAAGAAGGCATTTAAAGGGCCTAAGTGCGTGTGCAAATCACCTAATGCATTCAATTGAAAGTAATCCAATTGTCTTCTGTAAAGCTCGGCACCACCTGAAGTTTCAGTAAAACCTTTTTCGGCATACCCCGCTTCCAATACCAAACCAGAAAAGTCATTGTAAAGGTATTTAATGGCAAACTGCCCACCTACAGTATTTTCAATTTGTGTGGAAACAGTTGGTGAAAAAATGACTGAAGGAAGTACAACAGTTCCTTTACCGCCTATATACAACTGAGCTTGTACACTCAATGATGAAATTAATAGTCCAAAAACAATTAGAAGTTTTTTCATTAGTAATCGCTAATGTATCTTTCTTTTTTCTTTAAAAGACAAAATTAGAAGGAATTTTTGGATTTGCACGATCTGAGGAATGATTCGTATGAAAACCTTATTTCAAAATATCTTTTCGGAAGTAATTGGTAAGAATGTAAACGTACAAAGTTTTCAAAGTTTGAGTGGCGGTTGTATCCATCAGGCTTATAGCGTACGTACCAATCAAGGAGCATTTTTCATCAAGTTGAATGAGAAAAATAAACTTGATATGTTCCAAAAAGAAGAACATTCGTTGGATGCACTTCGTAGTAATTCAGGCTTGATAATCCCTCAAGTAGTTACAGTCGGTCAGTTTGAGAATTATGCTTACTTTATTTCGGAGTTCATAGAAAGAGGACAAGCTTCAAAAAAGTACTTTGAACATTTGGGTACAGGATTGGCTGAATTACATCAGGTAAGCAATAAGAATTATGGTTGGAAAGAAGATAATTATATCGGTGAGTTAGTTCAGAAAAATAAAGAAACAGAATTGTGGTTAGATTTCTTTTTTGAACAGCGTTTACAGCCTCAGTTTGAATTAGCAATTCGAAACCAGTTAATTTCAAGTTCATACTTAGGGCAATTGGAAAGGCTAAAACTTAAGTTGGAAGATTATTTTCCGAAAGAAAAGTCTTCTTTGCTACATGGCGATTTGTGGTATGGAAATACCTTAGCCAGCCTTGATGAAAAAGCAGCCTTGATTGATCCTGCCGTTTATTATGGACATAGAGAAATAGAGCTTTCCTTTATGAAACTATTTGGAGGGTTCGATGCGAGTTGTTTTGAAGCATATCATGAAGTTTACCCTTTGGAATCGAACTGGGAAGATCGGATGAGTATTTATAATATGTACGCTTTGATGGTACATACAAACCTTTTTGGCAAACATTACTTTGAAGAAGTGAAACAAACTTTATCTTTATTTGCTTAAACAAGAAAATACAGATTACATTTGTATAAATTCTAAAAAACAATCCCATTAGAGAAAATGCAGATTTTTGTGTCCAAAAAATATTGTTGTCCGTATTGTTGTTATTGAGTTAACCCAAATTCTCAATAACCATCATTTTTATTTTCATTTCTAAACACAAATATTTTGGATTGCAATATTAACAACGAACAAATCATTCTTCACCACATTAAGAAGAATAAGTGCAATTTTCCGAATAAGATGCCTTCACTGAGCAAGACTCATGAATTCATAGATGATATATTCTCTTTTCTTTTCCCGGTGATCAAAGGAACTGAAATGGATCAGTTGGAAGGAGAAGTAGAGCTTAGTAAGCTTCAAGGAAAAATGACAGAGCTATTGCTCCCTATGCGAGATCATTTCAAATTGGATATAAAACAAGTATGCTGTGCTTTCTTTGAGGATTTACCCGAAATCTACATTCGTTTGATAGACGATGCAAAAGCAATATTGGAAGGTGACCCTGCTGCTTATTCTATTGAAGAAATTGTGTTGGGTTATCCTGGCTTCTTTGCGATTGTCGTTCACCGAATTGCAAATCAACTTTACAAACAGGAGGTACCTTTAATTCCTCGATTGTTCTCTGAGTATGCACATTCTAAAACTGGAATTGATATTCACCCAGGAGCCACTATTGGAGATTATTTTTGCATAGATCATGGTACTGGAGTTGTAATTGGAGAAACGACTGTGATCGGTAATAATGTTAAAGTTTACCAAGGGGTTACACTTGGCGCTTTGAGTGTGGAGAAAAAGTTTGCGAAGTCGAAACGTCATCCAACTATTGAAGATAATGTTGTGATTTATGCGGGTAGTACCATCTTAGGAGGAAAAACCATTGTAGGACATGATACCATTATTGGAGGTAATGTGTGGTTGACGGACAGTGTAGAACCCTATTCTATTGTCTATCATAAGAGTGAAGTGAAAGTAAGGAAAAACGAGACGTCACAGTTTTAAATATAAAAAGCCAATGGTTTTAGTACCATTGGCTTTCTTTTTACTTTATATATATTCAATTTCTTCGGCTACTGTTGCACTCAAATTTATTCCCATTACAAGAAAATCATCAACTTGGAAAACACCTCTACTCATCCAATTTTCCATTTCAAATTTTAAAAGTTCTTGCTGTTCACCCAAAGAGTAATGATGAATTTTGTATAAGAAATCTCTGAACTTTTTATAGTTGTATTTTTTGTTTCTAGCTCCTCCCAACTGGTCTTTGTACCCGTCACTGTACAAGTAAATCATGGTCTCTTCATCAGTTAGTGAGAAGATGACAGAATCGAAAGGTTTAAGGTTATGGGTAGAAGAATCTCCAACAAAACGACGATTACCTCTGATATATTCAAGTTGAGGATGTCCTTTTTCATCTTTTCTGACCATAGTGAGGTCATGTTTTGCCCCTGCAAATTTGAAGATGTTCTTCTTAGGGTTGTGAGCGACAATGGAAATACTCATTCCATTGAAATCGGCAATAACATTGGAGCGTAAAAGGTCTTTGAATTGCTTATCCAAGTATTCCAAAATTTCACCAGGATCACATATTTCTTGACGAACAATTACTTCTTCCAAAAGACTAAAACCTAACATAGAAATAAGCCCACCTTGTGCGCCATGTCCCGTGGCATCGCCAACTACTGCAATTTTATAGTCTTTACATTCACCTACATAGTAGAAATCACCCGAAATGTATTCGAGTGGTTTGAAGAACACAAAACTGCCATTTCCTACCGTTTCCAAAATTTCTTTACTAGGGAAAACCTGTTGTTGGAAATCCCCTGCTTGACTCATGGAACTGATAGTTTGTTCATATTCCACCACTTTATCACCCGCTTGTTGTTGGCTTTCTTCCTGCAATTGGAATTTTCGTTGCCAAAAACGCCAAGTGAATGCAAAGCCAAAAAAGACGATAAAAGATGTGATGAAAAGGCTTAAGTAAACTTCTGTTTTGAAGAGTGTAAAACCATAGCCTTTTATCATGGCTTCAGATACACCTTCTTTTACAATTTCTTCTTTCTCTTTTTCGAGTTGAGCTATTTCGTGGTCTTTTTGTTCGAGCTCTTGTTGAACTTTCAAACGTTCAAGTTCTTGAAGTTTTTCTAGGTTAAGTAAGGAGTCTTGAAATAGGTTGGCTTGCTTTTCAAATTGAAATGCTTTTTCATAATTGCCTAAGTGTTGGTAAACTTCTGCAAGGGCTTTGCTAGCATCTAGTTCTTGTTCTAAAAGGTTAGATTCTTCTGCTAAAGCCAAACCTTTGATTGTCCAAGTTTCAGCTTCAGTGTAATTCTTTTTGAGCAAATGGTATTCCCCTAGTCCTACGGTATAAAAGGAAAGGGCATAATTATCTTTGTATTTATCTAAGCCTTCTATGGCTTGATTGAGGTATAAATAGGCTGAGTCTAGGTTTTGAAGTTTAAGGTGAGATAAACCAATATTGCCTAGGTTATAATAAGATAGGCGTTCTTTACCTACTTCTTGTGCAAGTTTAAGACCTAAGTGAGAGTAATGAAGAGCGGAGTCATATTGAAGTAATAAGTAAAAGTTGTCACCAATATTACTAGTCGCAATACTTTCTCTTTTTTTATCTTTGAGTTTTTGATAAAGACGTCTTGTCTGTAGGTCACATTCCAATGCTTTTTTATAATCTTTTTGAGAAGAATAAATAAAGCTTAAAGAATGAAGGGTATTAGCTTGTCCTTTTAGATGATTAACTGCCCTAAAATATTTTAAAGCATCATTATGATAATGAAATGCATCAACTAACTTTCCTAGTTTGGCATTGCCTCTACCAATAACTAGATTACCATAACCTTGTAATATAAACGTCGTATCAGAATTAATATGATTCGAAAGTTCCAAAATCTTATGGCCTAAACTTATCTTCTCTAAACCGTTTGATGTTTTTCCTGCTTCTTTGTAATATTTATGATAGAGATGTATATACTCAAATTTCATTTGAGCATAAGTTGATTTTAAAAAAAAACATTGGACTAAAAAAAATATAATAAGTTGCAGTCTCATTAGTTTTTATGTAAAGGGTCTCTATGATTTTATAGAGACCTTTAATAAATAGGAAAGATAATTATATACCACCTTCTTCATCATCCTCATATTTAGGATCCCAGAAGTATTCTATTTCACTACCATTTATTGTAAAACGCACAGTGTACTTATCTGCAGCCCCTGCAGAAGAAATAGGGGAAACCTTAGATAACCAAGTACCATCATCTTGGAGATTAGGTTTCTTACCTCCATTTTTTGAAAAAAGCCCACCTTTTTTAGTTGCCTCAGACTGAATATCAATGATCTGAATGCGGTCAAGTGGTTCAGTAGACATTGCAATATTTACAATGTGATCTCCCGGTGAAACTTTTGTGGTTAATTGTGCAGTACCGTAGCCATTTTCTTTTGTTCTACGTGCAGTATCATACATTGATATCAAATGATCTGGTACCTCGCCCCCTTGAGGATAGTCATCTAACAATACTTTTGTATTGATAATGGCGGTAATATAAATTTTTGCCATTAGAAAAAATTATAGGGTTACTTGCTTACTCTCTTGTAGGCTTTTCAGCTAATCGCCTTTAAAAAATACTAAAGAAATACTTTAGTCATAAACCGAACTAAAACTATTACAATCGCTCATAAAATCAAACTCTTAGCAACTATAATTTATACTTTATAGCTAAAAACTATAAAAAATCATCTTTTGAATCTTCTTTCAATGTCTTACTTCATGCTCCTCATACCTAAGTGAGGTTTTGAGCTTTAAGTAATGAAAGGAATTGAGCATCAAAAGTTTCAAGATTATGGATTATACTTCATAAAGGAGTTTTATAGAGATTCTCATTTTTTAGATTGCCTAGAGCAGTTTTCAGAACTAAAAATCATTTTATCTACTTGTAGGTGTAGGTAAGAAAAAGAGAGAAAAGCTGATTAACTAAGCTGAAAGTAAAAAATGCAATAACCTACTTACAAATAAGGGACTTAATTTAACCAACTAAGTCTGATATATAACCTAATTGATTAAGAGAGAGCCAAAAATTTAAAACCATTGAGCATACTTAATACTCTCTCAAACTATCTATTAACCTAATAAGAAACAACCTAATGAAACGACCTTTACTAACAACTTTGTCAATGATGGCATTTCTGCTGTTGTTGAGTGAATCTAACGTTTTTGCACAAAGGAAACTAGAAAGGTGTAATTGTGAAGAACCTTCTGGTAAACCATCAATCTCTGGAGCTGTCATTCCGACGGCACAACTCAAAATAAAAAATAATGGAGAAATAAAGATAGAGGGAGGGCTTGTCGTATATCAGTCTAGTCCTGAAGCAATCCGTTTTAAAAGCTCAGAGACTAGTCTAATTCAGACTAGCGGTGTGTATAAGGGAGTCGCTTTTGAAGCAAATAGTATACTGATCATTGATGCTGAAACTGTAAAGTTCAGTGATTTGAATTTTGAAGGAGGGGCAAATGACAGTTATACCATTTACATCAAAAAAGATGCAAAGCTGATTTTCCAAGATGAAGACCCTTTTTCGGGAGCAGAGGTAAAGGTTTTCAATGATGGGAAATTGGTTTTTAAGAAAGATGTGACTTTTGATAACGAATCTTTGGTTTACAACTCGTGTAGAATAGAATCTGAGAAGTCATTATCCCTCTCAGATGCCACATTAATTACAGATGGGACTGTATTAGGGGGGGAAGATTTGACCACGGAAAATTCATTAATCATAAACGCAGAAGGAACGCTCAACAATTGTGGAAGAATGCGTTTTCATACTTCAGCGAGTATTCAAGGGACAGTCAAAAATTGTTGTACACTTGTTGCTGATGGAAGCTTTGTGCTAACTGGAAATTCTGCACTCTTTGATAATTACGGGACGGTTATCGCCTGTAATTTCACGCTAGGAGAAGAAAATCAAGCATTAACTGTCGTTCCTTCAGGTCCGACATTAAATCTACAATCTTGTTCTAAGTTTATCACGCCAAGTTTGGCGACTTATTCGGGTAGTCTTAACGTAGATGGTTCTGCTTGTGTGGTATGTCAGCAAGCGGTCTTCAAAAAAGATTTAGATAATAGTTCTAATGTAGAAAAGATTTTTTCGGTAGAAGAATATAAAACACCAACTTCTGATGAACTGATTGGAAAGCCTAATGTGATCGACCCTTCTCTAATCGGATTAATTGATAATTCGAATACTGCAAATACATGTGTTTCAATTTATGATCCAGGAGATTTTATTCCATCAACAGTTATTGCAGCTGTTGAAATCCACCCGACTTATAAAGATATCATTTCAGTCTATCAGTCTGCAGACTCTGAAATTGCAGAACTTGATGATCTTTTGGAGGATAATTTCGTGAGAAAGTTTAGAAAACAGACTTTAAAAGAAGGGGATGAGAGGGTAATTATTGAATCAAGAATTAAAGATATTTATATACCAAGTAGTAATAAGTGTAATGAAAGAGTGATCTGTCTAGATATTATGCAATGCGGTGCAGACCTCGAATTATCATCTTATGAGTTTAAAGTACCTTCAAGTTATGACCTAAAAGCTTTAGGTATCAGTTATGATGATCCAGATTTTGAGATTGAAGATTTTTACTCTGGAGAAATGCTCAAGATTACTGATGATCTGACAACGCCGACTACTTTGGCTGCTATGAGTGCAGAATGTCCAGATATTCAATTTACAGTAGACCGAAAAACATCATCAAACTACAAGGGCTATAAAATAGAGAATATCAATTATTTGACGGGTTCTGAAAAAGGTGGAGAAGATTGTGAATCGATAACTATTGATTTTGAGGAGTATAATGCGGGGTATTCGGGCGGAAATCAAATAGATTTTAAAGACGGTTTTATCACTTCAAGCTTTGATCTTCCAAGCAAAAATGTTGCGATGATTTATGATACGGATGCAGTGCCTCCTACAGGTGATGATGGAGATTTGGCTAATGGTGATGGTAAAGTGTTGATCATTTCTGAGGATGGTGATGCTACAAACCCTGATGATAATGCAGGACCAGGTAGTCTCATATTTAATTTTGATTGTGATGTTAAAATTGAAAAACTGACTTGGATTGATCAAGAGGATGATCTGACGATTATTTTAAAGGATAAAGATAATGTTGAAATCTTAAATCAGACAGTAACAGGTTCGGGTGTAGATGGTGATGTTTCTGAGGTGATAATCAATTCGAGTAGTACAGCAGTGAGAACAATGGAGGTTGTTTTTGAAGGCTCTGGAGCTATAGATAATATCATTTATGAGAAATGTAACCGAGTACAAGAGCTGAAGACCTTAACACTTTGTCTTGAAGTAGATGCCGATGAAAATCTAGATTTTAAAGAATATTGGAAGGATTTTGATCTGAAAATTAAATCTAAATCTAGTGGAGATAGCAATGGTTTTATACGTATTGGCTGTGATTGGGAATGTTTATTTTATGATGATGAATGTGATGATATCGTAACTCCTGTTCAGCTTGTGTCTTTTGATGTGGACAGCTATCAGTCTGATGCATTGATTAGTTGGGAAACAGCATCAGAAATAAATAGTAGTCATTTTGAAGTGCAACGCAGTCAGCATGGAGTCAATTTTGAAAAGTTAATTGAAATTGAAGCCTTAGGAAACTCAGAGAGAATTTATCGCTATGAGTTTTTAGATGAAGAGCCATTAGCGGGTTACTCGTACTACAGAATCAAGCAGGTAGATAAAGATGGAAGTTATGAGTATTCTCCAACTAGAGCATACTTCAATAAGATCACAGAAATAGATGAGCCAATTCTTTATCCTAACCCTGCTTCTGAAGTATTGAATTTTAGTCAGATAGATAAATTCTTGTTGGGAGATGGAGAACTTTACCTGTACAATACAGAAGGTAAATTATTAGAGGTACAAAGTCTTGATCAAGACTTTCAAAAACTTGATGTCTCTGGATTAAACTATGGAATGTACATTGTTGAACTTAGAAATTCAACGAATAGTACGATCCTTAAATTCACGAAATAAAAAGGTCTTAAAATATAATTTTAGTAAATAAGGTTAATAGTTCACGATATGCCCAAGTAATTTACTTGGGTTTATTTTTATTCTAATTCTGTGGTTGGCAGGAAATCTGAGTCAGGGATACAAAGGGCATCATTATCAGTTAAATAACCATCTTGTAAGCTGATTCGAGTTAGTTCTGTCCCTTTTTTAAATACAAGTTGAATTCCATCTTCCTCTTCCCAATCACACTCACATGATACAATGATATAGATATCATTTTCGTCTTTCGTTCTTTGGCTTACAAAAACCTTGTAAGGGTGAATTACTTCCCAAAGTTTAGTAGAGCAGTTAGTTGAAATAGCATTATTTATAATACTTTCATTATTGATCGTTTGACAGTATTCTTTAAAATAAGCACAGAGTTGGGTGTTTAAAGGTGTTCGATCATTCAAATTCAAAAAGTCATGAATGGCACGGTCAGCCTTTTCAAGAAAGTTAGTATCTACTTTTGGGCGCAGATTCATAAAACTAAAAGTAATGTCTCTTTGTAGTAAAGGAACAAAGGTTTTGTTGCTTTTCCACCAACCTCTAAAGTGTTCGTAAGAGGAAATTGTTCCAAGACTAGGTAATTCGAAAGTCTTCATAGAAATCAATGTTTTTGGTAAAAGTCTGTTAGTAGTCTTTAAAATGTTGAATTGTCGTGCGCTTTACTATTTGTTCATATTCGGTGTGCAAATATAACTTTAGTATTAAGTATATGGAAGCGCCGATGAAAAACTTAACATTGGAATTGAATAGTTGGAATTCGTTTTTATAGCATTATGTGAATGTTAATTCTGTGTATGTGATATTTTAGGGTGATTTATTTTGTGATATTAAGATGTTGTAAGGGTTTTAATCGTATGTTAAGTTTTTTACTTTATAGTTTGAAACATTTGTAGAAATCAAATCTTAGAAATTTAAAGTAGTATTTAAATGATAATTACTTAAACTAAAAATCATCGTTTTGGCTTAGCTCAAGTAATTATCAATTCGCTGAAATAGTCGTTTTGCTTTATGAACTCTCTGTTGAGGTTTGATTTCTAATCGGCATTCCAGAAGTTTGAATGCCTTCAGTGTTTTGAACCCTAAAGAATTTAGAAACATAGAGAATGGAGCCTGCTACGAGTAATCCTAAACCAAGATTTGGATACGCAAACCAATCCTCACTAATTCCCATTTTAATAAAGACATAACCTCCTAGATATCCCCAAATTAGTAGTCTAAATATTTCAAGTGGAACAGACCATTTTTTTGCTTCTAAAATTCCACCCCAAGCTGTAATCATTAAAAAGAGGGCAACACTATAAAACCACCGTTCTTGTGTACTGAGAAGTACTTCTCCATCAATTCCTTTTATGTTGGTATTTACAGTAATGTACATGAAGAATAAACCTAGAAATACTTGGAAAACGAGATATGGCTTTGTCCCTTTGAATTGTTTACTCCTAAATTTGACTTGCTCATGAAGTGTATAACCTGGGCTTCCTTGATAATCTTTCGTGCTATCTAGTCCTCTAGGTCTCCACCCGAGAGGCATAAACCACACTTTAATTTTATCTATCCAATGCGGAGCGGCTACTGCATCTCTCCATATTTGTAACCAATATTGAAAGTAAATATTCGTAGGATCCCATGTTCTTGGAGGATGTGTGACTCCGTAGCAAACTTCTTTGTTCTCTTCTTCAAACGTTCCGAACATTTTATCCCAGATAATAAGAAATTCGCCAAAGTTTTTATCTAAGTATTGAGGATTAACTCCATGGTGTACTCTGTGATGGGAAGGGCTATTAAAGCATTTTTCAAACCAACCAAGTTTTGGGATCACTCTTGTATGATGCCAATAGGAAGCCAAAAGATGAAGTCCTACCATTGCATAAATTGTACTTGCATCCCATCCGATGAGTGGTAGAGGCCAAAAGAAAGTAAAGGCAAAAATACGTTGAGTTACACTCGCTCTAAGCCCGACGCCTAAGTTCATTTCTTCAGAAGAATGATGTGGCATATGTGCAGCCCAAAAAAGGTTGATGGTATGTCCGAGTCTATGAAACCAGTAAAATAGGAAATCTATCAGAAGTAGGAGCAGAGCTAAACTCCACCATGTGTTCTCAATTTTGAAATAAGCGTAATTGGAATGTAGCCATTCAAATGATTTTAGGATAACGGCTGCCACAACAAGGTTTACAGATTGATTTCCGATAGCTGTTCCAATATTAGCAACAGTATCTTGGAATTTGTAGTAACCATTTTTTTTCCAAAGACAATAAACAATTTCTAGTATAAGTAATCCGAGAATGATCGGTGCACTGATAATATAGACGTTAGTCGCAAAGTCACTCATAAAATAAGGGTTGAGAATGATGAATTAGGTATGTGGGTATTATAATTTAATAATAATGTTAATTATACACTAATTATAATAAGGATAAATGAAGTTCTTTTCACTTAAAATGTAGAGCGGTAAAAAATAAAAAATCCCAATCCATTTTACTGAATTGGGATTTATGAAAATGAAAGAATAGTTTTAAGCAAAGCTCAACTTTCGCTTGTTTATTCTTGAGAGCATCAATCTTAAGATGATAAGAATAAGAAATGATCCTACGACGATGAAATACCATTTAAAACTCTTCAAAGGTTTTCCTTCTGGTGAAATAAATTCATTCGTTTCAAATGAGAATACAGCCTCTTTTTGAGTTAGATTAAAGTTGTGGATATACTCTTGACCTTGTGATGCGATGCTTACAACTTTTACGGAATGTTTATGAGTATCAAAACCAGTGTTTCTAATGCTTAAAAATTCTGGTAGTTCATCAAGGTTTTCAATTGTAAATTTTCCTTCAAACTGCAAGCCATCAAATTGTAATCTTTCGGCTTTAAGGTTCAGTAGCGTTCCTTCATTTTCAAGTACAAAGTTACCTTTTATATGTCTACTTGTTTCTTCCAAGAACTTTAAGGAATTCAAGTTGATACCTTTTAATTCTGGATTTGAAGCATAAATAGCATCTCTGAGTGGACGAGTTTTCTGACTAAAAAATAGTTTCCAAGCATGATCTTCATATTTTAGTTTATATGTAGATAAGACTACAGTATGTGCTTTACTTTCAGTAGAAACAAATAAACTGAACAATGAAATGATCAGAATAAAAGGAAACGCTTTTACTTTGTCGTAGAATATCTTCATCATTTGATTATTTATTCCCGAAATCATTACTTGGAGTAGCGGTGAAGCATCTAGGTATTGATGGATAAGTATCGGTCATCACATAGATGTAGCCAAGTTCAGGGTCTTGATAGCCGTTACATTCATCTAAATCTCCTAAAGAAGAAACATATTCATAATCTTGTGTGTATGTGCCATCTGGACAACCATTTGGAGCAGAAATACCATCTCCACCTCTTTCCTCAGTTTTCAATCTGTAACTTGATGATAAAGCTACCACAGCACCATTTTTATTAGCATACTTGTAATAAATAGGATAACCATCTGCCGCCCAACCGATCTGAACAGGGCTAGAACCATCAATATTCATACTTGCAATAAATGCAGATGGAGTAGCATGATGGTGGTACATCCCCGAAGGAAATACGTGTGAATTGTTACAGTCAGTACCAAGGTTGATCTCAGAACTTAATGCATTTTCATTCCACTCAGTATTATCTAGGCCTGTTTCTGTATTGATAAAGAATTCTGCGGCTATCGGTGCCAATAATATTCCATTGTATAAAACTCCGAATCTGTATTGAGGAGCACCATTTTCATTTGTAAGTAGAGTTACATCTTGGTTTACTTCTGGATTGACTGCGATTGAATAAGTACTGTTTACTTCAGTTATCGTATGTGGGTTTCCTTTGTTCGGAAATTGCCCAACATCATGATTTGGGATAGCGTTGGTGTTGATTGTTCTAAATTTACCAGATACTTCTTCTTCGTAAATAGATGCAACTCCTAATACATTTTGAATGTCTATGGTACAATTGGTCGGGTCTAAGTCTATCGAATAAGTATCTGAAGTTGAACATTCTGCAACTTGTTCAGAGTCGTTATCCAAAATACTCAAATTGATTGATGCATTAGAAATACTTAAGTTTTCTTGATCAGCTTGAAGCGTGATTACAATAGTTTCTTCTCCTTCAACTTCATTATCATCGATTGCTGAAAGTGTAATAGATGCTGATTGTTGCCCGTTTTCTATTACTCTTGTTTCAGATATTTCATAATCAGAATCAAGTGTAGCAGTACTTGATGTTTTCAGTTCGAAAGGAATCGCTTCACCTTGATTAATCTTATCGAGTTTTACAGTAAGGTTTGCAATGCCGCCATTTTCTTCAATCTTAGATTTTGATGAAGAAATCGACATTTGATATGAAATAGTTGATTCTTCTTGTTCTGTTTCTTCAGTAGCACAACTTGTAAAAAATCCTATTGCTAAGCATAGTACTAGTTTAAAGCAATTCTTCATTTTGTAAAATTTTGAGTAAATAGTTTTAGTTGAATGAGTCGGAACGATGATGTATTGACTCGTATAGCTTTGGTTGAAAAATTTTGAAGAGCAGAAAGATAAACTTGAGTTCGTTAATGATCTTTGGTTTTTATCTTCTTTCAGTAATCTTTCTATCTCTGAGTTATTTTTGATAATGTATAATGTTATGATCAATTCTTTTTAGTAACGAGTATAACTATTGTATTATTTTGATGATTCTAAATTAAAAAATTAGAGCTAAGGATACGATTAAGATCAATGAATTGGAGTTTTTCATCTACGAATCTTAGTTTTTATCCTTTTGAGCTATGGTACTCTCAATGTATGTGCTTGAAGTGGAGGAGTGCTATTTCGTTTCTCGAATATAGTTTGCAATTGATTTTTTTAATGATTGTAGTTAATCTTCATTTTATCTAAAAAATAAAATGACCACACCGAAATGGCGTGGTCATTGAAAATGTATTCTGTTGATTACTTAAAACTATCGTTCTTAAATTCCTTATTTTGTTGCTTGGAATTCACAAGTATCGCCATAATTTGAGTGCATATCACCTTTTACAGTTCTTACTTGAATATTATAAACAACATCTGTTTGAGCGCCTTGGAAGTTCTTCAATTTTACAAATCTAGAAGTTGTTTTCACTGTAGCTGTAAAATCATTTGCTTCATCTGTGATGATAAATTCGTAGCTATCAACTCCATCAGCTGCGTCAGCCCAAATCATATCTTCCATGCTACCGTCCATACGACCACATTCGTTGTTAGATACTTGAGTTGTTGGTAAACTTGGATCTAAATTTGGGTCTTCTTTCGGATCATTTGATTCTTCTCCTCCAACTTGGAATTCACAAACTTCGCCATATCCACCTCTTTCATCACCAATGATTGCTCTAACTGAGATTTGGTAAACCACATTTTCTTGAGCCCCAGCAAAGTCTTTCAACTTCATGAATCTTCCACTTTTAATTAAAGTCTCCGAATATCCAGTTTCTGAACTTTCCACTTTAAATTCATAAGCTGTTGCTCCGTCTACTTCATTAGCCCAAATCATGTCTTCCATACTACCGTCCATACGGCCACATTCGTTATCAGAAACTTTTGTCAATGGAATATCTGGGTTGATATCGCCATCTCCTGGATCAGTTGGAGGATTTTCACCTTCATAACCTGACTCGAATGCTCCTACGTCATATCCGTTACCTTGAGGTCTTGGATTACCATCTAAGTCTGTTCTGATACCAAGATGAGCAACGTCTAAACCAGCGTCAATTGCCTCAGCACCATCAGAAAGTCTGTATCCACTTGAGAAACCTGCTTGATCTACTGTTTCGTAAGTAAGGTTGTTACTATTTGTCAGCATGGCAGCATCTTCATTGTTTGCCAAGTGAATGTAATCTCTATCTCCAAGTCCTTCACCTACTACTTTTGCTACAATGTTATTGGCAACCCAGTCACGAGTATCTTCATTACCTAGTGTACTTTTGAAGTTTACTAAACGAATACCAAAGTGACCCGTGTTAACTACTGTGTTATTTACAATTTGATATCCTGTACGTCCTTCATCAGCATTAAAGTCATTTACATAAATACCATCATAACCAGGATTTTCAATTAGGTTGTTGAAAAGAGCTACATCACCATCACCTTTCACTTGAATACCGATACCATCACCTGTTTTGATATGGTTGTTGTAGAATTTACCTACCGTTTCGTAACCAATATCCATTCCTGAGTTTTGGTTAGGATTCTTTTCAGTACCGTAGTTTGTAATTGTGTTGTTATAAACTTCTACGTCGCGGTATGCTCTGTTCACTTGGATACCATCCCAAAGTGTATTCTCAACTCTGTTGTTATAAACTTTAAGTCCAGCTATAAGGTGAGGCATAGCCACTCCACCCTCTACAGGGATACCATCTCCGGTATAACCAATATACAATCCTTCTCCTCCTACGTCATGTACATAGTTATCATGTACAGAAACATTCTTCATCTCAAAGTTCTCTCTCCAAACTTCTGGGTTAAAAGTCTTAGGGTCAGATTTAATTACAATACCCGAGTGAGTACTTTTAAATACTTCGATATGATCTATTTCAAAATCTGTAGAAACACCATAAACTTCTACCGCATGCTCTCCACGGCTAGCATTGCTACCATCTACAGCAATACCGTAATTATCTCCGCTACCACTACCTGTAAAGCGGAAGTTTGAACTATCTATAATTTTTACAACAGTACTATAAGCGTTAGTACCAATATTTACTTTTCCTCCGTAGTTGATAATTGTAACAGGGTTTCCACTGTTACCATGGATATTTTTAATGTTAAGGTCAGGATAATCACCAGCTTCTAGCGCGATGACTGTTCCACCTTTTGCATCTACTACAAATTCATTATCGCCTGCTGTTTCAGCATCTCCGTTTATAGTAGCAGTACCTGCTGGTACCAAATAATCATAGTTTATTGTTGATGCACTTACTGATACCGTATCAATTAAGTTTTCGTCTTCTTTATCGTCACATGCAGTAAATGACAATAAAGCTAAGATTCCTAAGGCACTAATTTTTGTCCTTGAATTTGCGAATAAGTTTTTTGCGGTAAAAGTTTTAAATATCATGTTATGTCTGTTAGTTATCACTTTTTGTCTACTGTGTCTTGATTGAGGTAAGCTATTGTTTCTGAGTGCTTAACTTGTTTTCAAGATTTGGAATACACCACTATAAACTTGGACTTTCACGTAATTGATACATCTATTTATGCTTGTTAGCCTCTGTTAAATCTTGTATAGAAATGGCTGTTAATTTCTAGTGAAAATTAAATAAATGTGTTGAATGATTGTGAATAACGAGTGGTTTGTATGTTCGGAGGCTATTATGGAAGCTCAAGCTCAAAAGTGCATTTGAATAGAATTTCTGTAAAAGAAAAAAAGCTAACTCCAGTTGGAGCTAGCCTTTTTAATGAGCTTATCTATATACTTATTTTTTCAGAATTCAATTATTTATTTGCTTGGAACTCACAAGAGTCTCCGTAAGCCGAATGTTTTTCACCTTTTACTGTTCTTATTTTTATTTCATAGGTTACATTCGTTTGTGCTGTCTTGAAATCTTTCAATTTCACGAAGGCTGATTCAGAAATTACAGACTCTTCCTCTTCTGTATCTGGATTAATGATTGTAAATTCATAACTGTCTACATCTTTTACTTTATCAGCCCAAAGCATATCTTCCATTTTACCGTCTAATCTGCCACATTCATCTGCTGAAAGTTGAGTGATTGGTAAACTAGTATCTAAGTTTGGATCGTTTTCTGGATCATTTTCAGCATCACCACCCACTTGGAACTCACAAGTATTTCCATATACACCTCTGTCTTCTCCAATAATAGCTCTAACTACGATCGTGTATACTACATTAGCCTTAGTTCCTTGGAAATCTTTCAGTTTTACAAACCTTGCAGTTGTTACTTTTGATTGACTATATCCTTCATCTGTATTTGAAACTAAAAACTCATACGATGTAGCACCTTCTACTTCATCAGCCCAAAGCATATCTTCCATACTACCGTCCATTCGTCCACACTCATTGGCAGTAAGTTGTGTTTGAGTAATATCAGGATTACCAATTACACCATTATCAGGGTCGGGAGTGGTTCCATCATCTGGGTCAGTTGGGTTACCACTATGACCAGACTCATAAGCACCAACATCATAACCATTTCCTTGTGGTCTTGCATTACCGTTGAAGTCAGACCTAATACCAAGTGAAGCTACATCCATACCGCCATCTACACCTTCAGCACCGTCAGATAATTCATAGCCATTTGTAAAGCTGGCTTCGTCAACAGATTGGTATGTAAGGTTATTGTTGTTGTAAAGCATAGCTTTTGTTTCATCATTTGCAAGGTGAATAAAGTCTCTATCCCCTAAACCTTCACCTACAACCTTTGCAACAACATTATTTACAACCCAGTCTCTGGTATTATCGTCTCCGTAGGTACTTTTGAAGTTCACTAAACGAATCCCGAAGTGGCCAGAATTTACGACAGTATTATTGACAATCTTGTAACCTGGACGCCCATTTTCTGCATTGTAGTCATTGGCATAAATACCATCATAACCTGCATTCAAGACAACGTTATTGTATAAGAATACATCACCAATACCTTTTACTTGGATACCGATACCATCACCACCATCTACTTTGTTATTGTAGAATCTACCCACTGTTTCATAACCAATATCAAGTCCTGTATTTTGATTTGAGTTTTTCTCCAAACCATAATTCGAGATACTGTTATTGTAAACTTCTACATCACTATGTGCTCTGTTAATCTGAATACCATCCCACTGAGAGTTTTCAACCTTATTATTATAAACTCTTAGACCTGAAATCAAGTGAGGCATTGCAGTTCCTCCACCTTCAACAGCAACACCGTCTCCAGTGTATCCAATATAAATACCTTCCCCTCCTGTATCATGGAAATAGTTATCATGAACTGAGATATTTTTCATTTCGAAGTTTTCTCTCCAAACTTCTGGGTTAAATGATTTAGGGTCAGATTTAATTACCAATCCAGCAAAGGTACTTCTAAAAGCTTCAATGTGGTCAATTTCAAAGTCGGATGAAACACCATAAACTTCCATGGTGTGTTCTCCTGTTTTGGCATTACTACCGTCAATAGAAATACCATAAGAATCGCCACTACCACTACCTGTAAATCGGAAGTTTGTACAGTCAATCACTTTTACTACTGTACTGTAAGCATTAGTACCAATATTTACTTTTCCTCCATAGTTGATAATTGTAACAGGATTTCCCGAACTACCATGAAGGTTTTTCAAGTTCAAATCGGGATAATCACCAGCTTCCAGTGCTATCACTGTACCTGGCTTTGCATCAACTACAAAATCATTTTTGTCTGCATTTTCACTGTCTCCATTAATAGAGGCAGTACCTGCAGGTACGAGATAGTCGTACTGTACAGAAGTTGAAGCACTCGTAGTAACTTGGTCGTATAAGGCTTCATCTTCATCGTCCTGACAAGAGGCTAATGCTAACATAGAACAGAGTCCGATACCAGCAATTCTAATTTTAGAATTCGTAAACAACGCTCTTGTATTTCTTAGTACATTTCTCATAGATAAGACTGTTTGTTGTTGTATTTCAGATTCTTGTTTCTTGATTTTTCAAATTCTCATGATTTTCATGATTTGAAATACATCAGCAAAACCGCCTCAACTGAGAAATAAGTGATTCCTTTAAAGTTTGTTCGTGCTCATTAAAGCTTATATGGAAATAGCTGTGAACAAATAGCAGTCATTAAGTTAAATATTTTAACGCTTGTGAATAACGGAGGGTGTATGATAATGAAAGAGGTGACCTCTTTTGAAGTCACCTCTTTCATTATTGTAGTCTTAATAAATAGGAGTGGAGCTGTTAGCTCAATCCTTCAATCTGACCATCTACTAAGTCAATGTGTAAAGCTTGTGGTTCTTTTGGGAGACCTGGCATTCTCATAATATTACCAGCAATCACTACAATGAAGCCTGCTCCACTATTAATTACAAAGTCTTCGATATGCAGTGTGTGATCTTTCACAGCGCCGTATGCTTTAGCATCGTCTGAGAATGAATACTGAGTTTTGGCGATACAGATCGGTAAGTTTTCAAATCCTAAACGTTTGATACGTTTCAAGCGAAGCTGTGCTGTATTGCTCAATTCTATATCCTTTGCTCTATAGATACTTTTAGCAACTTTCTCAATTTTAGTTTCGATACTGTCTTCTAGTTCGTATGTAAAAGAAAGTGGTTTAGACTCATCTTCTTCAATGGCATCTACAACAGTTTGTGCAAGATTAACGGCTCCTTCTCCACCTTCTACAAAACTATTATTGATGGCAAAACGGATTCCCATATCAGTTGCCCAATCTTTCACAAGTTGGATTTCTTCCTCAGTATCGAAATAGTATTTATTG
This sequence comes from Sediminitomix flava, assembly GCF_003149185.1. Lineage (NCBI taxonomy): Bacteria > Pseudomonadati > Bacteroidota > Cytophagia > Cytophagales > Flammeovirgaceae > Sediminitomix > Sediminitomix flava. The sequence continues at coordinate 496,484 of NZ_QGDO01000001.1, read as the reverse complement.
AAGGTAAGAATAACTGTTTGTCCGAAATTCTTAAGGTTTTCTACATGAACTTTTACATTCTCCAAACCTTTTCTTAGTCCTTCGGCATTAGGCTGTTTAATTTCTTTTTCATCAACTCCTCCGTGCATTTTTAATGCTTGAGATGTTGCTACAAGTACTGAAGCTGATGGAGAAATACCTGCAGCTCTACATTTGATATTCAAGAATTTTTCAGCACCAAGGTCAGCACCAAAACCAGCTTCAGTAATGACGTAGTCTCCATGATTGAGAGCTACTTTTGTGGCGATGACAGAATTACAACCATGAGCAATATTGGCGAAAGGCCCTCCGTGTACAAAGGCCGCAGAATGTTCTGTTGTTTGTACCAAGTTAGGATCAAGGGCATCTTTCAGAAGTACAGTGATAGCTCCACTTATGTTGAGGTCTTTTACGTAGAAAGCATCATTGGAATGAGTATAACCTAATAAGATGTTATCAATTCTGTTTCTTAAATCTTCAATATCTTTCGAAAGACAGAAGATCGCCATGATTTCAGAGGCAGGGGTGATGTCAAACCCTGATTCGGTAGGAATACCATTTGAAATACCTCCCATACCTGTCACGATGTTTCTTAAAGATCGATCATTGACATCTAAAACTCTTTTCCATACAATTTGCTTGAGTTGTTTATCTGTTCCTTTGTTTTGAAATTGATAATTGTCAAGCAAGGCAGAAATCATATTGTGTGCAGAAGTGATCGCATGGAAATCACCCGTAAAGTGAAGATTGATATTTTCCATTGGAAGCACTTGTGCGTATCCTCCTCCTGCAGCTCCGCCCTTCATTCCGAAGCAAGGGCCTAAAGATGGTTCTCTTAAAGCAACAACTGTTTTCTTTCCTATCTTTTCTAACCCTAACGAAAGCCCAATAGAGACGGTCGTTTTGCCAATACCAGCTTTGGTAGGAGTGATAGCAGATACTAAGATTAGTTTGCCTTTTTTATCTTTCTTCTCAGCTAATTGATGTGGTACTTTAGCTATATATTTTCCGTAAGGAATAAGGTCATCATTTTGAATCCCGATCTTTTCAGCAATAGCCGAAATAGGTAATAATGTGGTTTCTCTTGCTATTTGAATATCTGTCTTCATCCTTAGTAATGTGTGAATAGATTGTGTTTATCTTTTATTGTAAAGCTTCTACACTCCTGTAACAAAGCATAGATATTTTACTGCTTGTTAATTCTAATACAAGTTAGTAGAAATCAGTAAAAGGAATTATGCCCAAAATTACCTTCTTGAAAAATACATTTACAAAAAACTGATATTCAATCATTAATCATTGATAATAATGGCCTTAACTATTGAGTTATTAACAATTTTTTTAGAAATTATATAATGTAATATTTTTTTGAACCCAAATTTTTAAATCGTGATCAATACTGTTGTTAGCAAAATCAGAAAGCACAACTATAAAGAAGCCCAAGAAATTTTGATCAATGTTTTGAAGGCAGATCAAAAGCATTCACCTAAGATTTTTGAATTACTGAGTGATTGCTATTTTGGAATGGGGGATATACGAGAAGCCGTAGCAGCTGCTGAACTTGGAATTCGGGAGGCAATAACTGAAGGGAATTTGAGGTCTACACTCTTTTCGCATCAGCAAGGACTAAATAAAATCAATGAAGGATTAAAGGAAGTGAAGGCAGGGGGATACAACACTGAGGCAATTCTTTTTATAAAGGATAATTGTAAAAAGCTGATTGCTAATGAATGCTTTGAAGTGGCTATTTATCAATTGCGCAATCTTGCAGAGGCAAGAATGATCAAGACTACAAAGATTTTATGGATTGGTCAATTACTAAAAGAAGTCTATTTTTCTTCCAAGGCTAAGAAGCTCAGAGCTGAATTTGATGAATTATTACTCTCAGAAATTCTTTTCTATTACTTGAAGTCTTGCAAACTCTTTGAGCCAGAATACAATGTGGTAAGGGAAGAACTGAAAAAAGTAAAAAGTGAAGAAAGTATTATTCCTTCTTAATTGTGTTTGCTTATTCTAACGGGTTTACCTTTGGGGCTAAAAAAAGTGTTTACCTACTAGAATTTGAGATAAACACTTCATATTATTTATATCGAAATTTTAAGCTAAATCGAAGCCTGAAATGTAGGTTGGTCTTCTTTCAATTTCTTTATAGACATCTTCACCAACTTCTGAATTTTTGACGATTACTGTAGCTTTGTTATTACCCGCAAACTTATCAAGTAAGCCTTTACTTGGTATTGTATCGATCAAATCATGTAATGAAGAAGTGATATCTGCCCACATATTTATACTGTGGTATCCAGTAATCGCACAAACTGATTCTAATAAAGTTGAGAAACGATCTTCATAACCTTTTTTACAATAAATACTGTCTGAAGCTAAGAAACTATATTTTTCTGGATTGAATAATTTTGAAAGAAAAGGCAATTTAGCACCAAAGTTAAGGATAAATTTACCCGTTAATCCATTCATTTCTTCCATAACCCAATGTGCAGGAGTTACTTGAATACCAGCTATGATTTCTCCTTTTTCTTTTAGAACAAAATACTGATTGTTTCTAAAGGTATTTTCAAGGGTATAAAAACCATAATCCTTATAGTAATCTTGAAGAAGGCCTGTCATTTGCGCTTCATCTTCTTTTGCTAAAACATCTACATTCTTATCTCTTTTAGGATAGAATCTACTGAAAATAGAGGTAGTGAATTCGCCTACAGGTTGAAAACCAAATCGCTCACACATTTCAGCTGAACGTACATTCTCCATTTCAACATAAGCATAGAAAACAGCATTTCCTTCTTCAGGGAAACTGTCATGCTCTAGTTTGTTGAAAATCATGTCCAATAAAACATTCGATTTTTGTCTTTTTTGAGACTCTCTTCCTTTTCTTCTGAACTTCTCATTAAAAGAAAAATAACGGACATGATAAGCTGAAGTAGGACTTGGAGCATGTAAAATAGGACGTTCGCAAATGGTGATTGTTCCCATCAAATTCCCATTTCTTCGTAGTGCAAGAAAATATGGATTGGCAACTTGATGAATATAATCAGGAGTGTCTAGATGTTTATACTGAATAGAGCCTGGTGTACCAAATAACGTGGATGAAACTAAATCTACTATATCTTGCTCGGGTTCTTCAGTTCTTACTAACGACATCCCCCCTCTTTCAAACAGTACTTCTTTATTCATATCGACTCTAATTAAGGAATTGGTTTTTTATCTAATCCAAATCAACCTTAGCTATAAGGTTTTGTAGTTTCTTAAAGGAAAAGTGCAACTTTCATTTCATTTCCCGATTAGAATAATGGCCTAATAAATGTTCGCATATTTGCCATTTAGCAAATAGTTGTCTACAAACATCATTGATTTCAATAGATTATTACGTGAATAAGTGTAAATTATTTCACATTATAAATATTTTAGGGCTTTTTATGAGAAATTTTTTAACAAATCGTAGAATTGAGTAAGATCTTTTCTTTAGAGGAATATTGGTCAGTTTTTCAGAGTAAAGCGTACAATACCTTTGTGTTATTCTAAACACACGACAACTTAATTTTACAAACTCATGGCAAAATGTCCACATTGTGGCTCTGAAAGCAAATTGATTAAAGTGACTGATATCTATAAAACAACTAACACAAACTTTGAATGTGAACATTGCCAGAAAGATATCTTCTTGGCAGACCAAGATGAGTTTGGGGAAACTTTAGATAGGATTAAATCAATATTTAAGATAACGATAATCTCTTCTCTAGTACTTATTGGTATAAAGCCAATTGCAGTACCTTTCGTTTTGATGATGGGAGCATTTTCTGCAAGTAAAGTAGCTAAGGTATATGAGAAATCTCAATGTTTAGTCAAATACTCTTATAAGCAGTTGATCGCTGATAAAGCATAAGTATAATAGAATAATTGTAATAACTTGAAATCGCTGAGGACAATAGAGTTTTTAATTCTATTGTCCTTTTTATGTCTGAATGATTTAGCTAGCAAAAGATAAGTCTTTCTTAGGTTCTGGTGTCATCGTTGTGAATGTAAAGTTAGCTAAGACACTTGTAATGAACATGACCATAAATGGTGCAGCAAAACCATAGCCTTCAAATAAACCTACGATAAGCCCCATTACTGCTCCAAACCCAAACTTTGTAACACCAAAAAGTGCATTTGCAACACCTGCGTTTTTAGGGAAAAATGCTAAACAACAAGCATCTACATTTCCGAAAACAAAGCCTAATGATGCTACATAGATTACATTTAAAGGTAAAATAACATAGAGGTTCGGTTGGCTTTCGAAAGCAGTGTATAAAAACAGTAAACTTCCTGCCGTAAGCATTTGAAGCAAGCCGATTTTAAGTAATCTTTTGGGCTGCCATTTCTTTACCAAATGACTACTCGTTTTACTTAACACGATCATAAAGCACACATTTGCACCAAAATAAATAGGGAACATTGATTCAGAAATTTTGAAATGTTCCATATAAATAAATGATGCTTTCGTTATGAAAGTAAACATTCCTGCTGTAGCGAATGAACCTGTAAGCAAATACCCAAAACCTTGTCTGTGTTTGAAGACAGTTGTATAACTTTGAAGTACTTGTTTGAAGGATACTTTTTCTCTTTTCACTTTTTTCTGATCAAGTAATGATGCTACAGCTACAAAAAGGAATAATGCATAACCTGATAAGAAATAGAAAATGTAATCCCATTCCCCAAATTTTATAATAAATGAACCGATAAGTGGTGCAACCATTGGTGCTATCATCATGATACTTGCTACAGTCGATAAAATACGTGCGCTATCTTTAGGTTCAAAGCGATCTCGTACAATAGCCGCAGCATTTACGGCTACAAATCCACCACCAAAAGCTTCAATAAATCTACAAATCAGCATTCCTTCAATAGAAGGGACATTTAAGATGCCTAATGTAGCGAAGGTAAAAATAATGAGTCCAAGTAAAGTAGTTTGTTTACGACCGTATTGGTCAGAAATAAATCCACCAAATAATTGTCCTAAACCAAAGCCTAGAAAAAAGATACTAACCGTAGCTTCAGCCATATGTAAACTAACTCCAAATGCCTCAGCAATACTTGGCATGGCAGGTAAGTACATATCAATACTCAATGGAGTAATTGCTACAATAGCACTTAATAATAGGATGAGTGATGATTGACTTAATTTCATTCTTTAGTTCTTGTTCTATTTGAAGTTTGAGTGGCAAAATTAGGTGATCATTTACTTACTACAATTAGCTTATGTAAAGTAAAAAATCGTAACTAATACGCTTATAAGCTCATTTGGAGATGTACTTGAAGCTAGTTTTGAAATAAGTCTGAATAAGATATTACTTAAGTAATAAAAGCTTTTAATGCATTGATATTCTTCAACTTTTCAGTTTGAGTCTACGTTTTTTAGATACAAATTCGGGCCAAATTATCTAGCTTATGTCGCATCAGGAAAGTACAAATCAAATCGTAAAGAAAATCGAGTCGTCAATTTCTAAGGGGAAGTCTAAAAAAATTACGCTTGGAGATGTGGTGAGTTTTACGGGGAATAATACTGATGAAGCAAAATATGCGTTAGATAAAATGCTCGAAAAGTATCATTGTCAATTGCAAGTGACCGATGAAGGGGGATTAATCTATAATTTTGGAGATGCACTCCGACTAAGAAATAGTAAAACTCTGAAAGAAAAATGGGAAGATGTAAAAGGCTACTTATGGGAGTTTTTTGTCCTGTTTTTTAAAGTTTGGATAGCCCTAATGTTAGTTGTTTACTTCGTGATTTTTTTAGCATTATTGGTTGCAAGTATCGTATTACAGTTTTCTGGTAGTTCGGATGATGATGATAGAGGTTCGTCTGGACAGGGAGTTTCAATCAGCCCAACAATGATGTTTTTTATGACGGATTTACTTCGAGGGTTTAATTTGATGACGATGTTCAGAGGGGAAAGGTATCGTTATGAACAAACACATCGTGAGCATAAAGTAAAGAATAAAAAGAGTTTCTTACAGTCCGTTTATGATTTTGTGTTTGGCCCTCCTTCCGCTCCAAAAGACCCACTTCTTCAACATAAAAAAATGGCAAACTTCATAAGAGAGAATAAAGGAGTGGCTATTGAAACAGAAGCAACTGCTCTGACTGGTTTTACAGGGGAAAGGGCTGCTGATTTTTATTCTGATGTGATTGTGAGATTTGGAGGAGAGCCTCAAATTCACGATAAAGGAGTCTTGTTTGCTAAGTTTGAAGAATTAAAATTGAGTTCTTCTCAAGCTTATGATGAGGCATATCAGTGGTTTTGGGATCAATCTTCTAAAATTCCGAACTTGACAGGAAATAGTTCTTCGACAAATACATGGATAGTTGGTATAAATCTTTTTAACCTTTTAGCATCTGTTTATATTCTGAATGCGAGTTATGATCCTGAGTTATATCAAGCTATAGGAGAGCAGGTTAATACTGTTCGAGTTTTCTTGGGATGGATTCCAATGGCCTTTTCCTTTGTATTTTTTGCAGTTCCAGGGCTTCGATATTGGTCTATGAAAAAGAAAAAACACAAAGAGCAGAAAGATGCTGTCAGAAAGGAGCTATTTCAAATCATTTTCACAGAATCAGATGCAGTTATTGAGCGTTCTTACCTAATCAAAAATGCAGAAATAGCAGGAGAAGACCTCTCTGAATCTTTTATTGAAGATGTGGTAGAAGAAGTCGCATTAGATCTTGAGGCTGATGTAAATGTCGATCAAGAAGGTCGAACAGTCTATGATTTTTCAATTTTAAAAGATAAAGTCAAAATTGTAGAATCCATCAGACAGCAAGAAGCCTTATAAGTTTTTATTCAAGACTTTGTTCAGAAAATATTGCATGGCAGGTACTTGCTTTATTTTTCGTTGATACAAAGCACGATCTTCAGAAGTAGTCGATAAGAAATATGCTGTTAACCAGTCTGTATCAGGAATACTTTCCTGTAATGTATCAAAAGAATGCGTGAACGGCAGCATTGTAAGTCCTTCTACATCATATCCGTATAGACAAAGGTATGCCGTTAGGTATTTTAGAAAACTACCATTGTCGTACCAAAGCATTGTATTATTGGCTTTCAATAATTTTTGGTAGCCAATATTTAGGGGTTCTATAAAAGATTTTACATTTCCACTTCTAGTGTAATTTAAAAGAGCTTCTCTAGCTTTTGAACGCATGATCAGCGCTTTCTCATCATAGATTTTCAGTTTGTAATGAACTAGATAAGCTTTGTTGTATTTCCCTGCATAGAACATGGCATCAAAAAGATCATAACCAACATTTAAGAGAAGGTCTTCCTTATTCTTAATTTGTTTCCAAAGTGGAGAAAACTCATCTTCTAGACTCACCATTTTACCAAGAAGACCAAGGTATTTTAGACGGTAAGCTCTGAAATAAATATCATTGGGTTTCTTAGATAAGAATCGGTCACAGAACACAATAGCCTCTTCTCTAGCGAGTGGAACATCGAGTTGAAAAGGTTGTAGCCCTTCTAGCTGAAAGATTTCTTGCTTTACAAAAAGTGTCTCAAAGATGAGCTTAGCCTCTTTTGTATTATGAGGAGTTTCAGGGTTTTGTAGAACCCAATTCATAAGTTTATCTCTGAGCATGAAATTGGCAAAGGAATTTCGGAATAAACGAGCTAGATTCTTTCCTTCAGCCCAATTCCCATTATAAAGATCGTTTAGCCATCTGAAAGCTTTCAGTTCAGTCATTTCACTGAAAAGTCCTTCTTCCAATATTTCATTTACTTTTTCGTAATCATTTTTTACAAAATAGGCTTCAGCTACACTGATTTTTATACTTTCTTCCTCTTTTAAATATTCTGGAATTTTATCGTAAAGGCTTTCTAATTCATCGTATTTGGCTAATCTAGCTTTTGACTGAAAAAGACCATTATAAAGTTGAGCTTCTAAATCAGGGAAATCTTGATAGCTCTTTCGACTTGTTTCTGAATTATAAGTCTCAATACCAGTCTGAAAAGCTTCTTCCATAAGTTGAAAGTTCTCTTCAAATTGATATCTGATACCACTTAAGAAGTAGTAAAATGATGTCTTTTGATGTTCTAAAGTCTCTACTTTCTTAAGGTCATCAGAAAATGCAGATTGCATGATTTTGTATTCATTTTCTAGCCTTTTTTCAAGTACAAAACGTTGGCGAGAATGTACAGAATTTTGGTAGTTACTAGAATATCCTTCGGTGTAAAGTGTATTGAATAATGACGTACTCAATTTATCTTCGTACCCTTTTTTACGAACATATGCTCTGTAGAGATAAGCATGAGCCGCACTGTCTTTAGAAATTGCTAATTGCGTAAACTCTAGCTGTTTTTTCCAATCAAGTCTGAAAGTACTTGCTTTATAAAGGTAGGCTTCACTCCATTCGGGACAAACCCCAATTAAAGAATCAATCTTTAGCTCAAGTTCTTTTTGAGAATATGACTTAAGCTTAGATTCAAATCCATTTTCACAATCAGATTGAGCAAAAATAGAAGTTGAAAATGATATTAAAATAAAACAGAGCAATAGTGACTTCATAATCCTTATTTCACACCTTAGAATACTGCAAATTTAACTTTGAATATATCTAAGAAAAAGGAATGAGTCAACTAAAGTGAAAATGCATTAAAATAAAACAGTAAATCTGAAGACTTCTCTTCAGATTTACTGTGTATTCTAGTTCTTTATGCTGCGCTTTTCACTTGATCTTTTACCTTGTTCAGTTTCTTTTTGAACTTTTTAGATGCAATCTCAAATTCTTGATGCAGTTTATCTCTTTTTTCCTTGTTCTTGTTTTCTACTGACTTTTCGAACTTCTGAAATTTTTTCTCAAGTTCACTTTTCTGAACTTTAAGGTTCTTTACATTTTTTTTGTAATCAGACTTGAGATCTTTCGCTACTTTTTTGTCTTTCTTTTCAAGTGTCTCAAGCTGATCGATGAATTTGTTCACTTTTCTGTGGGCGTTTTTTCTTAGCTTTTTATAGTCCATAGTTAGTTTAGCGTTTACGAGTTTGAGTTTATTTACTGTATGAATAGTTTGTAAATAAGTCTAGTTATAAACTTAAAGTTGCAATCGGCTATTAATTTTTCATGTACTTGTACTTTTCTGAATAAGAATAAAGAAAAGTGTCTTATGCTGTCTTTTTGAGCTATTAAATTTTAGTGTCTTCTTGAAATATTTTAAGATTTCAAGAAGAAGATTAATTAAAGAAATAAAGCACTTTTTATGTCTATATTTTCATGAAATGACCTTATGCCAATTCCCTTTTTTTCATTGTCTTTTTGTTAACTTCTAAGAACAGCTATACTCGATTAGCTGAAATAAAAATCTTCTAATTAGTTCGTAAATGATTGAAAGTAAAGAGATAGGGTTGGCTTTAAGTGGAGGTGGAATTAGAGGGGCAATTCATGTAGGTTTTCTGGATGCCTTTGAAAGTTATAGACCCAATGTAAAGGCTGTAGCAGGAACAAGTGCAGGTTCAATAGTAGGCGCATTTTATTGTGCTGGATTTACCTCGAAAGAAATAATGGCATTATTCAAAGGAACTAGCTTACGTTCATTCGTGAGTTGGAATGGATTCCGAAAAGGTTTGATGGAAATGTCAGGTCTGAAGAAACTTTTAGAACAGCATATACCAAAAGATTTCAGTGAATTAGAAAAACCTTTTGCGGTCACCGCTTGTGCATTGGATGAGGAGGAGTTGCTTGTGATTGAAGAGGGGGATTTACATCAAGCTGTTTTAGCTTCTTGTTCTATTCCAATCATTTTTCAAACTGTTGAGATAAACGGCCGAGCTTGTGTAGATGGAGGTGTTCTAAATAGTTTGCCAGCTGATGTACTTCATGGAAGAGTGGATCAAGTGATAGGGGTGCATTTGAATAACATGCGTTACCCGAGCAGTAAGCAGGATAATTTATTGGTCTTGGCAGAAAAAGTATTTTTAATGTCTGTTCGTCATAATGTAAAGCGAAACCTCAAGTACTGTGATTATTTTGTTTCTCCCGAAATAGAACATACTTCTGTTTTAGACTTTGATAAGATTGAAAGACTTTACCATATAGGAGTAAAAACAGGACGAGACTTTGTGAAAAATCCTACCTTATTCACCAAGAAAGAATTTAAGCCTCAAGGAAAATTATAGAAAATTAGGATGACTAGAAACTATTTTTGTAGCATTTAGTATAACCCTATAAGTGGGACTACTAAATATTACAAAATGGATAGCAACAATATTGGCTTAGCTTTGAGTGGCGGAGGAATTAGAGGGGCGATGCATATTGGCTTTTTAGAAGCTACTGAAAAGTTTAGACCTCAAATTTCAGCCGTAGCAGGTACTAGTATAGGTTCTATAATTGGTGCTTTTTATGCTGCTGGTTATACGTCTCAACAAATGCTAAATCTATTCAAACAACAGTCTTTATTTTCAATAGTTGGTTGGTCTGGTTTTACTAATCAAGTGGGATTGATGGAGATGAGTGGGCTACAAAAGATTTTAGAAAAGTATCTACCCAAAGATTTTTCAGAATTAGAGAAACCATTTACAGCAATTGCTACCGAGCTAGAGTCCGAAAAAGTTTTAGTTATCGATAATGGTAATCTTCATGAAGCAGTTATTGCCTCATGTTCTATCCCAATACTTTTTAAGCCCGTTCAAATTCAAGGAAAAGAATGTGTGGATGGAGGTGTTCTAATGAATTTACCAGCTAATGTATTGATAAATCAAACGGATAAGATCATTGGTGTGGATATCAATAAGATGTATTACCCTGAAAACTATCATAGTCTCCGTGTTTTTGCTGAAAAAATATTTATGATGAGCATCAGAGGAAATACAGAAATCAGTAAGCAGTACTGTGATTATATCATTGAGCCTAATATGCCACATGTAGGAGCTCTAGACTTTAAAGGAATGGAATTGTATTATCAAGCAGGTTTGAATGTGGGAAAGGAGTTTCGAGATTCGCCAGAAAAATTCTTGAACCCAAATAAAGTAAAGTTCTAAGCTAGTAAGGAAATGAAAGTTTAAATACAGTTCCAATACCTTCTTTACTTTCAACAGATATTATTCCATCGTGTAAACTGACAAACTTTTTAGCGAAAACAAGTCCGATACCATTACCCTTTATATTTTTGGCATTTTGACTTCTGAAAAATGGGTCAAAAATATGTTCAATATCTGTTTCGGGAATGCCAATCCCTTTATCTGAAATTTTCAGTTTAAAATAGGTATCAGTGAATCCTAAATCTATATTAATTTTAGCGTCATTTTCTGAAAACTTTATAGCATTTTCTAAGAGCTGGTGTATGACTTCCTTAAATAATGTAGGGTCTACAGATACAGGTTTAGGACTATTGATGTAACTGACAGATACATTGATTTTCGATTCATTTTTGAAGTTAAATTTATCAACACAGTCTTTTACTAATAGAATACAGTTGGAGTTTATTTTTCTAACTCGAATAGCTTCAGAATCTACTTTTTCAAAAGCTAAGAGTTTCTCTAGCATTCCCGTCAATAAGTTTACAGCATCATATATTCTATCAATTTTCAGTTTATTCTTTTCTGTCGCTAAACCCTCATTTTGGAGAGACAAATCCAAAAGTTCCGTAGAGCTGTAAATGCTTGTCAGAGGTGTCCTAAATTGGTGTGAAACCATTTGGATAAACTCTGTCTTGATCTGATTCAGTTCTTTCTCCTTAACCAATGCATTTTCAAGTTGGGATTGAATTGCTCCCTTTTCCTCTAATCTTTTCTCATACTCTCTTTTAAAAAAGAAAATAACTAGACCTATAATACCAAAATTGACGATGACTTGTAAGCGGTCTACATCAGATGGTTGATAAGGAATAACTAGTAGATGCTGATAATAGATATCAAGGTAAAATATGGCAAATAAAACTAAAGCATAGAAACCACTGACGTATAGATGATACCTAAAATTGACTAGAAGGGGTTTTATTATAAATAAGACTAAGATTAAAGAGATTAATGAAGAGTCAAATCCGCCTAAATTCTTCCATTCGTAGAGTATGATAACAACTTCACATGCGGATTCTATACATAGGGTGAGAATATACTTTCTATGTACCCTACTAAAGTAAAAGCATACAGCAAAAATAAGTCCCAAAAACATCATCATTAGACGGTAAGGCAGGTCTATTTCTATAAAAAAAAGTAAAAAGTTAAAGACCAATGTCCCAGAAAGACCTATAAAAAACGCAAGGTTCTGGATACGATGCTCAAAAGGAAAGCTGCTATCGCCTAAAATACTTTCTATATATACTTTTGGAATTGCCTTGATCAAATGAATCTAATATAAGCTGGTGCAATGTTTACGAAAATATGTGTTTTGCTCTAGAAAGTCTTTTTCATGAAAAAGTAAATGCACAAACAGTAGGAGATATTAGTATTCTGAATAAAAAAAGTCAAAGTCAATAAGCGATATATAAAGTATAAAGCTAGGTTCAATACCTAAAATAGAAACAGCTACTGTAATGCCATGTTAAGAGCTTATTGTTTAGGTATCTTTTTTTGAAAAACTTTTACAATGATAAATCAGTCTACCTCTTTTAATTCGTCACCTTCTTTAAAAGAACTGGATTCTCTTCTGTTTACATAGTGATTTTTTTGAAAAAATAGTACTTTTGCCAACTTGAAGCAGAATATGCTTTTGATTAGTAATCGTTAGATGATAAATTATAAATAAGCAAAATGGCTGAGTATAATCACAAAGAGTTTGAAGCCAAGTGGCAAAGCTATTGGAGCGAAAACGACATCTATAAAGTAGAAGTAGATGAATCGAAACCGAAATTTTATGCATTGGATATGTTCCCTTATCCATCTGGAGCGGGTCTTCACGTAGGGCACCCACTGGGGTATATTGCTTCAGATATCGTGAGCCGTTATAAGATGCTCAAAGGATTCAATGTACTGCATCCAATGGGTTTTGACTCTTTTGGTTTACCTGCTGAACAATATGCAATTGAGACAGGGCAGCACCCTGCAATCACTACAGAGCAAAACATTGCTACATTCAAAAGCCAAATGAACAAGATTGGTTTTTGTTATGATTGGGGACGTGAGCTTCGTACTTCTGATCCTTCTTTCTACAAATGGACACAATGGATTTTTGCACAATTATTTGATGCTTGGTATGATAAAGATGCGGATAAAGCTCGTCATATCAATGATCTTGTAGCTCATTTTGAAGCTAATGGTTCTGAGGGAATCAATGCTGAAAAAGATGAAGATGCTACAGTGTTTACTGCTGAAGAATGGAAAGGGTTCTCAGAAATTGAGAAAGCTACCATCTTATTGCAGTATCGTTTGACTTTCTTGTCAGAGGCAATGGTAAACTGGTGTCCTGCATTGGGTACTGTACTTGCCAATGACGAAGTGAAAGATGGTGTTTCTGAGCGTGGAGGACATCCTGTTGAGCGTAAGAAAATGAAACAATGGATGATGCGTATCACAGCTTACGCAGATCGTCTTTTGAGAAACTTAGATGACTTAGATTGGTCTGACTCTGTAAAAGAAATGCAACGTAACTGGATCGGTAAATCGAACGGTTGTGAGTTGGATTTCAAAGTAGTAGATAAAGATATTCACCTTACAGCTTTCACTACTCGTCCTGATACAATCTTTGGGGTTACTTACGTTGTTTTGGCACCCGAACATGAGGCTATCACAGAATTGACTACTCCAGAGCAAAAAGCTGCAGTAGAAGAGTATGTTGAAAAAGCGAAGAACCGTTCGGAAAGAGAACGTCAAGCGGATGTTAAAACCGTTTCTGGTGTATTTACAGGTTCATACGTGAAGAACCCATTGACTGGAGAAGATGTACCACTTTGGATTGCTGATTATGTATTGGCAGGCTACGGTACAGGAGTTGTTATGGCAGTTCCTTCTTCAGATGATAGAGATTTCCGTTTTGCAAATCATTTTGATCTACCAATCATTCGAGTGATTGAAGGAACAGAAGATTTGGAAGATCCAACAGAAATCAAGAAAGGAAAAATGATCAATTCTGGTTTCTTGGACGGAATGCACTCAGATGAAGCTATTTTGGCCGCAATCAATAAAGCAGTTGAATTGGGCGTAGGTGATGCAAAAGTAAACTTCCGTATTCGTGATGCGGTATTTAGTCGTCAACGTTATTGGGGTGAGCCAGTTCCGGTTTATTTTGATGAAAATGAAATCCCTCATTTGATCAAAGAATCTGAAATGCCATTGGAGCTTCCTGCGGTAGATGAATATTTACCAACTGCTGAAGGTGAGCCGCCACTAGGACGTGCGACAGATTGGAAATACGAAGATCAGTACCACTACGAATTGACTACAATGCCAGGTTGGGCAGGGTCTAGCTGGTACTTCTTAAGATATATGGATGCGAACAATGCTGAGGCATTCGCAAGCAAAGAAGCAGTAAAATACTGGAAAGAAGTTGACTTCTACTTAGGAGGAACAGAGCACGCAACAGGTCACTTATTGTACTCTCGTTTCTGGAATATGTTCTTGTACGATATGGGCTTCATCGGTCATGAAGAGCCATTCAAGAAATTGGTAAACCAAGGAATGATCCAAGGACGTTCTAGCTTGGTTTATAAAGTAAAAGGAACGAATCAGTTCGTTTCTCATGGCTTGAAAGACAACTACGAAACACAAACACTTTATGTAGATGTGAATATCGTAGAAAAAGATGTTTTGGATACAGAAGCTTTCAAAGAGTGGAGACAAGACTATGCTGATGCAGAATTCATTTTAGAAGATGGAAAATACATCTGTGGTAGCTTGGTAGAGAAAATGTCTAAATCGAAATACAATGTTGTAAATCCTGATGTAATCATCGAGAAATACGGTGCAGATACACTTCGTATGTACGAAATGTTCTTAGGGCCACTTCAAGATGCGAAACCTTGGAAAACTGACGGAATAGAAGGTGTTGCTAAATTCTTGAAACGTTTCTGGAAATTGTACATCAATGAGAATGGAGAAAGCATTGTTTCAGACGATAAAGCGACTCCTGCTGAGATGAAGATTCTTCACCAAACGATCAAGAAAGCTGCTGAAGATGTAGAAAACTTATCGTTCAACACTTCAGTATCTCAATTTATGGTAGCTTCTCGTGAGTTGGCAAAATGTGACAAGCGTGAGGTATTAGAACCAATGTTGATTCTTTTGGCTCCTTATGCTCCTCATATTGCTGAAGAATTATGGCACAAGATCGGAAATACGGAATCTATCTTTAAGGCTGAGTTCCCTGTTCATGATGAGAAATACTTGGTAGAATCAACGCATGAATATCCTGTATCGATCAATGGTAAAATGCGTACAAAAGTAGTTTATGCTTTGGATATGGACAAAGATGCTATTGCTGAAGACGTATTGAAAAACGAGATTGTACAGAAGTGGGTTGAAGGAAAAACACCTAAGAAAATCATCGTAGTACCAAAGCGTATTATCAATATTGTAGTTTGATAATCTTCGTTTTTAATATAAAATAAATCCTCTCTCAATTCAGTAATTAGCTGATTTTGAGAGAGGATTTCTATTTTATAAACCTTAAATACTTCAAAGATAAGTTTAAACTTAAGTTAAATAGTAAGTTTTTTAAGTTAAATATTCTTTTAGAATCTTAATCAGTAAGTTTATATATCAATCATTTATATAGTTTCATTTCAAGTTCGAACCCAATTCTATTTGTTCTTTTTTTACTTAACATTTTTCATCGAAATGAACCTTAAAACTTTACTTGGCACTATTATTCTTTCCTTAGTACTTTCAGAAGTGATTCTTGCTCAAGAGAGTAATCTCAAACTTTCAGATTATCAGTATCCTAACTTGAAACGAAGGACGTTGGATACTGAAATTGACTTTAATAATCGCTACTTGAAAAAGTATGATAGTGAGGACTATACTGAGTTTTCTCTAAGACGTTTTACATTAGATAACAAAACAAAGTACAGCTATTCCCATAATACATCTTCTAGACAGCAACAACTTGATATTTTTTTCAACCAAAAATTAGATTTTTTAAATAATAAATGGGAGTATAGTGAAGGCAATTTTGAGGAGTCGATAAATAAAGATCGATTGTATAATGCAGATTTCAATCTCTATTTAGTCAATAGATTTTTTCTAAATGCCAAAACATTCTATGAACTGAACTTTACTTCAAACATAAATATATATGATAATTTGTGGATTTATGGAGGTAGTGAAGATGAAAATTTCATTCGAAAAGTTAATACTTACATTTATATTCCTTTGAAAATTGGAAAAGGGAGAATAGAACAAATACAAGATGTGAGTCATGCAGCCTTTATTCTTAAAGCTTTATCTGAAGTTGGGGTTTCTAGCAATTTTGGGGAAAATCATGTACAAGAGTTCGCAACACTTTTGACAGGATTAAAGAATAAAAGACTTCTAAACCATAGAAAAAATGAATTAGATGAACTAGAGATAATAGACTCTTTTTTAGAATCAAAAGATATTTCAAAAAATGATACAATGAAATATTACTATATTCTAAAGGATATGTGGTCTTATGGGAATTTACCAGTAAGAAAAAATGGACTTGGATATGCCTTATTTGTGACTCCTGGTTACAATTATCAAGAGGAATACCAAGCAGGCAGATATGACGGCCCTCCATATACTCTAAAAGCAAATTATTTATTATTGAATTTCGGGGCTGAAGTTACTTATGAGCATCCAATAAATCTTAATTGGCAAAATATTATCGAAGCCAAAATTCGAGGTTCCATTCTTAATGGAAAGAAAGAATATTTTACTTTTGATGGAGATAATTATAGTCAAATAACCCAACCCAATATTTCACTCCATTTTGCTCAAAAATACGCTTATTATCCTAATCTAAGGGCTTATTTTGAACTTGGATATAGTGCAGACTATATAAAGTTTATTCCAAGTAGTGAGTTAGATGAAAAAAATAGACTAGATTTTAATGAAGAAGGAGTACAAGCTCGGATATTTGCTAACTTTAATTACTTTTTAAGTCCAGAGTTGAAATTAAGTGTGATTTCAGTAGCTGATTATCAATGGATGGATTCCGAGAATTATATTCCAATTGACTTTAATCATCCGGTAAATACAGTTACCTCTATTTCTAATTCTTCTTATACTTATGGAAGTAAAGGGGGGAATTTATCATGTAGCATAAAATTAACTTACAGTTTCTTCTAAGCAGATAATATCTGAAAGTAAAAAAGAGTAATTAAATCAGAGTATTTGATTACTCTTTTTTACATTTCATAGTATATGAGACTAGTTTTTATGCATGAAAAGTATATTTATTATGCTTTTCTCATGAAATGAGATCTACTTTTTACATTACAAATAAATCATTAAATGAATTGATTATTAGGTGTTTATGTTTTTTGGTTGTCTACTTTTGAGCTACTAAGTCTTTTTTCTGGTGTATTGAACACACATATTTGCATCAACAAAAATGAAACGAACTTCTGATGAAAAAGAACATACTAACACTAGCAATCATGCTATTCACATTAGGCTTATCTGCGCAAAGCATTAAGTCTCCGAATGGCAACTTCAATTTAACTTTTGAATTAAAAGATGGTGTTCCAGTTTATCAACTTTCAATGGGTGGAGAACCTATTGTAAAAGAAAGTAAACTAGGATTAGAGCTTAAAGATACCCCTTCACTTTTGGGTGGCTTTACAATTGAAAATACAGAAGAGTCAACTTTCGATGAAACTTGGCAACCTGTATGGGGAGAAGTAAAAGACATCAGAAACCATTATAATGAGTTGGCTGTAACGCTTAATCAAAAAGAGACAGCTCGTAAAATGATTATCCGTTTCCGTGTATTTGATGACGGTCTTGGATTCAGATATGAATTTCCTGAACAGGATAACCTAATTTATTTTGTAATTAAAGAGGAACGTACTCAGTTCGCGATGACAGGTGATCATACTGCTTATTGGATTCCGGGTGATTTCGATACACAGGAATATGAGTACAATACATCAAAAATGTCTGAAATCAGAGCTTTGATGGCTGGCGCTATGAGAGGTAATGCTTCTACAACTACTTTCTCAGATACTGGTGTACAAACGTCATTGTTGTTGAAAACAGATAACGGAACATTTATTAACCTACACGAAGCTGCATTGATTGAGTATTCTTGTATGCACTTAGAATTGGATGATGAAAATATGATTTTCGAATCTTATTTGACACCAGATGCAGTAGGAAATAAAGGATATATGCAAGCTCCTAGAGTAACTCCTTGGAGAACGGTAATTGCAAGTAAGAATGCTGGAGATATTTTGATGTCTCATATTACATTGAACTTGAATGAACCTTGTGCTTATGACGATACATCTTGGATTAAGCCTGTAAAATACGTTGGTGTTTGGTGGGAAATGATCACAGGAAAAAGTGATTGGGCATATACGAGCCTTCCTGCGGTTCAATTGGGAAAAACTGATTTTTCAGAAACAACACCTAGTGGTCGTCATGGAGCAACTACAGAAAATGTAAAAAGATATATTGATTTTGCCGCAGAGCATGGTTTTGATGCTGTATTGGTAGAAGGTTGGAACGAAGGATGGGAAGATTGGATTGGTAAGTCTAAGGACTATGTATTTGATTTCTTGACTCCGTACCCTGATTTTGATGTAGATGAAGTAAGGGAATATGCGAAAGCTAAAGGTGTGAAAATGATGATGCACCACGAAACTTCAGGAGCAGTTAGAAACTATGAGCGTCACATGGATAAAGCTTACCAATTTATGGTAGACAATGGCTATAATTCTGTGAAAAGTGGTTATGTAGGAAATATCATTCCTAGAGGTGAGCACCACTACGGTCAGTGGTTGGTAAATCACTATCAATACGCTGTTGAAAAAGCTGCCGAATACAAGATTATGGTAAATGCTCACGAAGCAGTACGTCCTACTGGTTTGAGCAGAACTTACCCTAACTTGATCGCAAATGAGTCTGCAAGAGGAACAGAGTATGAGGCATTTGTAGGAACAAAAGCTGAGCATACTACAATCCTTCCATTTACAAGATTGATTGGTGGGCCAATGGATTATACACCAGGTATTTTCCAAACGGATATCAGCAAAATCAATCCTGATAGAGATACTTTTGTACATACTACATTAGCAAGACAATTGGCTCTTTATGTTACAATGTATAGTCCACTGCAAATGGCTGCTGACTTGCCAGAACATTATGAGCAACATATGGATGCATTCCAGTTCATAAAAGATGTGGCCATTGATTGGGATGATACAAAAGTATTAGAAGCCGAGCCAGGTGATTTCATCACTTATGCAAGAAAGGCGAAAGGTACTGAGAACTGGTTTGTTGGTCGTACGAATGATGAAATTGGACGTACATCAAAAATCAAATTTGATTTCTTAGATGCCGATAAAAAATATATCGCAACAATTTATAGCGATGCAAAAGATGCACATTATGAAACTAATCCGCAGGCATATGAGATTAAGAAGGTGATTGTTACTTCTAAATCTAAATTATCTCAGTACTGTGCTCCTGGTGGAGGTTATGCGATTAGCATCATGGAAGTAAAAGATAAGAGTGAATTAAAAGGACTTAAACGTCTATAAATACAACATACTAGCGATTATAACTAACAAGGAGGCATTCCTAATTTTGTCTGATATCCATAACTATGATGTCTCCTTAACTATTCTGTTTGTTTTGAGAAAGTAAATATGAAAGAGACCTGTCCTAATTTTTAGGATGGGTCTAACTTTTTTGAGACTAATTTGATTTTCCAAAAAAGCGGATAAAACTAAGTCCGGCTTCCCAAGTATTGTATTCTTTCTTTACATCGTATGCAACGAAAGGGGCAATACCCCAATTATCCCCTTTTATAAATTCCCATTCGGCTTCAAATTTTAGTAATCCGAAATTTTCATTTTTTTCGATCTCAATACCAGGACCAAAGCGTATAAATACACCACTTCCCACAATATTGTATGATGCAATTGCAGCAATAATGAAAACATTTTCCCTTAGTAATTCTCTTTCAGGGAGGTCGATGAAGTATTTTTCTAACTCGATATCTGCAATGATACCAATACCAAAATTTTTAGGGAGAAGATAGAAGTAATTCAACCCAAGAGTAGTAACAAACACATCTTTGTCGATATCCACCAAATTAAAGCCAAAGTCTAGTCCATCAGGAATATGTGTTTGCCCTATTGTTACACCAAACTGATGTCTTCCATGAGTGTGTGTACCTGTATGTGATGAGTGAGATGCTGTTTTAGTTTCTTCATGATGTTGGGCAAAAGAAACTAAAGGAATTAATACGAAGAGGAATAGTGAGAAAGCAGTTCTTTGTGACATGGGAAAATAATCAGCGGATGTTTTAATGAAAACTACAATCTAAGTTCCCAATTCCCAAGTTGATGTAAGTTCGGTTGATATAAAATAAAAAACACCTTTTCTTGAAGCGAAAAAGGTGTTTTTTAAAAAAGAATATGAAATCTATTCTTAGCTATATTTTTCTAGCATTACAGCCATCTGTTCTTGCAATTTCTTAGCTTCAGCACTTGCTACTTCAGCAAAATCTTCACTATTTGAAGCATAAATAATTCCTCTTGAAGAGTTTACAAGCAAGCCACAAGTATCATTCATACCATACTTTGCAACTTCTTCTAAACTTCCTCCTTGAGCACCAACACCAGGCACAAGTAAGAAACTGTTAGGAACAATCTTTCTTACTTTTTCCAAGAAATCAGCACGAGTAGCTCCAACAACGTACATTAGGTTTTTTTCATTTCCCCATTCCAGACTTTTCTCCAATACCTTCTCAAAAACCATCTGACCGTTTTCAATTTTCTGATATTGGAAGTCTAGTCCACCTTTGTTTGAGGTAGCAGCAAGAAGAATTACCCATTTATTATCAAACTCTAAGAAAGGAGTAACAGAATCTTCACCCATGTAAGGAGCAACAGTAATCGAATCGAAATTCATAGATTCGAAGAAAGCTTTCGCATACATTTTTGAAGTATTTCCGATATCCCCACGTTTTGCATCGGCAATCGTGAAAATCTCAGAAGGAATGTAGTCTAAAGTCTTTTGAAGGCTTTCCCATCCTTTTACGCCAAGAGCTTCATAGAAAGCGATATTCGGCTTATAAGCCACACAATAATCTTTGGTAGCATCGATGATAGCTTTGTTGAATTCGAAGATCGGATCTTCTGTATCTAATAAATGTGCAGGGATTTTTGAAGGATCAGTATCCAAACCAACACACAAAAATGATTTTTTCTTTTGAATTTGCTCGAATAGCGCTGCTTTATTCATCTTTCTCTTTTTGTAAAATTGAGTTCTGCAAAATTAGCAATTTCAGAGTTGTAGAAAAAGGAGAAATAAGCAATCGTTTTCAAACATATTAATGCATTTAGATTATTACTTGGCCTTGTAGCCTATAAATGAATTTATTATATTAATTAAATATGAATTGATTCGAACTAAATCAATTTTTTCTTAATCGTTGTTTTACTTAAAATTTTTCTGATTTATGGGAAAAGGAGACAAAAAAACTAAACGAGGCAAGATTAAAAAGGGCTCTTTCGGTGCGAGAAGACCACAAAAACCAAGAAACCATTTAGCTAAACCTGTAAAAACTCAAAAAGAGCGCGAACAAGAAGCGCTAGTAATGGCTTAACTATTTACTTAATCAATTATTAACTTTTGAAATTAGAAAATGAAGCCTTCCATTAGTTGGAAGGCTTTATTAGTTTATCTACCGTTTGTTTTCTTTGGATTTTATGAGTCGGTGTTCGTTCAAATGCTGAAACAAGGTATAATTCTTTTGGAGCATGATATTTTGGAAGGCGAGTTTTTAGCTTTTCCAAAAGCTGATCTGAATGAATTTCCCGATCTCCTTCTTCAATCAGACCTATTATTTTCTCTCCTAACACTTCATCTTCTATTGCAGTAATAAAAAATGGATTCGGAATATCGAGGTCAAATAAAATGACAGCCATTTCTTTTTCTACTTCCTCTATCTGAATTTTGATTCCTCCAGAGTTCACGATGTTGTCAGCTCTGCCTAACCAAATGAAAGATTTATCAGAAGTCAGTTTTACAATATCGTTGGTTTGAATTTTTTGATCTAAAGTAACGGGAGCTTTTATGTGAAGGCATTCTCTTTCATCAACTCCAATTTCTACATCATCAAAAACTTTGAAGTCTTCCTTAATATCCTCACCATTGATAACTTTTAATGCAATATGCGAAACTGTTTCAGTCATTCCGTAAGTTAGGAAAGTAGGAGCAGTCAGCTTTTCATTACATAATTCTATTTGAGCATAAGTAAGAGGTGCTCCTCCAATCAGAATCGCTTTCATCTGATTTAGAGCTTTACTGGCTTTAGAGTCATTCAGGCAAGCTTCTATTTGCATAGGAATCATTGCCGTAAAATCAAAATGAATAGCTTCAGAAAGATTCTCAAAAGGATTTTTAGTAGGTTGAACAATAGTGATATCCATATCTGCAACCATTGCTCTAACCAGCATCATTTTTCCAGCCACAAAATCAGTATTCATACATAATAATGCATGATCAGTGGCCTGTAGGTTGAGTACATTTACGGTATTTGTGGCAGAA
Source organism: Sediminitomix flava (assembly GCF_003149185.1). NCBI lineage: Bacteria > Pseudomonadati > Bacteroidota > Cytophagia > Cytophagales > Flammeovirgaceae > Sediminitomix > Sediminitomix flava. The sequence goes on along the minus strand of NZ_QGDO01000001.1, from coordinate 473,807 downwards.
ATTTCTAACTGTTCTCTTTTGAGTTGAATTGGCTTTGGTGTACCTGTAGAACCAGAAGTGTGTAAGGTGAATTCTTTTTTTCCATTATACCAATCATGGCAAAATTCAAGAGCGCTATTTAAAAAAGAGGGGAGTTGTTGATCCCAATCTTTATTTAGAATCGTATTTTGATCAATTTTTTGGTTTTGGAATAAAATATTCATTTATCTAAGTCTTCGTTATCTATTAAAGGTAAAGTTAATAAAACTATCATTCGTTCTTTGAAAGCTTTATCAACGAACACTTTTTTCATTTTAAATCGTATATTCAAATTGAGATTCAACTACATTTTTTAATTGACCACAAAAAGACTTTTTATTTGTTATAAAATAGACTAGACACTAAATACATAGATTTATGCATAAGGTAATTTCAAAAATATTTCTTTTCGCTCTCTTTATTCTTCCAATGTCACTTTTTGCTCAAAGTGCATTAGTGATGGAAATTAGGGCTGAAATTGATCCGAGAATGAGTAGATATGTTGATTTGGCTTTGGAAGAAGCTGAAAACGACAAATACGAGTTTGTGATCATTGATATGGATACGTATGGTGGAGCAGTTACCGATGCCGATCTGATTCGTTCTGCCATCCTAGAATTTGATAAACCTGTTTATGTTTTTATCAATCATGATGCAGCATCTGCTGGAGCTCTGATTTCGATTGCTTGCGACTCTATTTATATGGAACCAGGATCAAGTATTGGGGCTGCTACAGTTGTGACAGGTAATACAGGTGAAGCAGCACCAGACAAATACCAATCTTATATGCGATCGATGATGCGATCTACAGCTGAGGCTAAAGGGCGTAATCCTCAAATAGCAGAAGCTATGGTGGACCAAGATTTGGTAGTTGAAGGTGTTTCTGAAGAAGGGAAAGTTTTGACATTTTCTGTTGAAGAAGCAAAGAAAAATGGATTTTGTGATGCCAAGGTCAGTAGCATAGATGAAATCTTGGAAAGACAAGGAAATGAAAATATTACAATAGAACGCTTTGAACTTTCTCAAACAGAGAAAGCTATTTCATTATTCCTAAATCCATTTGTAAGTGGAATTTTGATTCTTATTATTTTAGGAGGAATCTATTTCGAGTTACAAACTCCTGGTGTAGGCTTCCCAATAGCAGCATCTTTTATAGCAGCTATTCTTTACTTTGTTCCTTATTATCTGAATGGACTCGCAGCCAATTGGGAAATCATGATTTTCTTAATTGGTCTTATTTTGATAGGCTTGGAGGTCTTTGTCATTCCTGGTTTTGGAATAGCAGGTATTTCAGGAATCTTTTTGAGTCTGACAGGAATGGTACTTGTCATGTTAAATAATAATTCATTTGATTTTACTTTCGTGGATACATCTTCAATACAAGAAGCACTAATGGTAGTTGGTATCGGGCTTTTAGGTACCATAGCACTCTTTTTCTATGGCGCTTCCCGTTTAGGCGATTCAGCAATTATCAAGAAGGTCGGTTTGCCAGAAACCATGGATAGAGCAGATGGTTATACTTCATCTTTCAATGATGAAGAAATGGTCGGTAGAATAGGAGTTGCAGATACGGTACTTAGACCATCTGGTAAAATTGAAGTTGATGGAGAAATTTATGATGCATATACAAGAGGAACTTATGTAGAAAAAGGAACTCGTGTTGAAGTAATTTCTCAAGAAGGAACTTCACTGAAAGTAAGAGAGATCAAAGATTAAAGTTGATTACTTTTGAAAATAGATAAGCACTTATGTATTCTTCTTTAAAAAGAATGTGTAAGTGCTTAATTATTTTATTGAATTGGATTTTTTTTAAATAATCTTCTTATTCTGTAAGTTTGTGTAGCTACCCACACTCAGGTATGAGCGTGGTTTTTTCATTTCTAATCATTCATTTATGAAAGTTGCTATTGTAAAATACAATGCAGGAAATGTACAGTCAGTGATTTATGCCTTGAACCGTTTGGGAATTGATCCAATTGTAACGGATGATCCAGATGAGTTGAAATCAGCTGATAAAGTTATTTTTCCTGGTGTTGGAGAAGCTGCTTCTGCAATGAAGTATCTTAAAGAAAAGAATCTTGATACTGTTATTAAAGAGCTAACGCAACCTGTTTTAGGGATTTGCTTAGGTTTGCAGCTATTGTGTAAACACTCTGAAGAAAGAGATACAGAATGTCTGGGTATTTTTGATGTAGAAGTGAAACGTTTTCCTTCTTCTGACTTGAAAGTACCTCAAATTGGGTGGAATAGAGTATTTGACCTAAAAAGTCCATTGTTTAAAGATGTGGATGAAAATAGCTATGTCTATTTTGTACACAGTTTTTATGCTGCAATGTCAGATAATACCATTGCTCAAACAGACTACGCTACAAACTTCAGTGCTTCTCTGTCTAAAGACAATTTCCATGCAGTACAATTTCACCCAGAAAAAAGCAGTACTGTAGGTAGTAAAATACTAGAGAACTTCATTCATCATTGCTAATTCGGAAGCGCCAGTTTCCAATCAACTAACAATACTTTAAACTTATTTTTCAGTTCATTACGTACGGTTTCCAATATGAAATTAGAAGTTATTCCAGCCATAGATTTAATAGAAGGCAAGTGTGTTCGCCTTTCACAAGGGGATTATGGGACAAAGAAAGTTTATGATGCAAGCCCTTTAGACCTAGCCAAGCAATTTGAAGATGCAGGTATCAAACGTCTTCACTTAGTTGACCTTGAAGGAGCTAAAATCAAGAAAGTAACCAATCATAAAGTATTAGAAGAAATTACGGCCAATACCAATCTGATCGTAGATTTTGGTGGAGGTATTCAAGCGGAAGAAGATTTACAAAAAGCTTTTGACCATGGCGCACATTTCTTGACTTGTGGAAGTATTGCCGTTAAAGATCGTCCGACATTTGAGTCTTGGCTCAATAAATTTGGAAGTGATAAATTTATTCTGGCAGCAGATGCGAAAGACCGTAAAATTGCTATTCATGGTTGGATGGAAACTTCAGATTTAGAAGTGACGGAGTTTATCCGATCATATAAAAAGCTTGGTGTCAATTCTGTTTTGTGTACAGATATTAGCAAAGATGGAATGCTTCAAGGAACATCTGTTGATCTTTACAAAGAAATCCAATCTGAATTTCCTGACCTAGAACTGATTGCTAGTGGTGGTGTGAGTGGAATTGAAGACCTTATTGCATTGGATGAAGCTGGAATTTATGGTGTTGTAGTCGGGAAAGCATTCTACGAGGGAAGATTGACTATCGATCAGCTTGCTAAGAAAATAAATAGCTAATTTTTTAATCCGAAAACTTATGCTTACAAAAAGAATTATTCCTTGTTTGGATATAAAGGATGGAGAAACTGTAAAAGGAGTCAACTTTGTGAATCTCCGTTCGGCTGGTGATCCTGTAGAGCTTGCAGAGAAGTATAGCCAACAAGGTGCAGATGAATTGGTGTTTTTGGATATCACCGCAACGGTTGAGAAACGAAAAACACTAACAGAGTTGGTTAAAAAGGTTGCTCAAAAGATTAATATTCCATTTACTGTGGGTGGCGGAATTTCTTCAAAAGAAGATGTCTACGCACTTTTAAAAGCTGGTGCAGATAAAGTATCTATCAATTCCTCGGCAATCAGAAGACCAGAACTCATCAATGAATTATCTAATGAATTTGGTGCTCAATGTGTCGTAGTTGCTATAGATACTCGTTGGGTAAATGGAGAACATATTGTTCATGTGAAAGGAGGTAGAGAAGCTACTGAAGTTCGTACAATTCCGTGGGCGAATGAGGTGCAAGAGAGAGGTGCTGGCGAAATCCTTCTAACATCTATGGATCATGACGGAACAAAAAATGGATTTGCTTTAGAATTGACATCTCAGCTTACCAAAACTTTAAATATACCTGTGATCGCCTCTGGTGGTGCTGGAAATGCAGATCATTTTGAGGAAATCTTCAAAGATAATGGCGCAGATGCCGCACTTGCTGCAAGTATTTTCCATTATGGAGAAGTCTTAATTCCTGACTTAAAAAAGCAACTCCAACAATCGGGAGTCACTGTCAGATTAAACTAAGAAACTGAAAACTCAAGCAGGAATGTTTGAGTTTTTTTATGCTCAATCGTTTAATGTGTCCATCTATTTTATGAAAATCCGAGATTTATTAATATCAAAATTGTTCATTTTCTGTTAAGATCATTTTTTCAATTATGAGGATGTTTTGGTACATGCTATTTTGACCATCGAACAATCGGATTTTTAGTATGAAAAAATATAGCTTACAGACTTTGACTTTACTTTTTGCATTAGTGTTCTCGCTTTCTTCTTGTTTTGAAGAATCGAAAGAATTTGAGCCAATTGATGATGATAAGGATCCTGTTGAGACTCCTGTCGATGATCCTGTAGAGGAAGAAGTAAATATCAAATGGGAAAATTGGTATTTATCTGTGCCACTTGAAAAGGAAAATGGAAAAGCAACCTCAATCTACCCAGATATTATTACTGCTGATGGATTAACTGATGAGCAGAATGAGTTTTTCTACCAAAATGAAGATGGGAGTTATACGATGTATACCAAGTTTACAGGATATACAACTTCTGGTTATTCAGACTTAGGAGGAGGAAAGTATTGTAGAACTGAACTTCGCGAATTTTGGAAAGGTAATCCTGATACTAATGACAACTGGTATATGCAAACAGGAACTCATGTGTTAGAAACAACCCTAAAGGTAGACTACTGCGAAGGTTCTGGTCAAACTTACGTAGCTCAGATTCATGGTAAAGAAACTGAAGGATTGGAAGGTTCACCAGCCACAATTAAAATACAATGGAAAGATGGAGATATTGTAGTGGAATATTATGTAAAACCTTCTGATGGTGTTTGGACGAGTGATGATGATGAGAAGATCACAATTGCGACAGTGGATAATGAAATCTTTACAATGAAACTGAAGGTTGAAGGAGGGAAGTTCTATTACGGAATAGAATGTGAAGCTAAAGATATTGATATTCCATTTACTGAACTTTATGACTATGTAGGGAATGGATACGCCTATCAAAATTATTTCAAAACAGGAAATTATTTTAAATACAATAAAGATTATGAAAAATCTGCTCAAGTAGTTTTGTATAAAGTTGTTACTGAGCATTTGGATTAAGTTGACGGTCTGTTTCGGAATGAAAAAATAGCTTTTTGAGCTATAAGATTTGGTTAATGTTATGAATGTGTTGTAGCCTAGAATAGCCCTTAACGGGTTGTTTTAGGCTTTTTTTTAAGATTAAACTGACAAATTCAAATATGGTATTATTCTAGCTGAAAATGGTATTTGATACTAAGTGTATTAACTACCTTTATTTTCGAGTTCGCGACTCACCTAATCGTAAAGATTATTTGATGTAAATGATTTTTTAATGGACTAATCAGTCTGATTATTCAACTTAAGATTATAGCAATGAGAAAGAAATTGACCAGTAGCAACATATTTAATACTTCTTACTTATTGAAGATTTCAATAGCCGCATTATTCCTTTCAGGACTTTCATTCACGGCATGTGAAGAAACAGAAGATAGTATTAATGAAGTAGTGGAGAGCGATAGAGTTGTTAAGCCAATCGCAAACTTTACGTTTTCAAATGAAAATCCAGATTCTCCATATGAAGTAACTTTCGCAAATGCTTCTTCTGATGCTTCTTCTTATGCATGGGATTTTGGTGATGGAAATACTTCAACAGATGAATCTCCTGTTCATACGTATACTGATCCAGGGATTTATGACGTGAAATTAACGGCAGCTGATGAAACAGATCAATCAAATTCAAAGATCGTTAGTGTAACTGTTTTAGAGATTATGTTGATTGCTGACTTTACAGTTACTTATAGTGAAACAAAACCACTTGAAGTTTCTTTCAGTAATATTTCAGAAAATGCAGTATCATATGCATGGGATTTTGGTGATGAAAATACATCTACGGAAGAATCACCAGTTCATGAGTACGCTACAGGTGGAGATTATACAGTAACATTGACAGCTACTGATATTCTAGGAGAAACAGAAATGAAAGAAATGGTAGTTTCTGTAAGTGAAGGTGTAATTGCTGAGATTTCTTTACCTAGTTTCGAGTCAGCTGATAATGACGAATTGTATGCTTCATGGCATATGTCACCGAATTTGGGTGGTAAAATTCAAAGTTCTTCTAGCCCTGTGAAAAGTGGTAACAAAGCAGGTAAACTACCTGGTGATGGTTCAAGAATGGCGTATCAGCTAGTAGAAGTTAGACCAAATTCAGAATACAATGTAACATTCTATTATACCTTGAAAGCTGGAGATGGCGGTAATTTGAATGTCGCTATTCTTGGTGGTCACGTAGAGGACTTGGCAGGTGTAGAAGGTGCTACAATTACTGCTTCAGACTTCAATGACCAGACAGATGCAAACGAATATGTGAGAGCAACTGTGAATTTTGAAACTGGAGACAATGATCATATTGCGATTTATATGACAAACAGTGCAGTTGATGCTCGTTTTGATGATTTCTCAATTGAGCTTGTACAATAGTTTAGTTTAAGTCATGATAAACACAGCCCTAGCAGTCTCTGTACTGCTAGGGCTTTTTTATATCTTCTAAAAATTAGTATTTTTCATATCTAAATTTTGATATAATTAATGACGAGATGAAATCTTATTTATTCTTTAATCTAATTCTATTCTTGCTTCTAATTACTTCTTGTTCTACCGAATCGGCTAAAAACAAAGGGGAAGAAGAAAAGGATGCTGTTCAATCTAGTTTGGTATATGTAATCAATGATGATGAAGCTAGTTTAGTGTTGAGCTCCTCAAACTCAAAATCAGATTTAGAGCAGTTGAAAGAAATTTTTAAAAAAGATAAGGACATTGATCTAGACTTCTCTAAATCTACTTTTACGGATAAAGGAAAACTAAAGCGATTGCATATGATCGTTGATTGTAACGATGGGTTTAAGGGTGATTTAGAAGTTTCTTCACTTACGCTTAAACTAAAAAAACAAGGTTTTAGAAGAGATTACCTTATTCGTGACAATGTGCCTTTTTACATTGGAAACATGTAATTCAATAATCATTAAAACTTATGAAAAGAGTAACAGGTATAGGAGGTATTTTTTTCAAGTGTAAAGACCCTGAAAAGACTAAGAATTGGTATAAAACACATCTTGGTTTAGATACCGATCCTTATGGGACAAACTTTGAATGGCGAAATTCCGATACACCAGAAAAGAAAGGTTTTTCACAATGGAGCCCCTTTAAAGAAGATTCGAAGTATTTTGAACCTTCAGAGAAGGACTTTATGATCAATTACAGAGTCGAGAATTTAGAGAAATTGGTAGAGGTTTTAAAATCTGAAGGAGTCCAAGTCTTAGATGAAATACAGGAATTTCCTTACGGTAAGTTTGTACATATTTTGGATTCTGAAGGAAGTAAGGTTCAGCTTTGGGAGCCAAATGATATTGAATACGAGAAATTAGTTGAGGGAAGAACAAAATAAGCATACAGATGAAAATTGAAGCAGCTACTCCTTTAGAATACCTAGAGCAGGTTCCATCTGATCGGAAGGAATTTTTTGAGAAATTAAGAGATGTTATTCTTGAAAACTTACCAGAAGGCTTTGAAGAAACAATGAATTATGGAATGATCGGTTATGTTGTGCCTCATTCATTGTACCCTAAAGGCTACCATTGCAATCCAGAACTTCCACTTCCATTTCTAAATATTGCTTCTCAAAAAAACTTCATTGGTTTTTATCATATGGGAATTTACGCTGATACAGATCTGTTGGATTGGTTTGTAACAGAATTTCCGAAGCATAGCAAATACAAATTGGATATGGGGAAAAGCTGTATTCGATTTAAAAAAGTCGATCATATTCCATATGATCTGATCGCTGAACTAGTCCGCAAAATTACTCCAGAAGATTGGATAAACACTTACGATAAATCCTTTTCGAAGAAGTAAAGATTTAGAATATTAAAACTTCATATAAAATAAATCTTATTCAGAAGGAACTTTTTTCATTTTAGTTCGTGATTATTAGACAATTTAAATGCAATACAGTTGCAAATAGTGAATTTGGTTTCTAAGTTTGCAACTGTATTGCATTTAAATATGGTTAGAAACTTACTAATATTAATTATAGCCTTTTTGGCTAGAAATTCTTTTGCCCAAGATATTCATTTACACGTACTAGAGGAAAGTACCATGTTGCCAATCATAGGGGCAACTATAAAATCTGCTGATGATCAGTTAGGAGGTATTACAAATGCGGAAGGTATTGTAGACTTCTATGACATAACTGGGGAAAAGTTTCAGTTTGAAATATCATCATTGGGCTTTATCAGTCAAACTATTGATGTTGATTTATCCGAAAGTCAAGCCTATCATATTTATCTCAAGTCTTCTTTAGTAGAATTGAATGAAGTAAGTATTGAAGAACATAAAGAAGATATTTTCAAGCAGTCCAAAGTAACCGAGTATTTAAATAGCGAATACCTATATAAGCAACAAGCCAACACTCTTGGTCATGCATTGGCTCAACGAGCTGGTATTAATACTCAAAAAGTAGGTGTGGGAGTTAGTAAGCCTGTTATTCGAGGTTTATCGGCTAACCGTATTGTTGTAAATACAAACGGAATTAAGCAACAGGATCAGCAATGGGGCTCAGATCACGGATTGGCAATTAGCCAAGAGAGTGTAGAAGGCATTGAGATTGCTAAAGGAGCATCCTCTCTTTTGTATGGCTCAGATGCTATGGGAGGAGTTATAAATGTGGAAGAAGGGAAAATACCAGAAGATTCTTTACAGGTAAGTCTAAATACTGTTTATAAAAGTAATAACCAAAGTATAGGTTCGGCTTTTAACCTTGGTCTTAAGATGAACAATGATCAGTTTTTGAAACTAAATGCTTCATATCAAGACTATGGGAATTATCGTGTTCCTGCAGATGATTTTGTCTATCTGACTTATCGATTTCCAATTGAAGACAGAACATTGGCAAATACCTCAGGGAGTGAATATAATATTGGAGGAACATTTGGTATCGATAAGAGTTGGGGAAATATTGCTCTGACGGTAAACAATTATAATCAGATTTCGGGCTTTTTCCCTGGAGCTATCGGAATACCTTCCTCTAATTGGTTGTCTACTTTTGACTTAAAGAGTAGAACACCAGAAGTACCAAGGCAAGAAGTAAATCACTTTAAAACGATTCTGAATTCAGAGTTTTTACTTGGTGAAAACCACTTGCATATAGACTTAGGTTATCAGCAAAATAAAAGAAGAGAACTTTCAGACCCTACTAGGCACGGAAGACCTCTTGGAGAGTACGAATACTTAGCACTTGGTTTAGATTTAGAGACATATACCTCTAACATCCTCCTTGTAATCGGAGAGGGGAGTAATTTTGTACAGTCTTTAGGGATCAGCAGCGAACATCAGCAAAATACTGAGATGGGTTTTGATCACCTACTTCCAAGTTACCGTCAAGATGCGTTGGGTGCATTTTGGGTTGGAGCTTATACATTTTCTGATAAGCTGAAATTGGATGGTGGAATTAGATATGATCTGATTCAAATAGAAGTGGATGAATATGTCGATGAAATTTTCCCAAATCCTGAAGATCCTGAAAAACCATGGTACAGAAATGAGGCAATGGAGAAGAATTTTTCAAATCTATCTTATGCCATCGGACTGAATTATACGCCTATTTCTGAACTAGATTTTAAGTTGAATTTTGCGAAGTCTTTTAGAGCTCCTAATGTACCAGAGTTGGCTATGAATGGAGTGCATCATGGTACATTTAGGCATGAAAAGGGTAATGCAGATTTAGATGAGGAGATTGGTTATCAAGCTGAGTTTGTCGCTTCCTTTAAGAATGAGCGATTTGGACTTACATTAAGTCCTTACTTCTACTTATTTAAGAATTACATTTATTTATCACCTTCTTCTACTCCTTCAAATTTACCTGATGCAGGTCAAATCTATCAATATAAACAAGATGATGGTATTCATACAGGTTTTGAATGGGAGACATTCTTCAACTTTAATCAATCTTGGAAAATAGAACATGTAGGAGAGTATCTATATAACAGAAGGTTGGAAGAACCTATCGCATTCCCGTTTACTCCTCCTATTTCTACCTTGACTACACTCTCATATGAGTATCAGAGTAATGTCGGTGTATTTAATAGACCTTTTATAAATCTAGAATACAGAATTACTGCTGACCAAGATCGAGTAGACAGAAATGAGCCAATGACAGAAGGCTTTCAATTAGTCAATTTACACTTGGGCTGTTTCTTTGATGTGAGTGAGCATTTACATGGATCTTTCAATTTTAGAATAGATAATCTCTTGGATACCTATTACATGGATCATCTGAGTAGATATAGAATATTAGGGCTACCAGAGCAGGGACGTAATGTGACTGCTAGTGTTCGCCTTTGGTTTTAGTTTAACTTAATAGTATACAAATCTTTACAAATGAAAAAGTCGATTATTTTTGCTGCTTCTTTTGCACTTACTGCATTTATGACATCATGTGACGATTCTGAGGACAGTGTTGACAAAACTGGACCAGAAGTTACAGAATTCGAGATTTTTATGGCTGATGAAGAACATGATCATAATCACAGATCAAGTTCTGAAGACCATGAACATGAGCACGTAGAGCTACATGCAGGTGAAGAAGCTATCTTAGAGTTCTCAGCAATTGATGACTCTGATATCGTATCATGGAAATTGAACATCCACCCGAACTTTGATGGACATGACCATGGACATAACCATAGATCAGCTGCTTCAACAGATGAGGATGAGGATAACTTCGGTTGGAATGAGGATTTCATTGGAACTTTCGATAATCCTTCATCAAGTGTGAGCTTAGAGCATTACCACTTCGATATCCCTGAATATATCTATAAAACAGGAGCTATGGCTGGTAAAGCTTGGGAAGGAGATGAAGCAGATCTACCAGTTGATGGTTCTGTTGTAGAGATTCCAGAAGGAGAGTATCACGCTATTCTTTTCGTATTTGATGAGTTTGGTAACGAAACTATCGAATTTAAAGATATTCATATTGAGCATGGCGATCATGACCACGAAGAATTGTAAGAAATATCAATTCTTATAATTTTGAAAGCGATCCTTTCTGGGTCGCTTTTTTTTGTATTTGAAATTAGAATACAGGGAATAAAAAAAGGTTCTAGCAGATACTAGAACCATTTTTCAAATACAGATGAATATAAAACATACACAGTCTTTTCGGTATTTACAGACTGTAACCGAAATAATTTACAGATTTCCTCGTCTTGCTTGTTCTCTTTCAATTGCTTCAAATAATGCTTTGAAGTTTCCTTTACCAAAAGAGTTAGCGCCTTTTCTTTGAATGATCTCGAAGAATAGTGTTGGTCTATCTTCAACGGGTTTTGTGAAGATTTGAAGAAGGTATCCCTCTTCATCTCTATCAACCAAGATGTTCAAGTCTTTTAAAGCTTCAATATCTTCATCAATAGCACCTACACGGTCCTTTAAATCTTCATAATATTCATTAGGTACGTGAAGGAATTCAATACCTCTTTTTCGAAGTTCAGCCACAGTAAAAAGAATATCGTCAGTAGCAATAGCAATATGTTGCACACCAGCTCCGTGATAAAATTCTAAATACTCATCAATCTGAGATTTTCTCTTTCCTTCAGCAGGTTCATTGATTGGGAATTTTACAAAACCATTGCCATTAGTCACAACTTTAGACATTAGTGCTGTATATTCAGTCGAAATGTCTTCATCGTCAAAAGTGAGGAGTAGCTTAAATCCCATAACATCTTCATAGAATTTAACCCATTCATCCATTCTTCCTAGCTCAACATTCCCTACACAGTGATCAACATATTTGAAACCTACAGGAGTTGTTTCGAAAGTGGATGATCTAGCCTCATAACCAGGTAAGAAAGGACCATCGTATTGTTCTCTTTCTACAAACTTATGAACTGTTTCACCGTAAGTAGCAATTGCTGAAATAACTACTTCACCATTTGAATCTGTATAGATTTCAGGTTCAGAGATAGGGGTAGCCCCACGTTTAACAGTTTCTTCGAAAGACTTTTTAGCATCATCTACCCAAAGTGCTAAAACTTTCACACCATCGCTATGTCTTCTTACATGATCAGAAATTTCTGATTCGGGGTGCATAGCTGTCGTAAATACAAATCGTAATTTCCCTTGTTCTAATACATAAGAAGCTTTATCTCTCACACCTGTTTCAGGACCAGCGTACGCAACGAGCTTAAATCCGAAAGCAGATTGATAAAAGTAGGCTGCTTGTTTTGCGTTACCTACATAGAATTCGATGTGGTCTGTACCTTTCAGAGGTAAAAAATCTTCAACTTGATTTAACTCTGAGTTTGGATTGAAAACGGTTTCCATGGTCTGTTGTGTGTTTTTGGTTTCTATTATTGATAAAGTATTTTTTAAGAATAAAAATAGCCTTATCAAGTGTGTATCGTGTGTTTATCAAATGACGACTTGTAACATCGTAAGCTTTAATATAATTAAACGATCTTGAGCAACACAAGTAGGTAAGTCTTTTTGCAATAGGAAGTTAACACGTGTAAAGAATACGCCTAAAAGAAACTCAAATAAGGATGATTTTGACTTTCTTTTAATCAAAAGTTAGAAAAGAAGGGGGAAGAGAAAGAATGGAGAGAATGATAAATAAAGACTTTATTCTAAAGAGAGAAAAAAGTAAAAAACAAGTCCAATATTACCTTCAAAAAAAGATGTAATATTGGACTTATAATTAAAGAATGGCTTCAACAATTATTCCTTGATAAATCTGATCGTAGTATCATCTACTTGAAGGAAGTAAATACCGCTTTTTAAACTAGATACATTTATCTGATCCCTTAACTTATTTAAGGTTCCGCTCATTTCGAGATTACCTAATATATTTAATACCCTGTATGAAGTATTAGATGTTTTACTTTCAATGAATAGAACATCTTTTGTAGGGTTAGGGAAAATAGAAATGTTATTTGTTACAGTTGGGCTGCTTAATGGATCAATTACAGATATAGGCGCAAGCCCTTCCATTATATATGTGACTTTTAGTTTTCCTTCAACATTTGCAGGAAGAGTGACAATTCTTGTATCTCTATTGAAATCAGTGAAATTCTCTCCATTAAGGCTCACAGATTGAATTTTCAGCTTATCAAAATCAATAGCTAATGGATTCATCAGGAGTTCGCGTTCAGTATTGCTTGCTTCAATGTTATAATATAAAGAAGCTCCTTCTTGCTTTAGGAGTAATTGACTGTATAAATAAGCATAATAAGCTGTCTCTATAGAGTGGTAAGCTGCCTTCCAGTCATTTCCTTTATCTTCACCCCATTGAGGTATTTTACTTCCATTCTGAGCCCTATCAGCATAAATTTCTCCATATGTTGGATCTACAAAATAATCCATGAAGAAGTCTAAACTTTCTTCGGTCATTTGAAGGTACTTTTCATCTTTGGTAATATCGAAGAGTATGAATCCTGATGTTATAGCTTGTTCCATTTGCCACCATGCTTTAGCCTTATCTGAAATACCATACATCATCATTTGTCCATTGGTACGATCATAATCTTTGAATGGGCCTCCGTAAATATGATCGTAGCCATTTTGAAGTACATCATCAATTAGTACTTCAGCAGCATTAATTGCATTATTATCTTGATCTATTCGATGGATTCGTCCTAAACACCATGCCGTCTTTAAAACATGTCCCATGATCGTGCGGTTTTGAGAATGATCGATATTCCATTCACTATCAAACTCCTCTGCAAATCCAATGACTGATTGATCCATACTTCCAACTAGGTATTCAATCATATTTGATTTTAGAATATTTAATCGGTCAAGGTATTGCTGATCTCCTGTAGTAAGGTACAGCGGATAGAGGTGTGTAGTAATTGCATCTACAGTAGAGTTAAATGATTTGCCATTAGGGTTCTCACTTTGTGTATTTGTTTTATGAAAATACCCCAAATACTCAGTTCGATCATCCCAATACACTTCATTCATGTGATCGAGTCCCTTTTCTATGACATTCCATGTATTTGAACTCCTTGTTGCTTCATAGAATGCCGCGTTTCCTAAAAGAGCATAATGTTGATCAAATGCTGTTTTATCTCCAGTTCTAGGAGACGAACCTGACCTGTTCGAACTTCTGTGCCAGCCACCATAGTTTTCATCCCAAAGATGATTGTCAATAAAATCAAGTGAAGAAGAAGCCATCTGTAAGTATTCTTCATTTCCAGTTAGCATAAATGCTCGAGTCATGCCATAAGCATCTCTGGATAAAGATACAAGGTGTTTTTCTGAGGTATTTGTAGCGTTACCTTCCTTATTTACGAAAGTGTAAAACCCACCATAGGTCGGGTCATGAACACCTGACCAAAACTTAGCACAGTCATCAGCGAAGTCGATTAAGAGTTCTGGATTTTGAAAATAAGGACTAGTAACTTGAACTTGTTGCCCAAATAGGCACGTGTTGATTAGTACTCCTATTAGAGAAATACTAATAGAGTAAAGTTTTTTCATTTTCATAGTTAATTGGTTATTAAAAAATCAGAATTGGTTGTCAAAAAGTAATTTTGATTATCCATATTCTGCGACCAATTTACTTAATAAAAAGTATAAGTTTTAGCTTTATCTGTATTTATTACACAAATAAAAACTCCCCTTCATTTCCTGTTGAAGGGGAGCTTTATGTATATGAAATTCAGTGATTATCTAGAAACTTTGGCACCGCCATCACTTTCCATTAGTTGTAGAACTTCTTCTTTGCTAACAGCATTGAAATCTCCTTCAATACCATGTTTTAGTGAAGAAGATGCAATCGCAAAGTCAATAACTGGTTGGAGGTTATCATAAGTATTTAAGCCATAAATGATACCTGCCATAAAGGCATCGCCACCACCAATACGGTCAACAATATGAGTAAGCTCATATTTTTTGCTTCGGTATACTTTTTTACCATCGTAAAGTGCTCCTGCCCAAGTATGATGATTAGCCGATTTTACACCTCTAGATGAAAATACGACAACTTGACAATTTGGATTTTTATCCATTAATTCTTGTCCTGATTGAGCAAATGCCTCATCCGAAACTTCATCTTTTAATACATCTACATCAGGGTGAATACCAGACATCACGTGACAACCTTTCATTAGGTTTGGCATTACTTCGGTATCTGATTTACCCCATTTCCATAATTTGGCTCTGAAGTTATAATCCATAGAGACTTTAAGCCCCATTTCATTTGCTTTCTGAATTGCTTTCTCACAGATTAATGCTGCATTTTCAGAAACTGCAGGAGTAATTCCACTCCAATGAAACCAGCTAGCATCATTAAAAATTTCCTCCCAATTAAATGTATCAACTTCTAGCTGAGTAAAAGAACTGTCTGATCTATCATATATCACTTTTCCACCTCTATGCATACTTGCACCTTCAGCGAAATAGACACCAAGTCGTCCATCTTTACGTATTATATTTTTCGTGTTTACATCGTATCTTTTTAGAAAACGAATTGCTTCATCAGCAAGGTCGTGGTTTGGAAGTGCCGAAACCATTTCCACATTTAAACCAAAGTTTCCTAAGGATGCTGCAACATTTGCTTCTGCTCCACCAAAATTTATATCTAATTGTTGAGTTTGAGTAAATCTTTTTGTGTTGGGTGGAGATAAGCGCATCAAAATTTCTCCAAATGTGATGATTTTATGTTTGTTCATTCTTAATGTTTTTTAGCTGTGGTCAAATGATAATGTGTGTTGAGAAGTAGTGTTGATCAAAAAATCTCAACTACAAATGTTCCTTAATATCTCGTGTCCTAATTTACAAGGTCTAGTTAGTAATGAACTTCAAAAATTGTCATGAAAGCTGTAAGAAATTCATTTATACCCTAAATTTTGAAGATTTTACTATCAAATTTGAGTATTGGTGTAGTTGTAATGGGTTGTGAGTTGGTTTTTGTAGTTGAAACAGAATCTCTGAGGAAAGCTTCCAGAGGAAATAGAATTATCTGTTAAGTGAAATTTACAGGCGAATATACTTGTTAGAAAGTATAACTAATCTTTACTTCAAAAAGTGAGTTTTATTTAAAATGAAAAAGCCTTCAACCGTTTAGAGCAGTTGAAGGCTTTTTTGATGAATTAAGGAATACTAATTCTTAGAAACTTTTCCCTAAGGTGAAAACTACTTGATTAGTATTGTTATCTATATCATACACAGGTACTGGGTCTGGTGCGTAAAGTTGGAAAGGCTGATAACTTGAATTTGATTGCGTATTGATAAATGCGAAATCAATGAAAAAGTTAGCATTTCTATACCCTAGACCACCCGTAATATATTGTGTCGACTGATCAACATCTCTATACTCCGCTTCTGTTGGGTCTGGATAATAAGCATATCCACCTCTTAGATAAAAGTTTTTATTTAACCTGTATTCTGCACCAGTTCTGATATTCACTCTACCCTTATGTTCTTCAGATAAAATATCATTGTCGGCAATGAAGTCTACATCAGAATCAAAGGTTACATCATAGCCATTAGAGATTTTCATTTGATTGTAAGCTACATATTCGGCATCAAAAGTTATGAAACCAGATTTTCCGAAGAAATAAGAAGCACCAATACTAGCTTTCATAGGTGTTCGGAGGTTGTAACTTGTCTGAAGAGGATATACACTGCTTTCTGTACCTGATGTGACAGCACCTGTATGGCTATCATTAGGTGTAACTCCTAAGAAGTCCTGTACAAAAGATTTTTCATCGAATGAATTTGTATCCCATTGTGTAGCTAAGCGAAAGCTGCTTTGATCTGTAACTCTATAAAAAGTAGGTGTTTCAAATGTAAACCCTAGTCTAAGTCGATCAGATTGTTTGTAAATCAAACCTAGTTTAGCATTGATACCAATACTTTCGCTACGAATACTCTCATTTAAACCAATATATTCAGGAGTAGGTAAATCTTTTTCAACTCCATTTATTACGTAGTAGTTTCTACTTTGATTTTCCTCATAATATCTTGTCATGTTGTAGTTGAAATAAGGAATCCCAACTGAAACACCCCAAGACAATTGATTATTGATTTGTTCACCATAACCCACGTCGAATTGATAATGTCCTCCTCTTGTTTCGATATATCCACTTCGACTATCTGGAGCCGTATTTACAAGGTTGTAATAATCGTAATTATCAGGGTCTGAAGGATCGACAGCTCTTACTAAACCTAATTGATATGCGGCTTCAGCTGGTGAAAAAATCCAATTAGGGTCTGGAGCGTAATAACCATAATTTGCTTCAGTAAACTCCTTAGTAATTGAGCTTAATCCATCATTCCTTCCAAAATATGATGTTGTATTATTAAAGTTCTGAAGTTGATTGAAACTTATAGAAAAAGCTCCTTTTGACTCACCTTTTATTACAAAACCGAATTGAGGGAGATTGAAATTTGTATTTTTTTCAGTGCTAAAGTCAGTGTTATTGGTAGCTGTTGTTTGATTTATAGAAACAACACCTGTAATACTCATTTCACTTTTTCGGTAAAATGCTAAACCTGCAGGATTCAAATAAGCATTAGACATATTTCCTCCTAGAGAAATTCCAGAACCACCTAAAGCTTGAATTCTTGCATCTCCTCCAAGTTCATTCTTAGAAAATCGAACAGCATCCTTGTAGAAGCCAATAGGTTCGATTTGAGCTAATGCAGAAAAAGGGAGCAGTAGTAAAAAAAAGAATATTGTTTGTTTATTTTTCATTTTATCAAGTGTTGTCATAGCTGAATTTGAGAAACTTTCGATATAGAAAGAATTAAACTCTAAATAGATATAAACTATTACAATTATCTTCTACGTCTAGAAGGCATTGAAGAACTACTAGTTCTTGTTGAACTCGGAGCCTTGTAGGTATTTGATCTATAATTAGAATTATTGTTGAATTGGTTGTTTGTATTGTTTTGCCCAATTCTTCGGTTATGCATCTCTCTATTTTGACGAGTGGCTTGATTTGTCGCTGTATTTTGGCGGTATAGTTCGCTTCTTACTTTTGCAGGATACTTTGATGCATTTAAATTTGATTGACGTCTTGTTGCAATAACTCTAGGAGAAGGTCTTTCTACGCGAATAGGTCTTTGGTAAACACCGCCATAAGGAGGGTAAATAAATGGGTTTCCTGCCCACATGTAAGGATTGCCAAATCCGTAAGGGCCATATGGGTGACCAAAACCTCCCCATCCGAAGCCTCCACCCCAACCCCAAGCATAAGGGTTGTAGCCAAATCCACCATTGAAGCCAAATCCGTAAGGCGAATACCCCCATCTGGCTCTCATGCTCATACCTACGTTCCAAGCTGAATAAACTTCAGGGATATTTCCATTCATAGGATCGTAAACATATACCATTTGAGACCACGGGTCATATTGGATCGTACGTCCCCACATGTCATAGCCAGTCATGGTAAAACCATCATAGAACCAGCCCCATGTTCTGTTGTATGGGCTAAATGGAGAATTAACTCCCATTGTCATACTACTTCTAAATCTTGGAGTTGTACGTTTTGTATATTTTTCTTGAATAGCACCTTCATTGGTTGTAGTAGTGCTATCAGGGTTTTCGTTCATTAATTGGGCAAGTCTATCAGCATTGATATATTGCTCGCTTAAGGCCTGTTCCATTTGTGTGTCAAACTGAGTGGTTGATACACTAGGAGTAAAATATGATTGACTGTCAAACTTAGGTTCTTCCAATGAAGAAGGTTGCGTAACAGGAGTTTTGTTCTCAGTTATTTTATCTTCTTCAAAGAAATATAAGTCATCAAACTCTTGAGCAAATACCCCAAAAGATAAGATTGATAGAATGAAGGTAAATAGATATCTAAGGCGCATACTTCGATAAGGTTTTAGTGTAAATAGAGAACTAATATTTCTCCATTTGTTCACAAAATACGCAGTATCAAACACAAAAAGTATCCTTTCTGATAGTTTTTAATGTTAATTGAATGATAAAAGCTTTTCTAAGGTGTACTATGAGAAAAAGCTGTTATATTTGTGACCTTTGGAGAATTGGTTTATCCTTTCTCTAAAGATAATCATATTGAAAGTTTCAACATTGGTTTTAACAATTTTAAGATAAATTATTCGGGAAGTATGGCAAAAGGGCTACCAAAAAGAAGCGAAGATTTTTCGGCTTGGTATAACGAGCTTGTAAAGAAAGCCGATTTGGCTGAAAATTCTGCAGTTAGAGGGTGTATGGTTGTTAAACCCTACGGTTTCGCTATCTGGGAAAAAATGCAACAGACATTGGATAAGATGTTCAAAGATACTGGACACTCTAATGCATACTTTCCGTTGTTCATTCCCAAATCTTATTTGAGTAAAGAAGCGGATCACGTAGAAGGTTTTGCAAAAGAATGTGCAGTAGTTACACACTACCGTTTGAAGAATGCTGAAGACGGAAGCGGTGTAGTAGTTGATCCTGATGCAAAATTGGAAGAAGAGTTGATCGTAAGGCCAACTTCTGAAACAGTGATCTGGTCTACTTATAAAAACTGGATTCAATCATACAGAGACTTACCATTGTTGGTGAACCAATGGGCAAACGTTGTTCGTTGGGAAATGCGTACGCGTATTTTCTTGCGTACAGCGGAGTTCTTATGGCAAGAAGGTCACACGGCGCACGCAACAAAGGCTGAGGCTATCCAAGAAACAGAGCAAATGATGGAAGTTTACGCAACATTTGCTGAGCAGTTTATGGGGGTTCCTGTAGTAAGAGGTTTGAAAACAGAGTCTGAGCGTTTTGCTGGAGCTGAAGAAACTTATTGTATCGAGGCTTTGATGCAAGATGGTAAAGCACTTCAGGCAGGTACGTCTCACTTCTTGGGACAAAACTTTGCGAAAGCATTTGATGTAACTTTCTCAAACCAAAACAACGAGTTAGAGCACGTTTGGGGTACTTCATGGGGTGTTTCTACACGTTTGATGGGTGCATTGATCATGTCTCACTCAGATGATGAAGGACTTGTTCTTCCTCCAAAATTGGCTCCAATCCAAGTGGTGATTGTACCAATCTACAAAGGAGATGACCAATTAGCTGCAATTTCAGAGAAAGCAAATGCATTGAAAGATGCACTTCAAGCGAAAGGTATTTCAGTAAAATTTGATGACCGTGATACCGTACGTCCTGGTTTCAAATTTGCTGATTGGGAAATGAAAGGAGTTCCTGTTCGTGTAACAATGGGACACCGTGACTTGGAGCAAGGATTGGTTGAGATCGCTCGTAGAGATACAAAAGAGAAATCTTCTTACAAAGTAGAGGTGATGGAAGAAGTGATCACTAATCTTCTTGATGAAATTCAAGAGAACATCTACAAAAAAGCATCAGACTTCAGAGCTGATAACATCACTGAAGTAAATAGCTACGAAGAGTTCAAAGAAGTGCTTGAAACAAAAGGTGGATTTATTTCTGCTCACTGGGATGGTACTGCTGAAACAGAAGAGTTGATCAAAGAAGAAACGAAAGCAACGATCCGTTGTATTCCTTTAGATGCAAAAGATGAAGAAGGTGTTTGTATAAAAACTGGTAAGCCTTCAACAAAAAGAGTATTGTTTGCGAAAGCATACTAATACCTTTTTTATACATATAAAATTGGCGGGAAGGTACATTTGTACCACCTCGCCAATTTTTTTGTTTAAACATAGATGTGGATAACATCGTATAAGAGCATTCTATAGACTTTATACATAGATAAAATGGAAAATCCTGTAATCATTTTTGGGGCAACAGGCTTAGGTAAAGTAGCCTTAGATATTTTCAATAGCCAAGATGTTTTGATCTTCGGTATGTTGGACGATGACAAAGAAACGCATGGTCTTACAGTTGGAGAGGTGAGTATTTTAGGAAAAACAAATGACGATGGTTTCTTGAAGTATATCGGAAAGAAGGCTGAGGCTTTTGTAGCTATCGAAGATCCTAAACAGCGTAAGGCAATCGTGACGATGTTGAATGACCGCAGAAAAGTAATGCCTGTAAATGCAGTACATAAAGATGCGAGTGTTTCATCAATGGCATTTCTTGGTCACGGAAACATGGTTAATGCTGGAGCTGTAGTAGGAGCAGAGTCTAAAGTGCCAAACCACTGTATTTTGAATGCAGGAGTAGTACTTGAAGCAGATGTTGAACTTGGAGATTTTGTACAGATTGGAGCAAGAGCAGTTCTTCAGACTGGAGTAGTTGTAGGCGAAGGTGCTGTGATTGGTGCAGGAGCAATTATTTCAAGAGGAGTAAAAATTGGAAAAGGAGCGCAAGTTGGTCCTAATTCACTTGTTTTACAAGATGTAGAAGATAATACAACAGTATTTGGTTCTCCAGCTCAAGTAGTCTAAACATGATAAAGACATGTAGAGAATCTAAACCTCTTCATGTCTTTTTTTGTATCTATTTATATACTTTTTTCATTTAGTAATCTTGAAGCTATGATACAATCAAAGCCTAAGGGAAATACTGTGTTTGCCTTAACAGCCTTCTTTGTCTTACTCATTGGAGGAATTATATATACAAATCACAATGCCTCTGAGAATGGAGCGAGTTGGTTTCATATCGTTTCACTTGTTATTTCGGTAGTTGTAGCGGTTGTGGTTTTGGTCATGCTGATGTTCCGAATCAAATTAGTGAGTGTTGATCGGGGTAAAATGAAAGTCAATTATCCATTAAGGTTCAGAAAATCTGAAATGGATATGAAGGAGCAACTTTTTGCTTGGCAAGAAGATCAGATAGAAACAAATGGTATGACATTTAAAGAAATGACTATCCTGTTTAAAGGTGGAGATATCGTTAAATTGTCAAACCAAGAGGATAGTGGTTATGGCAAAATCCATAACTATCTTACCAAAAAATTCAAAAAGCAAAGACAATATCCGAAGCCAAAAGATAAGGTATAAATAAAATAAGAAGCCTATTTCCTGATTTTAAGGAAATAGGCTTTTTATTTATGGTTTTTGTAAAGTTCATTGAAATAAAAGCTAAGTAATTGATGTTGAGAGAGTAAAAGAGGTGGTTTTGTCTGATTTATATAAATTTTATTCGGATTTCTGTAAGAAATTGAGTCTTCAGACCTGCTACCTTTGTATTGTTAATCAACGACTTACGAAATATTACTCTTATGACTATCGAAAAAATAATCGACTTGGTAAACATTGATACTTATCTTAATGTAAAAAACTTGTCAAAAGTAAAACAAATACCTAACGATTGTGAAAACATTGCTTCTTTGGGCAAGTTGAAAGTTTATGAGTCCAAAAAGAATCATCTGCATTACGTTTCAGACATGGAAAATGCAACGAAATACAGATGTAGAGAAGTACTACATTCCCAAGGGATAGGTACTCGCTTCTAAAAAAATAGCGGTAATCGTATTAAAAATATGGTGGTGATTTTTTAGGAGTATTGAAAATTGACTTGTATGAGGGATGATCGTGTAGGGATCTTTCTACTTTTCTAATGCTCATTTTTTCCTTTTTTCTTCTCTTTACTCAATTCAAATCAATCCAATTCTAATCACGAGATTTTCCATTCTGATTTAAAATTTAATATTGGAAAAGGCTTTAAATACTTGGAATACATATACTAAGGTTTTACTTTAAGTATATCAAAATCCATATTTTTTAATTTAATCCACTACACATGTTACCTAAAATTGAGCCTTTACTTTACCCTTATCTTACTACCCGTCTTACAACTCTATATATTCAAGATTTTCTTAGGCTTTTCAGTGAATTTGATGTAGAAGTTCATCAATTAAGCTTTTTCTATGATCAACTTTTAGAGCAGTTTGCTGACTTTGAAAGTATCAATCAGTCTTCAGCTTCACTTCTTTTTAAGCAGTTGGAGGAAGCCGAACAAGTGAGAGATTGCCGATTCCAAATTTTACAGAAAGCTGCTGAATTGGAAGAACTTAAATTGAAGGGAGAATTTAATGAAGAAGTTAATCAAGTAGTTCAGTCCATTCGTGTTTATGAGAAATCTCTTTCAAATAATAATGAGAATTCTCAATCAGAAATTATGCAGTCTTTTTTCCATGATTTGGATAATGAACCTTTATCCTTAGCTGTAGTTTCCTTGGGTTTTAGCTCAATGCTCCAAGATCTGAAATTAGCACAAGCTGCGTATGAAAATTTAGTAGAGGAAGCGTCAGGTAAGAATAGTGATCTAAGTTCAATAACTCCAGAACAAATCAAAAAACAGGTATTGGAAAAGCAACAATTGCTTATAAACGGGATTGAGGTTATGAAATTCATTTATCCCTCAGATGAAATGAAGGACTTGAATAAAGATATCAGTATCCTAAATTCTGAGTATAATACTTTGATGATTTCAAACCTTAATTCGAAATAAGAATGTAAGCAATCATCTCAACAACATTCTATGCATACTCAAGTAACACTAATATAAATAATGCCCATCATGAAAACTCTTCAATGATGGGCTTCTTTTTTACGATAGGTAAGT
Organism: Sediminitomix flava; assembly: GCF_003149185.1. Taxonomy (NCBI): domain Bacteria; kingdom Pseudomonadati; phylum Bacteroidota; class Cytophagia; order Cytophagales; family Flammeovirgaceae; genus Sediminitomix; species Sediminitomix flava. The sequence continues at coordinate 450,231 of NZ_QGDO01000001.1, read as the reverse complement.
AAGTGATTAACCTATTTTTTCTACAAAATATTCATGTAGATGTATATGCTTATCTTGTCCGATGGTAAGTTTCCAATCTTCTTTTACTTTCATTTTTAGTGCTTCTCCTGAATTGGTCTCTGCATCTATTTCTACTTCTAATGCCACACGGTAGAATCCGCCATCTCTTTTAATCGACTTAATTTCAACCATATGTTTGTTATCAGCTTTGATAGTTTCCTTAATGGAATCATACCAATTTGCAAAACCTGCATGTCCTTCATATTCACCCTCAGGGAATTTGAAAATTACTTTTCCATCTAAGTGATTAATGAAGAATCCATTTTCCGCAAGTTTATCAAAGTTGCCAAACCATTCAGCTACAAACTCATGGATAAGCGTATTCATTTCAATTTCTTCTTGTCTGAAATTATTTATTTGTTCTTTTAATCTTTCAGCTTGACGAATCGCATTATTTTCAACTGATTCTTTTGTATTGTAAACTCCAGGGACATATACCATCCTGTGCTCATAAATAGGTTGATGGTAGTTCATTTTTGCTAAATAAGCTGTTTGCTCAAACGGTAAAAGCAATTGTTCAATACGGAAGTGGTTATAACCTGTTGGCGTATAAGCTTCGGCAGGGCCACCAATTGTAGTACTGATTAAAAATTCTTTTCCCTCTAACTTATTTCCTTCAGGGCCATACGCAAAGTTGAATGCAAAAACTTGATCTATATAAGCTTTTAAGATAGCAGGAGCACTGTACCAGTAAAATGGAAATTGGAAAATAATAATATCAGTATCTATCAAAGCTTTTTGTTCAGCTTCTACATCTATTTTATAGTCGGAGTATAACTCGTAAATATTTCTAATTTCTAGTTGATCAACTTCCTTTAGCTCTTTAATGATTGTCTGATTGGCTATTGAATTTTCAAAATTATCGTGGGCAAGTACTACAGTTACTTTTTTCATCACTTCTTTATTTTGTTTGTACATACAAATTAATATCTTTTAAAAAAAGGTTCAATGAACCTTCGTATTATTTAGTTTTTTAGCGTCAAATTAGCTTTATGAATATCTTGGGTAAGACGGTCGGCTAATTCTTTTCCTAAAACTTCATTATATCTATTGTAGAGTATTTTTAATGCATTCTTTACACTAACTTTTGTTTCTTCAGCTTTATCTGTTGGATAGATGTAAACCGTTCTACCTTCTTGTTCTCTTCGTGCTAAACCTTTCAATACAAGTTTATCAATGAATCTGGTCATGGTAGAAGGAGTCAATTGCATTCTATCACATAATTCATTTTGTGATAAACCAGGTTCATCGGTAAGGTGTAAAATCAAGTAGGCATAAGAAGGAGCTAGGCCAGTTGTGGCAAAAGCTTCATCTGCCATTTTATTAATTTGACGAACCAATGTATTGGTTGAAAAATAGAGGCAATGTTCTTCGTATGATTCTCTTGTTTTACTCATGTTGTTTTGATTTTGCGATACAAAGGTGAATAAATATGTTTGTACATACAAGTATTTAATTAAAATAATTGCAAATATATACTTCATCCTTTTCAAGGAACTTCTGTATTATTTTTAGTTTATGATCTTATTTGTTTTTGAAAAGGTTATCCTAAATACAACAAATTTCAAATCAAGATATAAAAATGAGACAAGTTAGACTTTGGATAGCAAGTACGCTGGATGGATATATAGCAAGAAAAAGTGGTTCATTGGATTGGCTTTACGCAATGGAAAATCCAGAAAAGTCCGATTATGGTTATCAAGAATTCTATAGTCAGATAGGTTCGGTAATTATGGGGCGTAAAACCTATGATGAAATTTTGAGCTATGGAGTAGATTGGCCTTACAGTGATTCCAAGTCTTATATTTTTAGTTTCAATGAGAATTATAAAGTAAAAACTGCAAATACGAGCATTTTTACAGGACAGCTTACAAAATTGATCAAAACCTTGAAGGAGGAAGAAGAGAACGATATTTGGCTAGTAGGAGGAGGGCAGCTTATTACCGCTTTTTTAAATGATGATTTGATTGATGAAATGACGATCAGTCTAATTCCGATTTTGTTGGGAGAAGGAATACCGTTATTTCCAGGGAAGCCTAAAGAAACACAATTTGAGCTGATTGATACGAAGTGCTATGATAACGGCGTGGTGAATTTGAACTACAGAAAGAAAACTTCTTAAAAGAATTCTGTAAGTAAAATAAAAACGGTATCGAAATATTCAATACCGTTTTCCAATCGTAATCTAAATCTTATTCATCTATAATTAGTTGGGACTTTTTTAAAAATGTTGCTCTTAAATATCTTTTAGTTAGTTCAAGTTTTCGTCCCAAATAAATTTTGTTTTGATTACCTCTTTTGAAGTTTTATCAATTCCCCAAAGAATGTTTTTTTCGTGCGTATCAAATGCAATTCCCTGACCTCGAATAGGTGATTCAATTGTTTTTTCCCACTTCATTTCAGAACTCATTTCTGGAAAGGATAGAATGTAAAGTTCTTTAAAATGGTGGTGTGTAGTAATTAGCTTCCCATTTTCTGCAAAGACGCCCCCCGAAATACTGTAAGGAGTCGTTTTTTCAGATAACTCTTTAGGTAAAACCCATCCTCCTTTGCGTTTCCAGTCTTGATCAAATTTTACAAATTGAGTCCAACAAACATCTCTATTGGTTTGGCGGTTTGAGTCTTTATCATAGTGAGCAAACATCACATACCATTCACCATCTTTTTGATCAATCCAAGTGGCAGAACCATAAGCTATTCCGAAGCTGTGAGAACCAATATGCTCTAACGTTTCCGTATCAAAAATTTCAATTGAGCTAGACATTGGGATGTTGGGGTAATTTGAATGTGCACAATACAGTTTGCCCTCAAAAATAATCCCACTGTTCATATGATGAAGTCTTTCATCTTCCCATATTTTCACGATGCTTCCATCTGATTTTAGCCTTTTTACAATTTTATGATTGTTGATGACATAAATATGTTCTTTGTCTGCGGCTACAGCTTGTCGGGCATCAGGAGCATTATACCTTTTTATCTCTTGATTTTGTTGAGCGGAACTAGCTAAAGACATAAATTGAAAGACAAGGATTCCGATAAATTGTAGGTACTTATTCATGTTGAACGAATACTTTAAAGGATTCAAAAAAGGTTGATTTTGAATCTATAGCCCTACTATAAGTAGGGCTTAGAATCTTCTAGGTTAGGACAAATCCGAGGTTGTTTACCTATTGGATTAGACATTAATCTTTAGAATTCAGCTCTTAAACCCATTGTAAAAGTTGGTCCGTACTGTTCAGTCTGATGAAGAATTGAGCTTTCATACGGATGACCATACATCTCTTTTTCCATTTGGTTTGTCAAGTTATTCATCTGAGTGAATACGGTGTAATGCTTACTGAATTGATAGCTTGCAGAAAGGTCTAAATGGAATTGTTGACTGAAATAAATATCTCTCATTTCATTTCCATAAGGATCCGTCGAGATTAATAATGGGCCTCTGTAGTTACCCGCCAATGATACCATCAAACCATTTTTAGGGTTGTCATAGGTAAGAATCAAATTGGCTATATCTCTTGGACTATTTCCCATTACCACTGTACGATTGTCAATTACTTCCCCTTTTTCAAAGCCATTGCCAGCTTCTTCAGCCAAAATATCAACCGTCTGACGAGACATAGTGAAAGTGTAGTTGGCCATGATGTTCATCCACTTGACAAATGGTAGATCTAAGTTTTTGAAGCTGTGATTGTAGGCAACCTCAAATCCGTATAAGTGAGAATCACCTCCGTTCATTGGTTTTGTGATTGTCCAGATTCCATCTTCTCTTTCCTCATAAATTTGAGTACTTACAATTTGATTATCCAAGAACTTCGCAAATGCACCAGCTGTAAAATAGCCCATGTTTGAAGTGTAACGCTCAAAGATCAAATCGAAGTTTGTTGAATTTACAGGCTTTAAGTCTGGGTTTGAAATACTCATCGATAAGTTTTCATCGTCAATTACTTCCCTTGGAATTAGTGAGGTAAATGAAGGGCGAGAAATACCTTTTGTTGCCGCGGCTTTAATGCTGTTTTTATCATCTATTCTGTAAACAGCATTGATGGATGGTAGAACGTTTATGTAAGATGATTTGTCGTTCAAAGTTCTAATATAACTTCCATTGTCATCCTCATATTCATTTACAGAATAACTGTTTGTAGTGTGTTCTACACGAACACCGACTAAGGTTGTAAACTTGGAAGTCCAGTTTAAGTCAGACATCAAATAAGCAGCATTGATGGTTTCATTAGCATGGTAATTCTGATTTCTTACCGAATATGTTTCTGAGCCATTCACATCATAATATTGCCCGAATTCAGCATCAGTAAATCTCATATCTCTTCTGTAAAACTGACCTGGGGCTAAAGAAAGGTTGGGGTCTAAGATTGCGTGTGAGAATCTTGAAGCTTCGTTATCTTTTGTTTTACTCCAATATTTATAACCTGCTTTAAGGGTAGATCTTTGGTTCAAGAAATTGAAAGGTAAAGCCGCATTTAATACAAATGAATTGTCAATTTCCATATTTTCTTTCAAGTCTGTTCTAGCAGGTTTATCAGCTATCAATTTGTTGCTAGGGTCAAGAGCATCTTCACCGCTTAATGCCCAAATATCTCTTCCTGCTAATACATCAGGACTTAAATCTCTTGAAAAATAATATTGTGTTCCATCAGGCTCCTGTACACGAGTACGGATATGAGTGAATTTATAATCTAGTTCTAAACCATTATTGAATTTGTTTTCACCTCCAATTCCGTACATATCCATTTTGGTATATTTTGCACGAGATTGTGTCTCTCGATCTTCAGAGAAGTCAGAAACATCTCCAAGGTCATCATATTTGAAATTAAAGTTTGTACGACCTCTACGTCTGTCATCATTAAAATGATTATAATTATAAGTAGCTCTGATGACATGATTATCGTTGAATCTGTAATCTAATCCTGTATTTACACCCGCTCTTACTCTTCTTACATCATAATCATTCCAACGTTTACGTGTTAATTGATCTTCATCGTTAATGGTGTATTCGTTCAATACTGTACCACGGTTTGTTTCGTAGTAACTCGCATTTACCATTACACCTAGCTTGTTATTGAAGAATCGATTTCCCAAATAAATATTGTGGTTCTGCTGTCCTAATCCCCAACCATCATTGAATGGGTCGATATGAAAGTTCTTACCGCCAGATATTAAAGCTTTCACAGTGAATACTTCTGGTGCATCTTTAAGCGTGAAGTTTACTGCACCACCAATCGCTCCACCATCCATATCAGGTGTTAGTGTTTTTCTGACTTCAATAGACTCCATTAGATCAGCGGCTAGGAAATCTAGTGCTGCACCACGGTCTCCTTCGCCACCAGGAAGTGGAGTACCATTCATTTGTACTTGGTTGTATTCTGAAGCCATTCCACGAATTTGAATGTTTTGTCCTTCTCCACGATTACGGTCAATGGAAATACCAGGAATACGTTGTAAGGATTCAGCTCCATTTCGGTCAGGCATGGTTGAAAATACTTCTGATGAAACGACATTTTTTACACTGAGTGAGTTTTTTTGCTCATTAAATGCTTTTGCTTGTCCACGTGTAGCGGCACCGTACACAATTGCTCCTTCAAGTTCAATTGCATTTTCATCAAGAATGAAGTTCGTTTTAGTATTTTTTCCTGCAATTACTTCGATCTCTTTTTGGCTGTCGTTATAGCCTAAGTAAGCCACTTGTAAGATGTGTTTTCCTTCGGGAATACCACCAATCGAATAATTTCCATTTATATCTGAAGTTGTTGCATACTTTGATGACTCAATACTCACAATTGCATAAGACAAAACATTGCCTTCGCTATCTGTGATTTTTCCATTTATTGATCCTGTACTTTGGGAAAACCCAAGCATAGGAAAAATAATCAATACAAGGAGTATTGAAGCATAAAGTTTTAGTTGACGTTTCATTTGTGAAGTTATGTTTTGCTTGTTTGTTATGTTGTGATACAAAAGTAGGGTAAGTGAGCTTGAAAAACATCAACTTAGCTTTACTTAAAGATGAATTAGGAAGTTTTTTTATGAACTAAATTTGAAGAACCTTTTTGCCTGTAAATGCCTTTGTTAGCGCATGTTAAAAGTTTGCACTCATTATGTTAAAGGTTTAATAGTAATCAATTGTGTGCTTTGTTTTTGATTTCAGTATTCGATAGTTTTTGTGTAGGAATGAAATAAAAAAAGAGTTGATCATATTTAATGATCAACTCTTTCAGTTGTATATCAGAATAATTATTTATTACCAGATTGAAGCTTTCAATCTTGAAGGTCTCTTCATAGCATCTCCATCTTTCACATCAAATGCTTTGTAAAAAACATCCATGTTTGTAAGAGGTCCGTTTGCACGGTACTCACCAGGAGAGTGTGTATCTGTCATGATTTGTTGACGCAAAGCAGCTTCACGGCTCTTTGTTCTCCAGATTGTAGCCCATGACATAAAGAATCTTTGTTCTGCAGTGAAACCATCGATATCTTCAGGTCTACCATTTTTAGCGTAGTAAGCTTGTAAAGCATCATATGCTACTGACAAACCACCTAAGTCAGCGATGTTCTCGCCAAGAGTTAGTTTACCATTTACATTTAATCCTTTGATAGGCTCGTAACCGTTGAATTGCTCAACTACAACTTGTGCTCTTTCATCAAATGATTGACGGTCTGCATCAGTCCACCACATTTTCATGTTACCTTCAGCGTCAAAACGAGAGCCATTATCATCAAAACCATGAGTGATTTCGTGACCGATTACAGCTCCAATACCACCAAAGTTTACAGCATCATCTGCCTTGAAGTTGAAGAAAGGAGGTTGAAGAATTGCTGCAGGGAATACGATCTCATTGTAAAGTGGGTGATAGTATGCATTTACTGTTTGAGGAGTCATTCCCCATTTTGTAGCATCAACAGGTTTACCAAGCTCGTTCATGTTTTTCTTGAAGCCGAACTTGTTTGAGTTTACTACATTCTTATAGTAAATATAATCTCCAGAAACATCAAGGTCTTCATAAGTTTCCCATTTGTCAGGGTAACCGATTTTTACATTGAAAGCAGCAAGTTTTCTCAATGCTTGCGCTTTTGTTTCATCAGTCATCCATTCTAGGTTCTCGATACGATTCTTGAAAGCTTCTTTAATTTCAGAAACCATTGTATTTGCACGCTCTTTAGCTTCGGCAGGGAAGGCTTCTTGTACATAAAGCTTACCCAATGCAAAACCTGCTGAACCGTTTGTTGATCTCAAAATACGTTTCCAACGAGGGCTCATTGCTTCAAGACCTCTTAGTGTCTTTCCGTAGAAATCAAATCCTAGTTCTGAGAACTTCGTATTTAGAGAGTTACGTCCGTTGTCTGCAATATGGAAGTACATATATGCTTTCAAATCTTCAATTGAAGTATTTGAGAATACATTTTCCAATGCTGTAACAAAGTTAACTTGGCTTACAATCGCTTTCTCTGGTTGTGCACCAATGTCATTCAAGTAGCTTGTCCAGTTGAAAGATGGCGTCAAGGCTTGTACTTCTTGAATGCTCATAGGGTTGTACTGACGTTCATAGTCTCTCAACTCTACAGGATTCCATGATTGATCAGCAAGTGCCATTTCAATGTCCCAAACTTTAGCCGCAAGGGCAGTAGCTTCCGTTTCGTTCTTCCCGAGCATTACAAATACATCTTGGATGTACTTGCGGTATTTTTTACGAATTTCTTCAGATTTATCATCATCCTTCGTGTAATAATCTTTATTCGGAAGTCCAAGTCCTGCTTGTCCGATGTAGAAAGCCATTTCATCACTTTTCTTCAAGTCTTGGTAAACACCAACCCCAAAGAAAACTGCATTTCCAATCGTATGGAATTCAGCAATCAAGTTTTGAAGGTCTGATAAATTCTTGATTCCTTCTACTTGTTCTAAATATGGAATTAAAGGTTCAAGTCCTGCTTCCTCAATAGCAACAGTATCCATACCTGAAGCATAGAAATCAGCAGCTTTTTGCTCGTCGCTACCTGCTTTAAGTTTATTGCTAGAAATAGCATCTTTCAAGACCTTGATAAGGATTTCTTCATTGCGGTCGCGAAGACCATCAAAGCTACCCCAACGACCTCTGTCTGCTGGAATTTCTGTTTTCTCAATCCAACTTCCGTTTACATATTGGAAAAAGTTTTCTTGAGGAGCAACAGTAGTGTCCATATTAGATAAGTCTAATGCGGGAGCATCTGTTTTCACCTCTGTTTGAGGAGCAGTACAAGAAATTGCTCCGCCTAAGATGACACTGGCTAGAATTGGTTTTAAGTAAAATTTCATAAAAGTGTTATTTACGAAGAGTTAAAGTGTGTAAACTCAACTCATGTGCTAATTGCTCGAATCTACAATAATTTTGACATCTTTTCATAGATTATGAATATTTATTGCCGTTGATAATCGATAAATTAGAGAAAGGCAATTTTATGAAAGCCTTGTAACAATACGTACAAATATCCCTACTAGAGTACTAGACTATCAACTTCTCTTCTTTTTAATCCATCATTAGCCAAAAATCCTTTTACTATGCACTATCTTCTAATAATATTATTTTCCTTTTTCTATCATTCATCCTCAAATTCAGTGGTTCTGATAGAAGTTGTGAATGAAGACAGAGAATATATTCCAACCGTAATTGAAATTCAAAGAGAGAGTGAAAAAACAGATGAACAAGTGATTTCTAGAATAGAAGCAAGCACAGCTGTTCGTACTAGTTTGACTAAGGCAGGGTATAAAATTAGATTGATATCATGCGAGCATGATTATTATGTAAAAACTAAAATCTTTAAATCTAAACATCACCTAGTTTTTGTTTTAGATGATCAAGACTGTAGGAAATCGGATCAAATCCCTATTTAAGTCCTGTTAGGATTCTGTTGAATTTGACTTATCCGTGTTTCATTTTCATAAAAAATAGAAGAGATCAACGAAATCCTTTTATTTTTGAGCTCAGGAAAAGGCAAAAACGAAACACTACATAAAATGAATCAAGGATCAACACCACAATTAGCTGATCGTTTAAATGTATTGGCAGAATCTGCAACAATTGCAATGGCTGTAAAAGCTAGAGAACTTCAAGCACAAGGGCATGATGTTATCAAACTAACTTTAGGTGAGCCAGATTTTAAAACACCTCAATTTATTCAAGATGCCGCAGTTGAAGCTATCCAGTCAGGCAATCACTTTAAATATACTCCAGTACCAGGTTATCCTGCCCTTCGAGAAGGAATTGCAAGTAAATTAAAGAGAGATAATGGTCTGGACTACAAAGCGGAAAACATTGTAGTGTCAACAGGAGCTAAACAGTCACTTATTAATGTACTTTTGAGTGTTGTAAATAAAGATGATGAAGTTATCGTATTTACACCTTATTGGGTGACTTATGTAGAGCAAGTAAAACTTGCCGAAGGAGTACCTGTGCTTGTGGAAGGTAGTCTTGAAAAAGATTTCAAAGTGACTCCAGAGCAATTGAGAGCTGCTATTACACCTAAGACAAAGGCAATCATGTATTCTTCTCCTTGTAACCCTACTGGTTCGGTTTACACGAAGGAAGAATTAGAAGCTTTGGCTGAGGTACTGAAAGATTATCCAGAAATCTTTGTGATTTCAGATGAGATTTATGAATACATCAACTTTGGAGGAGAGCATGCTTCAATGGCAGCTATCGAGGGGATGAAAGAGAGAACGATCATTGTGAATGGCTTCTCAAAAGGTCATGCCATGACAGGGTGGAGACTAGGTTATATTGCTGCTCCTCTAGAAGTGGCTAAGGCATGTAATAAAATTCAAGGTCAAGTAACTTCTGGAACTTGTGCAATCACTCAAGCAGCAGCAATTACTGCAGTTACAGGACCATTGGATGAGACGAATAAAATGAAAGATGCTTATCTCAGAAGAAGAGATTTAGTGAAATCTTTATTGGATGAAATTGATGGTATTAAGACAAATTTACCACAAGGGGCATTCTATATTTTTCCAGATGTAAGTGCTTTCTTCGGAAAATCTTTTGGAGATACTAAAATTGAGAATTCTGTTGACCTTACCATGTATTTGTTGAATGAAGCTCATGTTTCAGTAGTAGATGGTGGTTCATTTGGTGCGCCAAAATGCCTAAGAATTTCTTTTGCTGCTTCTGATGAAGAGCTAAAAGAGGCTTGTAGTCGTATCAAATCGGCTTTAGAAAAACTTGCTTAAGAATATAGAATAATACAAATGTATCCGTAAAACATCTTGTTGTTTTACGGATATTCTTATTTTTGGCTTTTAGAAAGAAATAAGAATTTTTATTGTCACTCCTCACTGTAAGATTTGGACGAGGAGAAATAGAACTAAACTATGACAGTTAGCGAATATTTTGAAGCCTTCAATCAGTTGAATGTCTTGATCGTAGGTGATGTAATGATCGATTCATATTTGTGGGGAAAGGTAAGTAGAATTTCACCTGAAGCACCTGTGCCTGTTGTAAATGCAGAAAAAAGGGAAAATAGACTTGGAGGAGCCGCTAATGTTGCTAGGAACATTAAAGCACTTGGAGCAAACCCTATTCTTTGTGCTATAGTAGGTGAAGATGAGGATGGACGTATCTTAAGTCAATTGTTGGAGGAAGATGGTATGAGTTCTGAAGGCATTATTCAGAGTGCTGACAGAATTACAACTGTTAAACATAGAATTTTGGCGGGCTCTCAGCAGATGCTAAGGCTTGATCAAGAGATGAGTCATCAGATTTCCGATGGAGAATCAGAGAGCTTAATTGCTCAACTTAAAAAAATTGTAGCTTCTAAAAAGATTGATATTATCATTTTTGAGGATTACGATAAAGGGGTTCTTCATGAAAATTTGATTCAAGAAATTATTGCTTTCGCTAAAGAAGAGAATATTCCTACTACTGTAGATCCAAAGAAAAGAAACTTTCTTTCTTATGGTGGAGCTACACTTTTTAAACCCAATTTGAAAGAGTTGATGGAGGGGTTAAATTATCAGCCTACTTCAGATGTTCTTGCAGATGTAAAATCGGCAACCAAAGCATTGAAGAATGAAATGAATGTGGATTCTGCAATGATTACTCTTTCAGAGCATGGAGTTTATATTACTGATTTTGAAAATGAATATCATATTCCTGCACATCGTAGAGAAATAGCAGATGTGTCTGGTGCTGGAGATACAGTAATCAGTATTGCATCGGCTTGTTTGGCACTAGGAATGTCAGTTGATAAAGTTGCTGAAATAGCTAACCTTGGAGGAGGTTTGGTTTGTGAACATTTAGGTGTTGTACCTATCGAGAAAGATCGATTAGAAGAAGAAGCAACAAAAATATTAGGTTAAAAAAGAAGAAGCCCTCTAACTATTAGCTAGAGGGCTTACTTCTTTAACACTTAATACTTAATTAATTATTTTCCTGAACAACCGAGATTGATACAAGAAACCGTAGCAACTCCTTTATCAGATGTGATCTTCACATGGATCAAACCTATATCGTAAGCACTCAAATTACAGCTGTGACTTGAGCCGTTTACTAATTCTTCACCTCTTTTCACTCCGGCTACATAGTATTCGATAACTCCTTGAATTTCCTCATTGAAATTAAGGTTCATTTCGCAACCAGACTGATACGTTACTGGGTTCGGATATGCATTTACTTCTAGTAACCTTACAGGAATGATTGGCTCATCAAATATTGGCTCGTCAGTAGTTTGATCTTCAGTACTTTCAATGTCACTATCAGTAGAAGGTGTGTTTGAAACTGTAGTTACTGGTTCAGAGTCACCTACTGGAACTTCAATTTCTAATGTTAAACAACATCTGTAGTAATCGAAGACCATTATTTGATATGTTCCTGGAGCTAGTTTATCACCATTCAATTTATTTGCCAATCGATCAATTCGGTCACCGCCTTTTACAAACCAGTCAACTTTATAATCATATGGTTTGTCAAGGAAAGTGGTACCACCAGAAACTTCTAGTTCGATAGCTCCACAAGCCTTGTCTTCACCCGATGGTGTAATTGTTCTGCTGTTCTCAACAAGTTCACTACAGTCAACTTCAATTTTTGGAACAGTATAGATGACCGCAACTTGACATCCGTCGTTAGATTTTACACTCACTTGATAATCTCCAGCCATAAGGTCTTCAGCACGCATAGAGTTAGCTAAACGATCAATACGTTCTCCATTCGGACCGTACCAATCAATTTTATAAGCTTCTTCAGTACTCATACTACCTATAGCTTTTGAGATATCAATCATACCAACTCTTGCACCATCAGTAGTTGGTTCTTCTTCTACCATCTCTTCATTGTTCAAGGCTCCAACTAACTCTTCACATTCCATGTTTACGCAAAGAATATTGAAACACATATTTAAACAACATCCATTATCGTCCGTAACAAATACTTGGTAAGTACCAAATGCAAGATCGGTAGCTGTAGTCTGATTTGCGAATTGGTCTAAACGGTCACCACCCTTGATAAACCAATCTACCTTATAATCATATCCTGTACCTTCAAATGGCATTCCCCCTACAATATCTACTGTGGCTACGCCTGTTCCAGGATTTGCATTGGGGCTTCCAATAGTATCTTGTGCTACAATATGTACATTACCGCCTAGTCGCTCAGGGCCTTCGAATGCAGGAACTAAGAAAACTATCTTACATCCTAATTTATCCTTGATAACTACTCTATAAAGGTCTCTAGGGAGCTTAGTCGCACATTCCTTATTTGAAAGTTCTGGGAATACAGGACCATCGTGTCTAAACCAATCAATCTTATAGGCAAAATCTTCACCCTCGTACGGATTACCTCCTTGAATATCTAGTTTGATGATTTCACCTTCACAGTCCCAATCTTGGGTAACTGTCACCGAAAATTCTTCACAATTCTCAGATGGGATAGTTTTCTGAGCATGCACGTTTGTTAAGCCAAGACATAGTGTTGCTATGGCTCCAAATAGTAAGTGTTTGAAGTTCATGTTAATTATTTAGAAAGTGGATTGAGATTATAGCTATGTAAACGAAGGTTTACAGTTGTATACTTTACAAAAAGGATTTTACTTTCGATTAGCTAATATGCATAGTGTCCCACAAAAACTGAATTATTAAACAACATAAGAGTGCTAAATGAATACAGTAATTGAAATATTAAGTTTGCTTTGTTAATAACCCCGAGTGGGGTACCAAGGTGCTAAGTGTGTCTCTAATTTTTTTGTGTCTCTTGGTATCTATTTCGCCAAGTTACTCTCAAAACTGATTCACATTTATTAAGGTTCAATCTAGGTTCAAATTGCTAGAAATTAATCTAAGCTTTCAATAAAATCTTTATGGAGCACAATAAAAATACGAAATGTAACATTGTAATTGTTTTAAGAGTATACTTTCTAAATGAAGTTTAATATTAGGGAAAAGTGTGAAGATTACTTCTTAACTGAATCCTATTTACTTCTAGGAATAGTACAACTTAAATGAATAAATCAATTTTATTCTGATAATATGCTAAATAATTAGGAATTATAGTTCCTAAAAAGGATAACATTGATTTATTTTGGACTTATCAAAGCTAAAAACTGACTAATTATCAAATCCAAAATATATGATTATTATTAATCGCCTCATTGCGCTAAAACCTTTGAGTCTTATATTTTTTATTATATCTACTACTGTTGCTGCTATTGCTCAACCAGAATCAAAAAATATCACAGTTTTAGTAGAGCCGAATTCTTCATTTGAAGTCTATCCTACACTTTTTCCATATAATGGTGGAGATCACGAGAACCTTACAGAAATTTATATTGAAGCTGTTTCTGTTACTGGAGGAACTCTTTATGTCCAAGGAGAAGGGGATTCAGAGATAAATAGTGGTGAATCAATATTTATTTCCAATGGACTGTTTGACTATGGAGGGTTCGAAAACCCTTTAAGATTAGACGCTGGAATAGAAGGAGGACAGTATGTCTACAATTTTTCAATCACAGATGGAACGGGTACTTCTAATATTCATCAACTAACATTTTATGTTGTTGAACAATTAAAAACATTTAATCCTTACCAAAATCAAGATGGAGTAGCATATGATCAGGATATAGTAGTTGAGTTTGGTGATGGAATAGATCAAGCTTTTGTATCTACATCTAGTGTTTTTGTTCATGGTTCTTATTCAGGGAAAATTGACGGAAGTATCAGTTTTGCTGGAAATACTATGACCTTTGATCCTGATGTGAACTTTTTACCTGGTGAAAAAATATCTGTTACATTAACGGATCAAATTACCTTATTGAGTGGTGAATTAACTCCATATTACTATGAATTTACGGTCGGAAATGATGGTGTTCTTAGTATGAGTCTCATTGATGATGGTGCTTTTTCCTTTAGCCCAATTGAAACTATCAATGATATTAAATTAGTAGACTTTAACCGAGATGGACTTCTTGACTTAGCTCTTGCCTTGTCTTCTGAAAATAATAAAGTCTTTCTCAATAATGGAGATGGTGGATTTTCTAATTCAGCAATTGAAATTGAATCATCTTCAAATAAAACCTTTGCTTTTGAATTTGCAGATTTAGATGGAGACGGGTATTTAGATGTAGTTTCAGTAAATGATGATGGTTATGTTGAGGTATATTTTAATAATGGGGATGGTACTGTTAGTTTAACACCAGTTCAACTAGGTGTTGATAATGGTGGCTATTTTGATTTAGCTATAGGCGATCTTAATAGAGATGGTTATTTAGATATTTATGCTTTAAGTTCTCTAAATGGAGATCAAGCTTGGTTAAACAATGGAGATCAAAGTTTTTCTAACTTATTGGTCAAATATAACAGCATAGATTTTCCAGACCCTGTATATTCTTTAGATGTGATAATATCTCCTCTAGTAAATGGAGAGGTTAATATTGTTACTACTCTTTCTGGGGGACTACTTACAGCCACCTATCAAGGTGGTGAGTTTAATCAAAGTAGTTTTCTTTTTGAAACCGACTATACATTATTACTTGAAGGCGATTTTGATTTAGATAAAGGGCTTGAATTCATAGCTTTAGAAGATGACCTTGAAGGTGGGATGGATCTTGTTCTTTTTCAAAATGATGAGATCCAATCAGGTGTATTTAAAAGTACAACCACTTATGTAGAAGATCATGTATTTTTTGATCTACATGGGAATGATTGGAATCCATTATACATCTTTGTAAATGCTTCTGAAGATACTTATGTATTTAATAATGACTTCTCTACAAATAATAGCATTACAAATTTACCCTCAAATATGTCTTTTGTAGACTATGGAGATGTTAATGGGGATGGAGACCTTGATTTTATTTTTTCAGATGGGAGCCAGGTTTATATCTATCTTCATGATAAACCAATGGTAATAGATGAACCTCAGTATACGTATTATAGAATCAATGAATCTATTTATACTTTTTCTTCAGATGATATTTATTATCCAGACCAAAGCGGAGATGAAGGAGAGCTTCATACAAGTGTAGAAATTCTTTATACTGAAGTAGATAATTCAGGAACTCTATTCTTAGATAATGATCTAGATGGTACTTTTTCTGCTGGAGATTTTGAGTTTGTTGATGGTACTGATTATGAAGTAGCAATTGCTGATATAGATGCTGGTAAGTTGAGATACATATTTGCCAGTGGAGGGATTGATTATTTTGAATTTGGTATAAGTGATGATGGAGGATTAAATTATGATTTTTCATATGGACTTGATATTGAATATGCTCCTGACCTTACCTTCATTGGTATTTCTGATGATACAGGAGTAGACCCAACCGGAAGGACAACTATATCTAAAGATGAATTAAATAATGGAATATCATTTGAGTTTTCAGATGATATAAACGGAACTGCTTCTTTTTCTGAAATCATAGGGTTTGATGGCGTTCAAATAACAGGAAGTATCAGTGGACTTCTAAAATGGAACTATGAATCATCAAATTTTGGAGAGTATCAGATTAATGCATTTCAAAACAAAGTCTATCTAGAATTTTGGAATGTTGACTTTATAGAAGGAGAAACAGTAACAATATCATTAAATCCAAATCTGTATGGGGCTAACAACAGTTTCTTTTACGGTCCTGCAGCTTCATGGACATTTGTGGTGACAAATAGTCAGGGTTCAGATGATTTTAGTTTAGCATTAGATGAAGACTACTCAGATGTTACAAAGAATTTTAGTCTGTATACATCTACTTTGGTAGACCCATACAACCAGGCCTACTTTTTTGCTTTCGATGAGAATGAAGGTAAGTTTAATACAGTCTATTATGATACCGAATCTTTTGGCTTTGCTTATTGGGCTTTGGGAGATAAGACTTACCCGAATGTAATAGACCTAATCAGTATAGCTGATTCAAAGTTTATAACTATTGAAAATGATGGTGTTGATAGTTATGTGGTCTATTATAATATGGTTGAGGGTTTTGGCAAAGAGTTAGAGTTTAATACGATTGCCGGAGCTTCTTCAATTATTACATCAGATGTGAATTCTGATGGATTTTTAGATCTGATTATTGGCTCAAGTACATCAAATGCAGTGGTACATTATGGAGTCGGTGGAAGTTACCGAGAGCCAATATTTGATGAAACCCCTACTGCATTTGGAGAAACGGCTACTATTAAGTTTGATACATATGATTTAGATGGAGATTTAGACTTAGACCTTGTAGAAATCACTTCAAGTAAGGTTAAGGTTTGGATTAATGATGGTGTAGGTGGCTTTTCTAAAACAGAATATGATATATCGGGTGTAAACCTTGTCGATTTTGTAATATCAGATTTTACGAATGATGGCTTTGTTGATCTGATTTTACTAGATGGTAATGCTGTCGGTGATACTAAACTGATGTTGGGCTATGGTGGTGACTCCTTCTCAGAAGAGGTGACTATAAATACGGCTTCTGCTACCTCAATTAGAGCAATAGACCTAAATAATGATAGTTATCTAGATTTTATTACCGCTTCTTCTGGAAATACAGCTCAAGTATTTATCAATAATACCGTTGATGGTTTTGAAGCCCAATCTATTGACTTAGGTTCTGAAAGCCCAATTGCTATCTATCCATATGAAATAAACATTAAAAATGGTGTAGACTTTTTTGTGAATACATCAGAAGGTGTACAAACGTTTATCTATAATGAGGCACCTGAATTATATACGCCATCTTTTAATCAGAATTCATTCTATATTTCTCCTAATAACACAAATAGCTTGTCTACAATCTATTATGAGGATGATGATGTGCAAAGAGGAGATGCAGAAAGGTTAGTGAAAGTAGTTGAGTATACTGGTGATTCTAAATTACAAAAGTTTGTCACATCAAGTTATCAAGATGTACTAGTAAATGAAACCTTTACTTTTTCTGATTTAGCTTCTGGTATAATACAAGTAGAAGCAGGTTTGGAAGGAAGTGATACCATTTATATCGAGCTTTTTGATGGATATAGTTGGAGTGAAACAGGATATTTTCTTGTTGATATTATTAATGAACTGAATATTGATTCGACAACTCCAAGACAGAATGGATTAGCTTTATATTCTAATCCTGTTGAATTTTTAGCTTCAGAGTATTTAGATATTGGAGAAGGTTTTTTACCAGGTTCAGAAGTCTTTGGTAGCTATGGCCGAAGATTTGAAATAGGTGTAGAAGTTAGTTCATCGGAACCTAAATATACTTTTATAAACCCTTACAGTGAAAGATACATAGCTGGAGAAAAGGTAAGTCATATTTTTACAGGTGATGTACAAACTATTGAAGGAAGTCAAAATTTATCTTCTTCTTATCAACTTCAATTTATCCAAAAGCCTTTAAGTGGTAAAAACTTTGAGTTGACTGAGGCGACCTCAGAATTACCAATTTCTGGTGTGAATGATGTGAGACTTGTGATGCATTGGCTAAATGATCGCCCAGACTTATTCGTAATGACTTCTGCCGGACTTGACGTTTACAGTCAATTCAATGCAAATGATCCTAGTGACTATCAAAGTATTGGAACATCGGGTTATGTAGCTTCAGGTACTTCTCAAATTTTTGATATTAATGATTTGGATAATGATTGGGAATCAGATTTAGTAGAAGTTACTGATTCAGAACTTAAGATTTGGTGGGGTGTTGATTTAGGTGAGTATGAAGCTACTCCAACAAATTTTACACATTCAGGAATAGAAGAATTAGAATTAGCAGACATAAATAATGATGGCTTTCTAGATATTATTTATTCTACATCTTCTGAACTAAAAGTGTTGATTAATGATGGTTCAAAGTTTATAGAACCTGATGAACATTCTTATCCATTATCATCTATCATAGATCATGCAATTGGTGACATGAACAATGATGGACACCTTGATATTTATATTGCAACTTCAGGTGATGATAAGGTTTATTTAAACGGAGGTGATGGTACTTTTACCGAGTTTGCTACAGTGGCTATTTCTAATGATCAATCTATTGTTTTAGAGGACTTTGATGCCGATAGAAATCTTGATGTATTGGTCGTTACAGGAGCTTCGAATGATAATGTCATTTATCTTAACCAAGGTGATGGTAGTTTTAATTCGACACCTATTCTTTTTGAGAGCAGCACTAGCTATGACGATATTGATGTTGGCGATCTTAATGGAGATGGACACTTAGATGTCGTGACTACAAGTTTGACTGATGGTACTAAGCAATTTATCAATGATGGATTTGCAAGCTTTACCCAAAGCACTATTGGAACAGATCTTTTTGGAACTAAGGTAATACTGGGTGATTTAGAATTTGATTATGATTTAGATTTGTACGTAGTAACAAGTACAGGTATCACAATCTATACTAATAATACACCTCCAACAGCACAAAATATAACTAGACAAGTAGAGAATACAGGAGGAACAGAAATCGTGTTTTTTAATCCTGATGACTTTGGTTATCAAGATGCAAACCTGGATTCATTCACAGAGTTGAAAATTGTTTCAGTTCCTACATTAGGTTCATTGATTTTTAATTTAGAAGGAGATGAGACCGTAACTGATGGGTATATTTTTCAGTACTGGGAATTGGAGGATGGACTTTTAAGGTTTGAGATTCCAAGCGGCTCTACTGATAAGTTTACATTCCAAGTTTCCGATGGAAAAACATTTAGTACAGAAACATATCAAGCCGTAGTTACTTCAACGAATGCAGCTACAATTCAGAATTTTTACACAGATAATGCATTTACAAACGATTCGACAGCTTTGTATTATGATTTATCTGATACAGGTACAATTTACTATGCTGCCTTTGATAGTCGAATTGATATGACTGACCACTCTCTTATATCGGCTGGTACTGGAGCTTTAGATTTTGGTAGTTATGCAATAACTGAGGCAGGAGAAGCATTGTCCGATACAGTCCTATTTGATATAGGGTTTAGCGAAGGAGATTCGATTTATTATTATATCTATTTAGATGATGGTGAGAATTCAGCTATTCATGAGAGTTTATTGTACCTAGATATACCTCCTACACCAGTTCTTGAACTTGATGGTATTAGTTCTCCTACAAATCAGTCTACTCTTTTTGTAGATGTTGAGTTTGAGAAAAGAGTTGATGATTTTACCTCAGCTGATATAGAAATTTCACCAAAAGCAGTGATAAACAATATCACAGGTGGAGGGAGAAGTTATACGTTAGAAATTGATGTTTTAAATACGACAAGTACAGGAGATTCGATTTGGTTATTTGTAAAAGATAATTCGATTTCATACACAACAACTCGAACGTATTTAGGTATTGATTTACCTGAAGGCTTTGAAGAAGAAATTATTTTTGAAGGAGGAGAACCACCTATTATCCCAGAAGGAGAGGGGCAAGAAGGTGGAGAAGAAGGTTTTCAACTTCAAGAAATTGAAGAAAAGGAAACGTATTCATTCAATTTCAAATCAGATACACTTCATTTCTACTTTGATGGAATTATTGAGACGCCTTCATTGATCACTGAAGACACTACTTATATTGATGGCGAATTATTGAATATCTCTTTCAAATTCAATGAAAATGTAACCGTGGATTGGGATGGAGACCTTCCTTATTTGTGGGCATTATTAGATGTGCCTTCAGAAAAGTATATAAAAGTTGAATATGCTTCAGGTTCAGGTACAGATTCTTTGGTCTTCCAATATGAAATTGAAGTTGGTGATGAAGATAAGAATGATTTGTATATCGCATATTTCAGTGGCGGAGACGTATTAGATGAAGTTGGAAATACTTATGACTTTACTGATATTCTTATTAATGATTTTGGAGGTGGAAATCTATTCATAGATGCTATTGCTGAGCAACCATCAATTTCTGGAGAGTTGGCATTTCCTCATAATAACTACTCTGACTCGTTGGTTGTCGTAAAAAACACCAATGATGGAAGGGAAGTAAGTCATTATAAGGTTACATCTATACTTAATGGACAGTTATTCAAAGCGGATTCAACATCTGAAATAAGTAATAGTGACTTCATTACAGCAGAAGAAGCTTCTGATGGTTTGATTTTTAAACCAACAACTGATTTTTGGGGAGCAACATCTTTCGAAGTGACACCTTCAGTTACAAATGATGATACTGGATTGGGAACACTTCTAACTGTTGATTTAGATATTGAATATGCCCCAACTTGGGTATCTATTGAGCCCGATACTAGTTTATATTGTTTTACAGAAATAGGAACGATTTCAGACCTTGTTGTAGTAGATGATGCTTTGAGTACTTACACTTGGTATGACTCAACCGGTACAGAGCTGAAGTCTGACCTCGCTGAGGTAACTTTTAGTGAAGCTGAAATTGCAGTAGCTTATGCAGATTATAATCGTGGTGGAGAAGATACGGTGACATTACATTTTGATGTCAAAAAGTCTTATAACACGTATGAGAGTCAATTGAAAAGGTTTACAATTCAAATTGCTCCTCAGATGCCACTTGTTACGGTGAATAATGCAGACTTTATACTTACAGGTAATACATATGAGTATGATGTAAGTTTCAATGAATTTGAAAGTACTGATTCTCTTATTTATCAAGGAGAGAGTAATACCACAGATTATAACTGGTATGCTTCAGATATGAATTTAATCACAACGGTATCACATGAGGTCGGCGAAGATCAGAAAATAGATTTATATGATTTGGGGATTGAAAGAGTTATAGAAAATTCATCTTCTAATCAGGTTTTCAATGTATTTGTCTCTCAAGTGGATGAGAGTGGTTGTGAATCTGAATTAATTGAAATCCAATATACAATCTTGGCAGATACAGAAATTACAGCACCAAGTGTCGTTACTCAGGATTCTATTTATATCAATGGAGAAACGATCAGTGTGTTACTTGATTTTGAAGAGGATGTATTCGTTTCAACAGATCCTTCTTTTGTGCTAACGCTAGATAATACGGTAAATATTCCTGTTCAGTTGGATTATGTATCAGGTTCAGGTACGGATTCATTGTACTTTGAATATGATGTTCAGATTGGCGATATGGATATAGATGGAATATCTATTTCTAGTTATTCTGGTGTAGTAACAGATTTGGCAGGTAATGAATTTAGTTTCTCAGAAACATACCCAGTAGCCTTAGATGGCGGTGAAGTTAAAATTGATGCTTTAACAGAAGCTGCAGTCGTTACAGGTGATTTATCATTCCCACAAGATGATTTTTCAGACTTAATCTATGTAAATAAAAATGCGAATGACGGAAGAGAACTTACGCATTATAAAGTTTCTTCTTTTGTAGAAGGACAACTTTATTTGAGTGATAGCACAACTCAAATAACTGATGGCGATTTTATAACAGTAGCTCAAGCCGAGGCTGGATTAGTGTTTATGCCAAATGCATCTTATGTAGGTGGAGCAAGCTTTAATGTGACATCTTCTGTAAGTAGTGATGCATTAGGTTTAGGAGAAGAAATAACCGTAGATCTTGATGTTGAGTATGTTCCAACTTGGACAGATAATTCAACTGAGGTTGCAAATTACTGTTTCTTAGATCTTGGAAGTGTCTCTACTTTATCTATTGAAGATGATGCTTTAAGTACTTACACATGGTATGATTCTACAGGAGCAGAACTGAAATCGGGAGTGAGCGAAATATCTCTTACAGAATCAGAGATGGCGGCAGCTTATTCGAACTTTAATGATGGAGGAACGTTCCATTTTGATGTTCAAAGAACTTATAATTCAAATTCTAGTTCAGTAAAGCGTTTTACAGTCGTTATAGCTGAAGAAATACCACTTGTAACGATCTCAAACACTGATTTTAGCTTAACAGGAGATGTGTATTCGTTTGAGGTGAGTTACAATGATTTTGATGAACAAGATAGTTTGTATTACGGGGGAGAATCTGACGTAGAACAATATGTTTGGACATATAGCACAGGAGATACAACTGTCGACGCGAGTGGTGAGAATGTTGGTTTTATAGCTGTAGCAGATTTAGGTGTAGTTAGAGGTGATGCATCGTCGGATCAAGTATTTACAATCACTGTTTTACAAGTTGTAGATGGTTGTGAGAGTATCGAGCGAACAATCACATATACAGTCTTAGCGGATACAGAAATTACAGCGCCAACAGTAGTGACTCAGGATTCTACTTATGTAAATGGTGAAACGATAAGTGTGTTACTTGATTTTGAAGAGGATGTATTTGTTTCAACTGCCCCATCTTTTGTACTAACGCTAGACAATACGGTAAATATTCCTGTTCAGTTAGATTATGTATCAGGTTCAGGTACGGATTCATTGTACTTTGAATATGATGTTCAGATTGGCGATATGGATATAGATGGAATATCTATTTCTAGTTATTCTGGTATTGTAACCGATTTGGCAGGTAATGAATTTAGTTTCTCAGAAACATACCCAGTAGCCTTGGATGGTGGAGAAGTTAAAATTGATGCTTTAACAGAAGCTGCAGTCGTTACAGGTGATTTATCATTTCCACAAGATGATTTTTCAGGTTTAATCTATGTAAATAAAAATGCGAATGACGGAAGAGAGCTTACGCATTATAAAGTTTCCTCTTATGTAGAAGGGCAACTCTATTTGAGTGATAGTACAACTCAAATAACAGATGGCGATTTTATTACAGTAGCTCAAGCCGAGGCAGGATTAGTGTTTATGCCAAGTGCATCTTATGTAGGTAGTGCAAGCTTTAATGTGACATCTTCTGTAAGTAATGATGCATCAGGTTTGGGAGAAGAAATAACTGTAGATCTTGATGTTGAGTATGTACCAACTTGGACAGATAATTCAAATGAGGTTGCAAATTACTGTTTCTTAGACCTTGGAAATATCTCTACTTTATCTATTGAGGATGATGCTTTAAGTACTTATACATGGTATGATTCTACAGGGGCAGAACTGAAATCGGGAGTGAGCGAAGTATCTCTTACAGAATCAGAGATGGTGGCAGCTTATTCGAACTTTAATGATGGAGGAACGTTCCATTTTGATGTTCAAAGAACTTATAATTCAAATTCGAGTTCAGTTAAGCGATTTACGGTAGTTATAGCTGAAGAAATACCACTTGTAACGATATCAAACACTGATTTTAGTTTAACAGGAGATGTGTATTCGTTTGAGGTTAGTTACAATGATTTTGATGAACAAGATAGCTTGTATTACGGTGGAGAATCTGACGTAGAACAATATGTTTGGACATACAGCACAGGAGATACAACTGTCGATGCTAGTGGAGAGAATGTTGGTTTTATAGCTGTAGCAGATTTAGGTGTAGTTAGAGGTGATGCATCTTCGAATCAGGTATTTACAATCACTGTTTTACAAGTTGTAGATGGTTGTGAGAGTATTGAACGAACAATCACATATACAATTTTGGCAGATACAGAAATCACAGCACCAAGTGTCGTTACTTTGGATTCTACTTATATCAATGGAGAAACGATAAGTGTGTTACTTGATTTTGAGGAGGATGTATTCGTTTCAACGGATCCTTCTTTTGTACTGACGCTAGATAATACGGTAAATATTCCTGTTCAGCTGGATTATGTATCAGGTTCAGGTACGGACTCATTGTACTTTGAGTATGATGTACAGATTGGCGATATGGATATAGATGGCATTTCTATTTCTAGTTATTCTGGTGTGGTAACCGATTTGGCAGGTAATGAATTTAGTTTCTCAGAAACATACCCAGTAGCCTTAGATGGTGGTGAAGTTAAAATTGATGCTTTAACAGAAGCTGCAGTCGTTACAGGTGATTTATCATTTCCACAAGATGATTTTTCAGGTTTAATCTATGTAAATAAAAATGCGAATGACGGAAGAGAGCTTACGCATTATAAAGTTTCTTCTTTTGTAGAAGGACAACTCTATTTGAGTGACAGCACCACTCAAATAACTGATGGCGATTTTATTACAGTAGCTCAAGCCGAAGTAGGATTAGTGTTTATGCCAAGTGCATCTTATGTAGGTGGAGCAAGCTTTAATGTGACATCTTCTGTAAGTAGTGATGCATCAGGTTTAGGAGAAGAAATAACCGTAGATCTTGATGTTGAGTATGTCCCAACTTGGACAGATAATTCAACTGAAGTTGCGAATTACTGTTTCTTAGACCTTGGAAATATCTCTACTTTATCTATTGAAGATGATGCTTTAAGTACTTACACATGGTATGATTCCACTGGAACAATGTTGAAGTCTGGTGTAAGTGAAGTTTCTCTTACAGAGTCAGAGATGGCGGCAGCTTATTCGAACTTTAATGATGGAGGGACATTCCATTTTGATGTTCAAAGAACTTATAATTCAAACTCTAGTTCAGTAAAGCGTTTTACAGTCGTTATAGCAGACGAAGTACCATTTGTCAATATCTCAAGTTTTGATTTTGACGCTGATACCTATTCATTTGAGGTTAATTACTTAGACTTTAATAGTGAAGATTCGATCAGATACGAAGGAGAAGATAATGTAGAATCTTATATATGGTATGACTCAAATGATAATGAGCTAACAATACAAGATGCTTCTGAAACAAATAGTATTGCCGTGACAGATCTTGGTATTAGTTCAACAGACCAAACGATGGATGAAGTGTTCAACTTTAAGTTGGCACAAGTTGTTGATGGCTGTGAAGGAGAACCTGTCAATGTTGTTTATACGATTTCATCAGCTGTTTTTGATTATAATATTCTTTCTGTCGAAGGTATAGATCCTTCTTGTTCTTTTGAAATGTCAGATGGAGAGCTTGTAATTGTCATCGAAAGAGAAGCACTTTTAACCTCAGATACGACTTATCAAGTTAGTTATGTAAAGGATAGCGAAACAACTAACGTAAACGTAGTAGCTGTCAATGATACCTTAAGAGTCTCAGACCTTACACTAGGTACTATTTCAGATATATCGGTGAATATGGTTCGTACTTCTGAGACCATAGAGAAACCATACAGTGGTTCTATTACTTTAAGTTACCCAGAAGGTTGTTTACAGTTAGAAGATTATGATGCGTTGGTAGACCTTTATACTAATTCTGATAGTGTGAATTTCCCTTGGGATATGGAAGATGGTTTGGATAAAGCAAGTTCTTGGACTGGAATAACACTAAATGATGATGGATATATTGAAGCAATCGATTTATCTGAACAAGGAATAAGGAACTTAGACTTAAGCCATATTTTAAGTTTATCTGCTTTAGAGAATGTTAGTGTAGATGGTAATAACATAGATTTCAATGATTTGGCGAGTGCATCTGAAAATGATTGGACATCTTTTGTGTATTCACCTCAAGACAGTATTTACCTAACTCCAACACAAAATGTGTATGTTGGAGATACTTTAACAATCACCCTTCCTTCTTTTGAAAATGCAACTTATGAATGGTATAAAGGGGATGAAGTGATTGGAGAGTCTGATTCAATCTTTAGTATAAACAGAACTTCTTCTTCAGATGCAGGGAATTATTATGCAATCGTAAATAGTGATGATTATACTGATCTAACTTTGTATACTTCTTCAGTTGATGTAACAATAGTGGGTAGTGTTGTAGAAGCGGATTCATTAGCATTATTGTCATTGTTTGAGAGCTTAGGAATTGAAGACTGGGATAGAAATGCTCCGATTCGCGAGTGGCCTAGAGTTGGTACTGGAGATTCAGACAGAATTACATCTTTAGATCTTAGAGACTTAGATATTTCTGAATTACCAAGTGAATTGTTTAGTCTAGAAGCATTAGAACGATTGATTTTATTCAATAATAATCTTTCAGATTTACCTGTAGATTTAATCGAACTTGTGAATTTGGAGTACCTAGATTTGGATAATAATAACTTTACTTCTTTACCTGAAGATATATTCAAACTAGAGTCTATTCAAGTGATTTCATTCTTCAACAATCAGCTAACTACATTAGGTGATAGTGATGAGTTGTTGAGTGGAGTAAATACAGATAGTATTCCAATTAAGTCACTTATTTTGAGTTATAATCAATTGACTGAAATCCCTGATTTTGTTGGAGAAATACCATCATTAGAACAATTAGATGTAAGTCATAATAACTTAACTTCTTTAGATTATGATATGAGTGGAAATACAAAGTTAGTTGAGTTGTATGCTTCAAATAACAATATCTCTAATGTTTCCTCTTCTATTCAAAATTTGACTCAACTTGAAAGACTAGATTTATCAAACAATGAATTAGATAGTCTACCAACATCAATAAGTGCATTGAATTTATTTAATATGAATATCAATGTATCTGTAAATAAATTAGCATTTGACCAGTTAGAAATGCTATTAGGTGCTTCAGAGTTGGTTTATGAAGGTCAAGTGATTACGACTAACTCAGTGGAGTTGAGTTTAGAAGTTGGTGATACGCTTCTTCTAACAGCAGATGTTGAAGGTGACTACAATACTTATTCTTGGTATAACGATGGAAGTGAAATAGAGAATCAAATCAATGATACTTTACAAGTCAATGATATTACAGCATTAGAAAGTGGGGTATATTATGGTTATGTTTCTAATATTTTCTTCCCTAATCTGAGGATAAAAACAGATACATATTATGTAGGTGTTGCTTGTGATGATATCAGTGGAGATGGTTGGTTAGTGAATGAATCTGATACCTTGATTTGTGAAGGTACCGCTACTCCTGTTACACTGAGGGCAGAAGTACCAACCGATGTTAGTGTTTCTTCATATGTTTGGTTGAAAGATGGAGAAGTATTACCATTTACGACTGGTAATATTTTAACTACTTATGATATTGGTAATTACCAAGTTCGAGTGATAAATGAACAAGGTTGTTCTATCCTTACAAACTCTATATCTGTTTCTGAAACACCATCACCTGAAGTACGCTTAGTTTTATCTGAAGATGGAGTTTTAATAGTAGATACTGATCAAGAGGAGTTCTCTACGTATTGGTTTAAAGATGGAGTCTTGATGACGGATGTTGATCCTAATTCGATGGAGTATGCGCCAATTTATTCAGGAATCTATCAGGTTTCTATAGAGACACAGAGTGGTTGTGTTGGTTATTCGCAGTTAGTGAATTATCAGACGACAATTACATCTGTTGAAGATGTAACTAAAGAACTAAGTTTATTACCTAACCCAACTACTGGGAAGTTAAGAATTGTAGCTGATGGTTATCTTCTTAAAGATATGATGGTAAGTGTCTACTCAAGTAGTGGAGAGCGAATGAAAAATGTTCGTGTTGATCTAAGTAATGAGAGTATTGATCTCAGTGATTTACCTACTGGAGTTTACTTCATTGAACTCGTTCACGATGACACTAGAAAGATTCTAAAAATTATGAAACAATAAAAAAAGGGGCTCTCCAAAATGGAGAGCTCTTCTTATATATAGTCTGTTTGTATAGATAGTTGTCGAATTTAAACTATTGATTTGAAGCTTGCTTATTTACTGTCTTTAATTGATTATACTTATTGACAATCTTAATCATATCTGATCTTGTATAATATTTCAGCTTACCTTGTTTTATATATGCCATAAGTCCTTCTTTCTGATCTTTCATGTGTTCAAGTGAGGCTTCTCTATTTCTCAGATCAACCATTTTAATAGATGAACTAGGTTTTAAAAGATAAAAATCATCCTCTCTTACATATTGTTGTTTGCTATTCATATTCCCCCAATAAGGGTCAAAATTGCTTTCTATTTTTTCTACAATACGTTCTCTAACCAATAGGCTGGTCTCACCTTCGGTCAGTAGTTCGAAGAGATGTGGATTGCCATAACCATTTGGTGTATAAAAGGGAAGAGCATAAAAGGAGCGAAGTTTTTTACTTCTGGAATCTATAATTTGGAAAGCTTGAATATTCTGAGCACTAAACGAACGGATAGTTCCTTTACTCTTTAGCTGAATGCTTTCTTTCTCAATATCTATTTTAAGTAAACCTTTAACCGTACTACCGTCATTTAGATCAATTTCTCCTTCATGCCAAACATCACGAGTAAATTTCTGTGCTGAAGTGAGATTGATAAATAGTAAACTTAAAAGCGTAAAAACTAAAAGTCTTCTGAAATGATACATAGGTTAGTTTTAGTGTTTATTAGGTTGTCTGCATTGAAAACAGCTTTATTTTTTCAGAAGTCCATTGGTGTACCTTAATACTTTAATTTTAACGAAATCGGTTTCGGGACTGTGAATAACAAATGTTGATGAAAATCAGTCTTTGTTTATGCTCAAAGACTAATACAATTCTCTCAGATCTTTTAATTTTGTGCATGAATGTTAACTGTTAGAAGCTTGTTTGGTATTTAAGACCTTTCGAGCTCTCAATGAATTCATTTGATCTACTAACTTGTATTAATATTTAGCAAGAATTATGTTGGAAAACATCAATCCTACTCAGACAAATGCTTGGAAAGCATTAGAAAAGCATTTCGAGGAAGCGAAAAATCTAGAAATGAAAAACCTCTTCGCTGAGGATGCAGACAGAACGAATAAGTTCTCAGTGAAATTTGAAGATATCTTTGTTGATTACTCTAAAAACATCATCACAGAAGAGACGAAATCTCTTTTGATCGATTTAGCAAAAGAATGTGGGTTGCCAAAAGCAATCGGAAGCATGTTCGGTGCAGAGAAAATCAACCAAACAGAAGGACGTGCTGTTCTCCATACTGCATTGCGTAATCGTTCTAATACTCCTGTAGTATTGGATGGTCAAGATGTAATGCCAGATGTTAATGCTGTATTAGAGCAAATGAAGAACTTTACAGAGAAATTGATCTCTGGAGAGTGGAAAGGATATACAGGAAAAGCAATTACTGATATTGTAAACATCGGTATTGGTGGTTCAGATCTTGGTCCTGTTATGGTTACTGAAGCGTTGAAGCCATACAAGACTCATATCAATGCTCACTTCGTATCAAATGTTGATGGTACGCACATTGCTGAGACTTTGAAAAAAGTAGATCCTGAAACTACACTTTTCATTATTGCTTCTAAAACATTCACGACTCAAGAAACAATGACAAACGCAAACTCTGCGAAGTCTTGGTTCTTGGAGGCTGCAAAAGATGAAGCAAATGTAGCTAAACACTTCGTTGCATTGTCTACTAATGCAAAATCAGTTTCTGAATTCGGTATTGCTACTGAAAACATGTTCGGTTTCTGGGACTGGGTAGGAGGTCGTTACTCGTTATGGTCTGCTATTGGTTTACCAATTGCTTGTTCTATCGGTTTTGATAACTTTATCGAGTTATTGGAAGGTGCTCATGCAATGGATAAACACTTCCAAAATGAGGAACTAGAAAGTAACCTTCCTGTAATTTTGGCAATGTTAGGAGTTTGGTATAACAACTTCTTCGGTGCAGACTCTCATTCAATTCTTCCATACGATCAATATATGCACCGTTTTGCTGCATATTTCCAACAGGGAGATATGGAGTCTAATGGTAAATATGTAGATAGAGGTGGAAATCCAGTAGATTACCAAACTGGTCCAATTATTTGGGGTGAGCCTGGTACAAACGGACAACATGCATTCTATCAGTTGATCCACCAAGGAACAAAATTGATCCCTTCGGATTTCATCGCTCCAGCACAATCTCAAAATCCTATCGGAGATCATCACGCGAAATTGATGTCTAACTTCTTTGCTCAAACGGAAGCATTGATGATGGGTAAAACTGAGGAAGTAGTAGTTGCTGAATTGGAGAAGGCAGGTAAGTCTGCTGATGAAATTGCAGCATTGAAAAACTTCAAGATTTTTGAAGGAAATCGTCCTACAAACTCAATCTTGGTGAAAAAAGTAACGCCATTTACTTTGGGTGCTTTAGTAGCGATGTATGAGCATAAAATTTTTGTTCAAGGTGTGATTTGGAACATCTTCTCATTTGACCAATGGGGAGTAGAGCTAGGTAAGCAATTGGCTAACCAAATTCTACCAGAACTTCAGAATGATGAGACAGTATCATCACATGATGCTTCTACAAATACTTTGATCAATATGTTCAAAGAAATGAGATAAGCTTTTTAAGAAGCAAAATAATATAAGCCTCTGTGGTCATTTAAGATCACAGAGGCTTTTTTTATATTTTTTTAGAAGGATGTTTTTCTTCAAATTCTTTGAGTTTTCTTAAGTCTTCATTTCTACGTTTTGACTTTTTATAGTGAATCGAGATGGTATTTAAAAGACCAAAAAAGCACAATAGGATAAGAATTTCAAACATTATGTGAGATGTGTTTTACAGTGCATAACCTATTCGAGAAAGATCTGAAGACCACCAAATATAAAGTGCTTTACCACAAACCATATATTCTGGGATAGGCATTTGAAAAAATGAATTTGGGTTATTTTTTGAATAAACTCCTTCAGTAAAATAGTAATTATTCTTGAAAGTATAGTTTTTTACTATTTTGTTACCGATCACTAATTGATTGTTCTTCTGTATTATTAATTCATTAATAAGCTCATACTTCCTGATTAAAGAACTGTAGAAAAGTATATTTTTTTCATTTAAAGTGACTGTCATACCTGCGAAAGGAAGTGTGAACTTTGTATCAATATTCTTATCTGAGTTTATTTTATACTCAATCTTATCGCCTGCAATAGCTGTACATCTTTGTGTTTCGTATCCTTCACTATCTGATCTTTTGAATACGATTATATCATCTGTTTTAACTTTTTTGGTTTGTTCCCAAGAGATGAAATCTCCAGTGGTCAATGCTGAAGACAAGTCTGATGAAGTATTCTGCGAGAAATGATTTTTTGACCAAAGTTTAGAGCTAGGACTTATGAACGTAAGATTTATAATGCTGATAAATAGAAATACGATTAGATGATTGGGTAGATTATTATACTTTTCAAAAGGAGGCTTAGATTCTTTAGAACTTAGATTGATGGTATATATAATAATGATAATTTTAAGGAATAAGAGTGTTAGAATGAATAAAACAAGGTTTGAAAAAGTTGAGATTACTCCAGTATAACTTACGAATAAGAAAAGTGCCCAAATACCTAGCCTGAAAGCAAGCCATTTTTTAAACTCCAATAGGTATAGAAATCCAAGGTCTAGTAAAAAAAATGAAAGGAGACCAGCTACTATCGGGCTTTTAGATGTTAGTTTGTCTTGAATTGTATTATTCATAAAATTAAGTGAAATAATTTCTCAAAGATAGTTACTAAGACTTTGTTAGGATTGAACATATTAATAAGCATTTGTCAATTGAGAGTTAATTCTATTTCATTCCATATAAAAGTAAATAGTGGTATAGCTTCGAGAATTTTAATCATATCTATAGATGCTCTTAAACGCGTACATCTTCTAATGTTCGTTTTGAATCCTACTATAATATAAGAAAGTTTAAGGTTAGTCGATAGTCAATTTTCTTTTTAATTCCATTGTAATTTAACTATATGCGAAAAGAATATAATTACTTTCTAACTTATATTGCTAAAAAGAAAAAGCGTTAGTTTGAGTTATTAATCTCATACTAACGCTTTTCAATAATATTTTACCTCGATTAATGGAGTTTACTCCATTTCATAATGTAGTATTAAGTCAATTTGTTTTTCAAGATGTTGAACTCTACGTAAGGAGAGATTCTTTCATAGATGATATGAAAAACGGCTGTAGTAATAGGCATTTCAGCTCCTAAATCCTTATTGATTTCATAAATGCTTTTAGAGGCATAATAGCCTTCAGCAATCATTTCCATCTCCAATTGAGCTGCTTTCACAGAGTACCCTCTTCCAATCATATTACCGAAAGTACGGTTTCTACTGAATTGAGAGTAAGTGGTTACCAAAAGATCCCCAAGATAAGCCGATGAGGCAAGGTCTCTTTCAATATTATATGCTCTTTTCAAGAAACATTTAATTTCTTGTAAGGCATTAGAAACAAGAACGGCTTGGAAGTTATCTCCGTAGTTTAATCCGTGTGCCACACCGCATGCTACTGCAATTATGTTTTTCATTACAGCACAGTATTCAACACCGTATAAATCATCTACAGTTGCAGTCTTGATAAAACGGCATTTCATGGCATCTGCCAAAGACTCTGCATATTCGTTGCAAGAACTAGCGACAGTGAGGTAAGATTGTTTTTCCATTGCAACTTCTTCAGCATGGCAAGGTCCTCCGATGACAGCTATCGCGTCATGTGGTATTCCAAAAACATCTTCCATATACTGCGTGACTAAGATATTTTGTTTAGGAATCATTCCTTTAATAGTAGAAATGATTTTTTTTCCTTTAAAATCTTCAGCAGTCAAATCACCTAAAGCTTCTATAATGAATGCTGCAGGAACAGCTAACATAACTGTATCTGCATTCTTTATCGCTTCACGTAAATCTTCGTAAGGCGTAACTTTTTCAGGTTCTATCTTTACAGCACCCAAGTATCTTGGGTTCGAATGATAGCGTCTGATATGATTTATATCTTTTTTGTTTCTTAGCCACCAATTGAGTTTCACTTGATCGCCCTCAGAGAAAATCTTAATGAGAGCAGTAGCCCAACTTCCTCCTCCAACAACAGCTATTCTTTTTACAGATGTATCAAATTCTGTATTTAGTGTACCCACAGTTGATCATTTTAATTACACATCATGTGTTTAGCTCTAAATGTCAAACACATTGTATTCATGCTTCATTTCAAAAAATATTCTTGCAAAAATACTATTAATTGTTGATATCTGTGCTATTTTTGAACAAAATGTAAGAATATTATCTATTTTATGCCAATAGCCATATTTAATCTTGCATTTGTAAACAAAAGGCTTAGATTTGTCCAAAATATACGATTTAGGGTTTTCTTAAAAAAACTTTAAAGTGTGTCTTATAAAGGTATATTAACGCAATTACAAGATCATAAGCTGTAATTTTATTGTTTTAAAGGCTGTGATCACAAAGTTTCCGTATCAAATTCACTTACAAAACAACTTATGCAAGATATTCAACCGTTGAAGAACTGGAGTATGATCAAAGATACTCCCATTGCAATTGCAGGTCCATGTAGCGCAGAGACAGAAGAGCAATTATTAGCAACTTGCCGCCAGATCAAAGAAAATATTGATGTTTCTTTGTTGAGAGCAGGTATTTGGAAGCCAAGAACAAGACCTGGTTCATTTGAAGGAATCGGTGAAGAAGGTTTGAAATGGTTCAAGGCTGTAAAAGAAGAATTAAATATGCCAATCACTACTGAGGTTGCAAATGCGCAGCACGTAGAATTGGCTTTGAAATATGGTGTAGACGTTCTTTGGATTGGAGCACGTAGTACAGTAAACCCTTTCACAATTCAAGAAATTGCTGATGCCTTGAAAGGAGTTGATGTACCAGTAATCGTAAAAAACCCAATCAACCCAGACTTAGCACTTTGGATGGGAGCAATTGAGCGTATCTACAATTCTGGTATCAGAAATATTGCGGCACTTCACAGAGGATTCTCGTCGCACCAAAAATCGAAGTACAGAAATGAGCCAATGTGGTCTTTAGCTATCGCATTGAAGTCTGAACTTCCTAATCTTCCAATTCTTTGTGACCCTTCTCACATTGCAGGTAACAGAGATTTAATCTTGCCAATTTCTCAAAAAGCTATTGATTTAGATTTTGATGGTTTGATGATTGAGACGCACTACGACCCAACAAATGCTTGGTCTGATGCTGCTCAACAAGTGACGCCAGAAAGATTAGCTGAGATTTTGAACACTATTAAAATCAAGCAGTCTTCTTCAGATAACCCTGAGTTCGTTCACAACTTGGAGGACTTGAGAAAGCAAATCGATACAATCGATACTGAGATTTTGGAAGCACTACACCACAGAATGAAGGTTGTAGACAAAATCGGTGAGTACAAAAGAGATAACAACGTTACAGTATTCCAAGCTGATCGTTGGATTGATGTATTCCAAAACCGTCCGAACCAAGCTCAAAAATTGGAGTTGAATAAAACTTTTGTTGAGCAAATGTTCAAATTGATTCATGACGAGTCTATCCGTATTCAGACTAAAGTAGTTAATACTGAAAAATCTGAAGGATAATCATAAATTAAGCTTTTAGCTTATGATGAACCCATCCCTTTATATCCCCTTTTAAGGAGCTCAAAGGGATGGGTTCTTGCTATTTTAGGGGTAATTGATCAGAAAGCGTTCAACGTATTTTTTATCATCCCGATTTTTAAAAGAATAATCATACTTTCTATTTAAGCTCTAAACCTTAGTCAATATGAGTTTAAACAATGTTAGCTTTCTCACTGAGATCAATAAAGACGTATTTTCACCATTGGAAGCATACTCAAAAGTAGCTGTAATTGTTGATGAAAATACATTAGAGAATTGCTATCCAATCGTTAAAGAATTTCTTCCTGAAGATCACTTACTGATTCAAGTGAAATCAGGTGAAGAAGAGAAAAACTTACAAACCTGTACACACATTTGGCAACAGCTAACGGATGAAGGCTTTGACCGTAAAGGTTTTGTCCTGAATCTGGGAGGTGGTGTCATTGGAGATATGGGTGGTTTTTGTGCTTCAACTTATAAAAGAGGAATCAAGTTTTGGCAAATGCCTACGACACTTCTTTCTCAAGTAGACGCAAGTGTAGGTGGAAAACTTGGTATCGATTTCCACAAATACAAAAATCATATTGGGGTATTTCAGATTCCTGACCAAGTACTGATATTCCCTGATTTTATTAAGTCACTGCCTCAGAGAGAAGTGAGGTCTGGTTATGCTGAAATATTGAAGCATGCTTTGATCGCAGATGGTTCTCATTGGAAAAAAATAACGCAGAAAGGAGTATATGAGCAAGACTGGACAGATATGATTCCGCATTCTGTCGGTATTAAATCTGATGTGGTAGATCAAGATCCTAAAGAAAATTCACTTCGAAAAATCTTGAATTACGGACACAGTGTCGGACATGCTATCGAAAGTTATTTGTTGGATATTCCAGAACGTAAACTTTTGCATGGGGAAGCTATTGCTGTAGGAATGATTTGTGAGGCGTTTATTTCTACTAAGAAATGTAGTCTAACTGATTCAGAACTTTCTGAAGTAACGGCATATTTGTTGCAAGAGTATGGTTATCCTACTATTTCAGAGTCAGATTTTTCTGCTATTCATTCTTATTTGTTGCAAGACAAGAAAAATGAAAGTGGAAAGATTAACATGTCCTTAATCTCTAAGATTGGAAAGGCTGAATATGACCAGTTTGTAAATTGGGAAGAAGTAGAAGAAAGCTTAAAATATTATATTTCTTTGAAGGGCTAGGACTAAAGTTTGTGGCTTTTTAGATAAAAATTATATTTTTGCCTCTTTAAGTTTTAGAACATTCGTAAATTTTTTATCGTCTTAGCGTCTTTTACACCAAGAGACGAATCAAAAAATCATCTGTAAATATTAAAGCATTATGGCTTACAACTTATTAAAAGGGAAATATGGTATCATTACTGGTGCCATCGATGAGAATTCAATTGCTTGGCAAACAGCATTGAAATGTCATGAAGAGGGAGCGAAAATCGTTTTGACCAATGCTCCGATTGCACTTCGTATGGGTACTTTGAACAAATTGGCTGAATTGACTGATGCCGTAATTATCCCAGCGGATGCTACTTCTACTGAAGACATCGAAAACCTTTATGAGAAAGCTAAAGAAGCTTTGGGTGTAGAGAAAATTGATTTCTTATTGCACTCAATCGGGATGAGCCCGAACGTAAGAAAGAAAAAGCATTACGCAGACCTAAACTATGATTGGTTCCAAAAGTCAATCGATATTTCTGCTTTGTCATTCCACAAAATGATGCAAGTAGGAGAGAAGATGGATTTCTTTAAAGATGGAGCTTCAATCTTGGGTCTTTCATATATCGCAGCTCAGCGTTCGTATCCTAACTATGGAGATATGTGTCAAGCTAAAGCAGTGCTTGAGTCTATCGCTAGAAGTTTCGGACAACGTTTGGGTGAGAGCAAAGGTATTCGTGTAAATACAATTTCTCAATCTCCAACAGTTACTACAGCAGGTAAAGGAATCAAAGGTTTCAATGTATTCTATGACTACGCTGATATCCTTTCTCCATTAGGAAATGCAACAGCGGAAGACTGTGCAAACTACTGTGTAACAATGTTCTCTGACCTTACAAAAAAGGTGACAATGCAGAACTTATTCCATGATGGTGGTTTCTCTGCATCTGGTATGACTGAGAAATTGATTGATAAAATGATGAGTGAAGTAGAAGAATAGAATCGCTCACTTTTTCAAGCTTATTGATTTAACCCCATTATTTGTTTTAAGACGAATAATGGGGTTTTTATATTGATATTACTTAGTTGTACTTATTGAATTTCAATTATTCTTTCTTCTACATTTGTACGACCTTCTGCAAAAACTTCTTTGGTTTCTATAGTATAAATAACCCAGCCCGATCCATGAATTCTTGAGGCTGTCCAAGTATCGTTTGAAAGATTAGGAAAATCTTCTCTTTTGAGGTTTGATACATTAAGAGAAGCTGTCATTTGTGTCAAATAATTAAAAGTGGCATCTGTCAATTGTTGTGAGTCAACAGATGATTTCATTCGTATGATGTAATTATTGTCCTCAGGGTTTAACTCATCCAATGAAACAGACATATGAGTATCAAATGGTTCTCCGCCTAAAAGATTTGCAGTTTTCATATCACCTTTATATTCTTCACCAAGTTCATACCTAGCTCCATGAAAAGTATAAAACTGTAATATCTCTTTAATTGCTCCAGCTTCAATCGCTTCTTTAGTGGCATACATATTTGCTACTTGTCTAAATATTTGATCCATATTAGGAGCATCCTTGATCTGCTTTTTAAACTCTTTTTTCAATAGTTTCAAAGATTTAGAGATGTACTTTTGTACTTCTTTCCAATTCAAGACATGTTGAAGTGACCCCATTTCATCAGTTCTAATCTTTATAACCATATTTTCCGATATTGAAATGAGTTTTTTACTGAATTCATCTTCTGTATCAATATCGAAGTCTTTGTAAAGCCATTCAATATCATATGAGTTTGCTGTAGAGTCTACAATAGTAACATCAACTGAATATTTGATAAATTCTCTGTTTGTTGTATCTGCATCTCTGATTTTATATTTCTCCTCTGTGATAGTGTAGCTTTGCTTTTCATTCATATCCCAATATCCAATGACTTGTGCCGATGAGTCATTCATATTGATCTGTGCCAATGCAGAATAGCTAAAAAGTGAATAAACGAACGCTAAAAATAATACCCTTTTCATTCTTAAAATCTATTTATCAGTTTAAGTATATAAGTGAAAATTCAGTTTAAAATCACTTAGATATAATGTATAATGTTAGGGGTGAAAATAACTAAAATTAAATTATATCTAGATATTACTGTGATAGAAGAAGGTTGTTAGAAACTAGTAATTAGATCAATGATTAGTCGATTGTAGATTCTCAGCTACGTAAGCTATTTCTCTACCTTAGATTTATTAAAACAATCATTTTAAAATTAGGACTTAAAATAGAATCTGTTGATTCATAAAAAAAAGCTTGAACGATTTTTAGCTGATTCGGATTAATGCAGATAGTAACCTAAAGCTATAAAACCTATTCTAAACTTGCCTATGTAAATAAATCTACAATTAACCTAAAAAGAAGAGCGAACTAAATTATGCTCAGAACTAAAAACAGTAACAAAACTACAAACACCTAATTACCTATTAATCTATTATGAAAAGCAAACAACTCAATAGCTTATTCAAGCTATGTACTATCCTTTTATTTGTGATGTGGAGCAGTGTAAATGTCATGGCTCAATGTGAATCTTGTAATACCATAAGTGGAGATTTAACAGAGGATACCGATTTAGATAATGGAACCGTTAATCTAAATAATGTAGAAGGTCAATGTTTATATTCTCAATTCCCATCAACGAGTACGACTATAAAAGCTTGTTTCTGTGCTTTAGGAGCAAGTGATCCAAACGAAGCTGAACTACAAACGATATTTGCAGCTTGTGCTAATGAGAATGGTCAGATTGAACAATGTACTTTTACCTCACCTCAGTATTCTTTCTTTGATATTCTTACAACAAGTTTCGACTTTATTACTAAAGTACCTATTTCGATCATCGTTCAAGATGCTTTACCCTCAGATGCATATTTATTGTACTTTGAACAAAACACTCCTATTTCTACTACAGTAAATGGAAGTCCTTCTACGAGTTATAGAACTAGAGGTATTGTACAAGGTAACCAGCAATGGGGTATCGCAATTGGAGCATCAGGAATCGATGGCGGAAAAGCTTTGAATCTAGATCGAAGAGCTGATACAGGTTTCTCAAGTTTTGATTTGTGTCTGTGTAAGGAAAGTGATGTGAATGATTCAACGTGGCCTCAAAATGGTTTTGAAAATACGTGTAAAGGAGGTGATATTAATCAAAGTAGTGGTGTGTTCTATGATCTGCCTTCAGGTTCAGATCAGCTAGGAGAACAAGATTTGTGTAATTGTGATGTCTGGGATCATAGTGACGGCGCTGCCGATAATGATGCAATTCGAGCTTATACAATCGTAAATTATAATCAGAACACTATAGCTGTAAATTCGGGTTGTAATCTTTGTTCATATGCTGATCCTGACTTTTCATTACCAATCCAATTGACATTATTCAATTCTGAATCTGAAGGAGAAAACGTGAAATTATATTGGGAAACAGCCTCAGAATTTAATAGTAACTATTTTGAAGTTCAGCATAGTGTTGATGGCCTGAACTATAAAACGATTGGTAGAGTAGCAGCGAGTGGAGACACTGAAGTTTTAAGAGCTTACGAGTTCATTCATAGAGAGCCTTCTGCTGGCTACAATTTGTATCGTCTTAAGATGGTAGATAATGATAATTCATATGAATACTCACCAACTACTCTTCATCAATATACGATTACCGATTTATCTCTAGGTCTTTACCCTGTTCCGGCTCAAAATATAGTTAAGATTAAAAATTTGAGAAAACTGACAAGAGAACCTGTAGAGGTTGTTATCTATGACTTATTAGGTATGCCAATCAAGACTACTAATCTAGGACAGTTTACAAATGATGTAGATTTAACAGGTTTGAAAGATGGTGTCTACTCCATCCAAATACAATATTTAAATCAAACCGAGACTTTTAGATTGGTCAAAAAAAGTGAAGCTAAATAACTAACTATACAACCAATATCCAATTAGAAAATGAAAAGAGCTTACCTTTTGGGTAAGCTCTTCTTTCTTTATTGAATAATTTTAAAACTCAACATTCCTGCGGTTTCTGTAAGCATTTCGTAAGAACCATGCCTCACAGGGGTTAAGTGGGCTTTATCTCCAATGCTTAATAAAGTACCTTTCTCAATTGGGTAGCCGTGATCAATAGTTGTATTGATTAACCAAAGCAGATCTTCTAAGGCTTTTTGCGTATCTCTTTTAGGACGAAGCTCATACAGTTGGTTATTGTTGTAATTTATCTGGACAAGAGAGTTGTGGAAGTCTTGTCCTGTATATTTTGTTGTGTCTCCGACAAGAATGAAAGAAGATACCGCATTTGTAGCAATAAAATCTACAGTTTTTGTCTTATTGAGATTATGGAACTTTAGATCAGTGATATCACCGATTAGACGATATGAATCGATTAGACTTTTTAGTTCGTCAATATCATTGACTTTATTTTGAATTGACTGATTGAATGTAAAGCCAAGGTATGTTTCTAGTACAGGTTTATGAATACCGTATAGCGAAAGCTCAGAATTATGAGGTTGAATGTCACTTTCAAAGATTACACTGAAAATAGGATTTCCAACTTTATCCATATTGTGTACTTTGGTATCAATGAAGCTAGCTTTGTAGCCACCAATATTTTCATGAGCTAAAAGCTTATTTACATATCCTTTTTGAATACGATAAGCTTCCTCCTCACTTAAGTTAGGATATTCTTCACTGACCAACGGCATTTGTTTGTCTAGCTCAAAAGCATATACGAGTTGATCTTCGTAAACACTAAGCTTTTGTTGTTCGATACAGCTTACCATCACCACAACTAGTAAACTGATACAAATTATTAATCTGTTGCTTAACCCGACTATCATAAAACCTTTATTCAAAAAATAAACTCTGTTGTAATTTTTACAATAAGAGTTGTTAGTTAGAAACTTTAGTATCCTTAAA
Organism: Sediminitomix flava; assembly: GCF_003149185.1. NCBI lineage: Bacteria > Pseudomonadati > Bacteroidota > Cytophagia > Cytophagales > Flammeovirgaceae > Sediminitomix > Sediminitomix flava. The sequence continues at coordinate 409,540 of NZ_QGDO01000001.1, read as the reverse complement.
AGGATGACTTTCATTACCCTAATTTACTATTAAATCAGTTTGATTGTTTATTGCATTAGGATATGTTAAAAAACTGTTGGAAGTGTTTAGGAGGGTGAGAGGATTCTTTAAAATGTTATCTAACAAAAAGATGAAAGTTTTAGTGTTTAACTTTTTGAAAGTATTGAACATTACGTAGAGTGTCACCATTCATAAGGAAGATACACTCATCCATTTTCAGAATATCTTCAGCCTGAATTTCAAGTTTAGTTTTAGAAAATAGAGTGTCTTTCATGTATAATGAAAACATCAGCTGATGTTTACCTATCATCTCCGTACAAATTCCATCAAATAATTCGGGAGGAAAGAAGGGACGAATTGTAGCATCAACAACCATATGATATTCTAAAAAATGAGGCTGATTGGCATAGTCTACCCAATTAAATTCAACTTCAAGGGCATGAATATCTAATAATTTACATTTAAATACTCCACTCAGAGAAGGTGAATTATTTTGGAATACTGACCTTTCCGGAATAAGAATCCATTTTCCTACAAATTCATCAATTTGATTATTCATACATTATAATTCTTGAAACCTTTTCCTCCTTGTAAACAGAAATCAAAACTTAAGAATTCTTTGTCTTTGGAAGATTAAGCTCTTTTTGGAAACAACGACTGTTATCTACACCGATGTATTGTCCGTAGTTCGGAATAACTTGATAGCCATTTTTCTGATAGAGTGCAATAGCATCTTGCTGGCGAAGTCCTGTTTCTAAAACGGTAAATTTGTAGCCTAGTTCTGACGCCCAATTTTCTAATTCTTTCAGAACTAAAGATGCAATACCTTTATTTCTAACAGAATTGTCTACATACATGCGTTTCACTTCAGTGCTTTCGTTATCAAACTCTTTGATAGCTCCACAACCCACAGCTTGACCATTGTTGTAAGCAACCACGACAGATTTTATATGGTCAGTTTTGTTGTATTGTGCATAAAAAGAGTGGTCATCCCCATCAATAATGGCTAATTCTATATCAAGGAATTGTACCAATTTTTTAAAATCTAGATTTGAAGCATCTGTTCGTTTTAGTGTGATCACGTTGTTGTTGGTTAATGTAAAAATGCTAAGATATACTTTAGGAAAAACTTTAACGAATATCTATCACGAATATAAATGTTTCTAGGATTAGAACATATATCATGAAAACTTGTTAATACACCATATAATACTTAGTATTATACAAATAGAGCCTTTTAATTATCTTGTTTTTAGTGTCAATAATTATTTTTTCTTCATGATGAAATAATCTAAAACGAAGGCTCTATGCAGTGAACAATTAACTTTTTACACATCTTTTTAATACGATGAAACCAATTCTAACCATGATTGCGCTCAGCTCATGTATGTTTGTACATGGATTGACAAACGATGCTTTTGCGCAGAAAAAACGTAAAAAAGGGAAAACTGAAAACACAGAGAAACCAAAACCAGAGAAAAAGAAGTACATCAAGGATATGGTAAAAGACCATGTGAAAGAAGATGGGCTTTTTACCTTTTATCAAGATCAAGAAAAAGGAGAGGTATTCTTGCAAGTAGATAAAACACAACTCGATAAAGAGTTTATCTATTTTAGTTATGTTGAAAATGGAAATGCAAATGTAAGTGGACGTTTGATTCGTGGAAGTTATCAAGATTCAGAAGTTTTCACCTTGAGAAAGCATTTCAATAAAATCGAATTGGTAAAAGAAAATCATTCTTTTTATTTCGATGAAAATAATCCAATTAGTAAGTCTGCGGATGCCAATGTAATGCCTTCAATTTTGGCTTCAATGGAAATTAAAGGTTATTCAGAAGACAGTACACAGTATTTGTTGAAGGCAAACGATTTCCTTTTGAGTGAAACACTTACTCAGCTTTCGTTTAGTTCTCCATCAGGTAGACCTCGTTTTAGCGAAGGAAAACTTTCAAAATCAAAATCGAAATACTTAAACATCAAATCATATCCTCAAAACTCGGATGTGGTTGTAGAATATGTTTTTGAGAACGCTAGACCAAAAGTATATGGCGATGAGAGTGTAACAGATGCTCGTAATACTTCTGTTATTCTTCAGCATTCTTTTATAGAAATGCCAGAAAATGATTTTGAACCTCGTTTTGACGACCCTCGAATCGGATATTTCAATACGCAGGTTACAGATATGACAGCAACTAATGCTACACCATATCGTGACTTGATTCACCGTTGGGATTTGCAGAAGAAAGACCCAAGTGCAGAAATTTCTGAGCCAGAAAAACCAATCGTCTGGTGGATTGAGAACACAACACCTTTAGAGTGGAGAGAGACAATCAAAGAAGCTGTGTTGAAGTGGAATATTGCATTTGAAAAAGCAGGCTTTAAAAATGCAATGCAAGTAAAAGTGCAGCCAGACGATGCAGAGTGGGATGCTGGAGATATCAGATATAATGTATTACGTTGGACGTCTTCGCCTAAACCAGCTTTTGGAGGTTATGGACCAAGCTTTGCAAACCCAAGAACTGGAGAAATTCTTGGAGCTGATATTATGTTAGAGTATGTACACTTTACAAATAGAGTAGCGTATACAGAACTTCTAGGTGTACAAGGAGAGTCTCATCTAGAATTATTCTCTGAGAATGAATTACATTCTGTAAATGATGCTCATAATCACGAACACACTCACGGGAAGTATTTCTGTAGCTATGGTCATGAGTTACATAATAATATGATGTTTGGACAAATTGCTGAAAGTCTTTTAGATGAAGAAGTAGAAGAAGAGAATGCTCTGATTCTAACAAAACTCAAAAAAGAGGCAATGATGGAGTTGATTATGCACGAGGTTGGACACACGCTAGGCTTGAACCATAACATGAAAGCTTCACAGTTGTATTCACCTGAGCAATTGCATGATATGAGCCTAACTTCTGAAACAGGACTTACAGGCTCCGTTATGGACTATGTTCAAATTAATATCAATTCAGATAGAGCAAATCAAGGGCATTATTACTCTACTTCTGTAGGACCTTATGACCTTTGGGCAATTGAGTACGGTTACAAACCTGTATCAGATAAGTCAGAGTTGGATGCAATTACAGCAAGATCAAGCGAACCAGCTTTAATGTTCGGAAATGATGCTGACGATATGCGTTCTCCTGGTAGAGGTATTGACCCTAGAGTAATGATTGGTGATATTTCTAACGATGCCATTTCTTATTCAACAGAGCGCATGAAGTTTTCAGAAGAAATGATGCAGAACCTTTTGGAGAAATATTCTAAGAAAGGGGAGTCTTATCAGTCATTGAAAGATGCATATAATATTCTTTTGAGACAATACAGTACTTCGGCAGGGGTAATCAGTAGATATATTGGTGGTATAAAAGTAGAAAGAGGTTTTGCTGGTGAGGACGGTGCAACTCAGCCATACACACCTATCTCTGTAGCTGATCAGAAAAGAGCAATGGCTTCTTTGGAGCGTTATGTTTTTTCTCCTTCAGCTTTCAATTTGCCAAGCGATACATTTGCTTATTTACAGTCTCAGCGTAGAGGTTTTAGTCATTGGGGAAATAATGAAGACCCTAAAATTCATCAGCAAATCTTGTCGATTCAGAAAAATGTAATGAGACATTTACTTCATCCTAATACGGTTCAACGTATCATTGATTCTGAATTGTATGGAAATGAATATGATTTAGCAACGTATATGACCGAATTGAATGATGCAATTATTAAGAAAGATATTCGATCAAATGTAAGTGTAGCACGTCAAAACTTGCAAACAGTCTATGTAAATCAGTTGATTAAGATGATTGAGAAATCAGACAATAATCCATACATGTACTCAGCAAGAGCAATGGCGCTGTATAACTTGAAAAAAATTAGAACGCAAGTTCAAGTTCCTTCGGGAAATGTTCTTTCAAGAGCTCATAAAGAGCAGCTTAAAATGTCAATTGATAAAGCTCTTTCAGTGAATTAATACTTAAAGCTGATGTCTGAAAAGGCATCAGCTTTTTGCTTTTTAATCTTGAATAAAAAGATATATTCTAATTGTGTGTTGTATTTTTCTGTTTGAAATATTTGTGATTCAAGCAATGAAATCCATATATTTCAATTTATTTTTTGAGTAATTCTATGACCAATTCTAATTATTTAAAACTTTCAATTCTTATGCGAAGAGGTATTCTTCTATTGGGTTTGATGTTTGTGAGCTTTTTTGCTTCAGCTCAAATAACCCATCCTGTGAATGGCGTGGTCGATAATAGGGAAGGAGCATATGCTTTCACCCATGCGACTATCGTAATTAATGAAAATCAAACCTTAACCGATGCAAGCCTAATTATCAAAGAAGGTAAAATTATTGATGTCGGTACCGATCTTGAAATCCCATCAGATGCAATCGTAACTAACTTAGAAGGAAAGTTTATATACCCTTCTTTTATCGATTTGCATACGGATTACGGTATGCCTGAAATCAAGAAAGGTGGAATCAATTGGAATGCGCCAGAGCAAATTCAAACCAAAACGCCTGGAGCCTACAATGCCAATGAATCAATCAAAGCGGAGTTCCAAGCAAAAGATGCTTTCAGAACAAATAAGAAAGCATTGAAGGAATTTCATGACAATGGTTTCGGAACCGTATTGTCTTTCAGATTTGATGGGGTAGCGAGAGGAACTTCTGCACTGGTTCTTTTATCTGATGAAAATGAAAACTTGGCAATTATCAAACCTACAGTTGCTGCTCATTTCGCTTTTGACAAAGGAAGTTCTTCACAACTTTACCCAGTTTCTATCATGGGGTATGCAGCATTGTTACGTCAGACCTATTACGATGCTTCATGGTATGCAACAGATGGTTACAAAGAGTTCAGAGATTTATCATTGGAAGCAATGAATGATCATCAAGTTCTTCCTCAAATTTTCTCAGCACATACATTAGATAATACATTGTTGGCAGATAAAATTGGAGATGAATTTGGTATTCAATACATCATCAAAGGAAGTGGTAAAGAATATCAAAAAATTGATCAATTAGTAAATACGCAAGCATCGCTGATTGTTCCCATAGATTTCCCTGCTCCTTATAATGTAAGTGATCCGTTGGAAGCCCTAAATGTTTCTTTAGCCCAATTAAAGGATTGGGAATTGGCTCCATCTAACTTAGCGATGCTGGAGCAATCAGGAATTTCATTTGCGATTACTTCTGAAGGCTTGAAAAATAAAAAGGATTTCTTGAAAAACTTGAGAATTGCGGTTGAAAATGGTTTGAGTAAACAAGCTGCTTTGAAAGCTTTGACTTCATATCCAGCAAAACTAATTGGCGCTTCAAGAGAAGTAGGGCAGTTGAAATCTGGAATGTACGCAAACTTCGTGATCACTTCTGGAGATCTATTTGAGAAAGAAACTAAAATTTTTGAAAACTGGGTAGGAGGTAAAAAGTTTGAAGTTGAAAAGATTCCTTCTTTTGATTATTCAGGGAAATATAATTTAGCATTAGCGGAGAATACTTGGGGTTTATCGATTTCTGAAGAAAAAGGAAAATCTAAAGTCCAAGTGATGTTGAACGATTCAACAAAGTTGGAATCGAAAGGAGAATTAGAAAAAGGTTTGATCAGCTTGACTTTCAAAACAGATACGGCTAAATCTTCTACAGACGCTTTCAAGCTAAGTGGTTGGAAAACTACTGAAGGTTTTAAAGGAAAAGCACAAAATGAAGAAGGTGATTGGTTGACTTGGACAGCAGTTGCTAAAAAGGTTGAAGACTCAGAAAAGAAGTCTGAAGAAAAGAAAGAAAACACAGCTAAAGAAGAAAAACTAGGCGATGTAATTCATCCGTTTATCGCTTATGGAAATGATATCGTTCCCGAAAAAGAAGTAATCTTATTTAAAAATGCGACTGTTTGGACAAGTGAAGCTGAAGGCATTTTGGTCAATACAGACGTATTAGTGAAGGATGGTAAAATTATCGAAGTTGGTCAAAACCTTTCTTCAAACAAAGCTAAAATAATTGATGCTACAGGTAAACATTTAACTGCTGGAATTATAGACGAACATTCGCACATTGCCTTAAATGGTATAAATGATGTAGATAAAATGTCTTCTATGGTAAGAATGGAAGATGCTATTGATGCTTCAAGTATTCAGATGTATCGTCAACTGGCAGGTGGTGTTACAGCTGCTCAATTATTGCATGGTTCAGCAAATCCTGTTGGAGGTCAATCTGCATTGATAAAATTCAGATGGGGTAAAACAGCTCAAGAGCTTCTTATTGAAGATGCTGATCAATTTATCAAGTTTGCTCTTGGTGAAAATGTAAAAAGAGGTAATTGGTCTTCATCTCAGAGATATCCACTTACGCGTATGGGGGTTGAGCAAGTTTACAGAGATGGATTCACGAGAGCTATAGCCTATCAAAAAGAATGGGATGCTTACAACGAACTTTCTAAGAAGCAGAAATCAAGAACTACAGCACCTAGAAAAGATTTGCAGCTAGAAGCATTGGTTGAAATCTTGAATTCTGAAAGATTCATTTCTTGTCACTCTTATGTGCAGTCAGAAATAAATATGCTCATGAAACTCGCTGAAGAATTTGGTTTTAGAGTCAATACATTCACGCACATTTTGGAAGGTTATAAAGTTGCTGACAAAATGAGTAAACATGGAGCAGGAGCTTCAACATTTGCAGATTGGTGGGCGTATAAATTTGAGGTGTATGATGCGATTCCTCACAATGCAGCTTTAATGGCAGAACAAGGCGTAGTGACGGCAATTAATTCTGATGATGCTGAAATGGGACGACGTTTGAATCAAGAGGCTGCTAAGTCAGTGAAATATGCAGGTATGAGTGAAGAAGAAGCTTGGAAAATGGTCACTCTTAATCCTGCAAAACTTCTTCATTTAGATGACAAAATGGGAAGTATCAAAGAAGGCAAGGATGCAGATTTAGTTTTATGGGATGAAAATCCACTTTCTGTTTATGCTAAAGCTCTTTACACACTCGTAGATGGAACGATCTACTATGACAGAGCAAAGGATAAATTGAAGAAAGATGAAATTAAAGCTGAAAAGGCACGTATCATGAAAAAGATGAAAGGAGCTATTGAGCAAGGTGCAAAACCTCAATTGGCATTGCCTATGATGCAACACTTGTGGCATTGTGATGATCTTCATTTCAACCACTCTGGAAATCATGCTCATTCTCACGCTCATTAATCAACCTATTTTTTTAGAATCATGAAACTAAGACATATATATACCTTTATCGGATTGCTCTTGTCTTTTACGGCTTGGGCACAAGTTCCGAGTCCAGCTCCAGCACAACAAGATGGTATTGTGATTACTGGCGCTACTTTACATATCGGAAATGGAAATGTTGTAGAGCAAGGAGCTATTGCTTTTGAGAATGGTAAAATTCTTTACGTAGGTACTTTGGCGGATATGCCTGTGGAATTAGCAGAACTTGTAAAAGTAGAAGCACATGGAAAGCATGTTTACCCAGGCCTGATTTTATTGAATACATTTTTGGGTTTGGAAGAGATTTCAGCGGTAAATCCATCGAAAGATTTCCGAGAATTGGGAACGGTTAACCCTGAAGTTCGCTCAATCATAGCTTATAATACTGACTCTCATTTGACACCAACCAACAGATCAAATGGTGTTTTGGTTGCTCAAATTACGCCACGAGGAGGTCTTTTCCCTGGTACTTCATCAGTTGTACAGTTAGATGCTTGGAACTGGGAAGATGCGGTTGTGAAAATGGATGAGGGAATTCACCTGAATTGGCCTTTTCCATATGTAGGACCTAGATGGTGGATGGGAGAATCTCAAGCTAGAGAGAATAAGAGCTATCAGAAAAATATTGAGATCATTGAGCAAACGTTGAAAGAAGCAAAAGCTTATGCCGCTAAATCTGAAGTGAAAGAAATCAACTTAAAACTAGAGGCGCTAAAAGGACTTTTTGATGGTAGTAAAAAGCTATATATTAATGTGGATATGGCGAAAGATATCATTAAAAGTGTTCAACTTGTCAAAGAGCTAGGGGTTGAAAATGTAGTTTTGGTAGGAGTGAAACAAGGAGCTTATGTGAGTGAATTTATTAAAGATCACAATATTCCATGTATTGTTGAGCGTACACATTCTTTACCTTTTGGCGAAGATGCTTCGGTCGATTCTTCATATGATCTACCAAATCAACTAGTTGATGCTGGTATTTTGGTCGGATTGGCACACACAGGTGAAATTATGGGTGAAAGAAATCTAGCATTTGGAGCAGGTACAGCAGCAGCGTTCGGAATGGAAAAAGAAGAGGCTCTTCAACTTTTGACTCTGAACAATGCCAAAATTTTAGGAATTGAAGATCAAATGGGATCGCTCGAAGTTGGAAAAGATGCTACACTCTTAATATCTGAAGGCGATTTATTGGATATGAGAGGAAATAAAGTTTCTAAAGCCTATATCCAAGGTCGTGATCTTGACTTAGACAATAAACACGAAATGCTTTATCGTAAGTTTAAGGCCAAATACGAGAAGAAACCATTGGTGAATTAATTCTTGTATTTGAGATCAAATTAAAAAAGGGAGTTCTTATCATAAGAACTCCCTTTTTCAGTTTATAATTATTCTTAACCTCTTGAGTTGAAATTATAAGCAAAACCTAAGTTAAAACTGTATTTAAATTGGGTAGCAGGTTTAGCCTCTCCTTCTTCTTGAGGAATCAAAACATCATGATCATAAATTAAGAAGGTGGAAATATTAGCATTTAAGAAAGAGTTGATCTTAAATGTGGTAAGAGTTTCCCAGTTAACAACTTGATGTCTAAGGTCATTATAGGCACCAAACAAATCAAACACGGTTCTAAAGTTTATACCTTTGAAAACCTCTTCATCGTAGATCATATTTAAGTTGAAACCGACTTGAGAACGCATGTGCTCTCCAGCTTCAACACCAAATACACCTTGATCTGAAAGCATTTGACTTCTGACAACTGTTAATCTTTCCGAGATTGGTGAAGCACTTAGCAAAAGCGTTTTAGCCTTATTCGAATAGTTTGCACTTAATTTGAAGATTAAGTAACCTGGAGATAAGAAATCAGAAATTTTCTGACGTGTTTCAACATTGCTTTCAGTATCCAAACCGTATGTATAACCTGGTGAGAATTGTGTTCTGAAATCAGAAGCTAAGTTTAAAGACCATCGCTTGGACATTTTGTAACCATAACTAGTTTTCCACTGTAAAATGTCATCTGTTTTACGGAATTTATATGCTGTATCATCCTTTCTCAAAATACCGTAATTTACGATAACTGAGTTTCTCCAAATATCTACCTTGCTTTCCCTAGTCATGTCATGTCTGAAAAGAGTATTCAGCGTGATTGTATTTTCACCACCTGCAGCCCAATTACTAAGCCCTACTTGTGAAAAGTTAGCTGAAATATTACCAGCGTAAGTCCATAATGAGTCTTCGGTTGTTTTGAGTTCTGTAGTCTGTGCGTAAAGATTAAAATTGAAGCAAACCAAGATATACGCCACTAAAAATAGAAAACCTTTTTTCATATCAAGATATAAAAAGTAAAAATGAAGTTTTGCGATACTAAATATTTGTATGATTAATTGTAATAATTATCTCTTTAAAAGAAAGTTAACATTTAATGAAAAATGCTTGTTATCTTATTAAATAAGAGGTCATAATCAGGCAAGATGAACTCAAAGTGTCTGATGAAATAATCTTCACGACCGTAAACCAGCAACACACGCTACTGTTACAATACTTCCCATATGTTAAAAAAGCCATACCTTTTCATAGCAAGCCTAATCTTTTTATCCCTCTTTAGTTTTTCTTATCTGAGAGATTACAAACCTTCAGATAAGGAAGTTTTATTGAAAAGATTACTTTATAAGAGCCTAGATCAAGCACATTTTAAAAACCTAGAAGTCAATGATGAAATGTCTTCTGAAGCTTTCGATATGTACATGAAAGCTTTGGATCCCAACAAGCGTTTTTTCCTTGACAAAGATGTGCAAAAATTAGATAATTTTCGATATAAAATAGATGATGATTTTTCATCTGATAACAAAATTCCTTTTCTAGATGAATCTTTAAGGATTTATGAAGAAAGAATTGAAGATTCAAAAAACATTTGCCTTAAAATTCTTGACGAACCTTTTGATTTTACAATTTCAGAAGAGGTTGAAACTGATGCTGATAAATTGGATTATGTCAAGTCTAAAAATGAATTGGAAGAGCGATGGAGAAAGCAATTAAAGCTATCTGCTTTGGTGAGATATACCGAGAGAGTAAAGGCACTTGAGGAGGATAGTTTAAGCAGTCAAACCCCTGCAGAAGTTGAAACTGAAATTCGTAATCAACTCAAAGAAAATTATCAAGATATGTTTGATCTTTTGTCAACCCAAGATATAGAAGATCAACATGCAAGATATCTGAATGCCATAATTTCAGTTTATGGACCTCATACAGAATATTACCCACCAGAAAAGAAAGAGCGATTTGATCAGCAAATGTCTGGGCGATTTGAGGGCATTGGTGCTCGTTTGCAACAAACAGGAGGCGAAATTAAAGTAGTTGCCATCATTCCAGGAAGTGCAGCATGGAAACAGAAAGGACTTAAGGAAGGTGATGTAATTATGAAAGTTGCTCAACAAGGGCAAGCAGCTGTTTCTGTAGAAAGTATGTCACTTAAGAATGCAGTGAAGTTAATTAAAGGTAAAAAAGGTACTACGGTTCGTTTGACGGTACGTAAACCTGATGGCTTAATTAAAATTGTACCTATCGAAAGAGATGTTGTAGAGCTAGCTGAATCATATGCGAAATCTTCTGTAATCACAGACTCTATTTCTGGAAACAAGTATGGAATAATCCATTTACCGAGTTTCTATGCCGATTTTAAAGGTACAGGAGGACGAAATTCGTCAAGTGATGTCCGTCAAGAGTTGGTTAAGCTTAAAAAAGAAAACGTAGAAGGTATAATTTTAGACCTTAGAAATAACGGCGGAGGTTCACTTTCTGATGCTATTGAAATGACAGGTTTGTTTATTGATAAAGGACCAGTCGTTCAAGTCAAAAGTAAAGTAGATAAGCCTAGAGTGCTTTCCGATAAAGATGATAGAGTTATTTATGATGGACCATTAGTTGTTATGGTAAATCGTTTTAGTGCCTCAGCTTCCGAAATTTTAGCCGCTGCTATTCAAGATTACAAAAGAGGAGTGATCGTTGGAAGTACTTCATATGGAAAAGGAACCGTACAACGATTTATTGATCTTGATCGATTAAATAAAGTAAGTCCAGAGTTAAAACCTTTGGGTTCTTTGAAATTAACGATTCAGAAATTTTATAGAGTATCAGGTGGGGCAACCCAAGTAAAAGGTGTACAACCTGATATTTTCTTACCAGACAAGTATGTTCATCTTGATATTGGCGAGGAGGAGTTACCTTTTGTGATGCCTTGGGATAGTGTAAAAAGAGCAGACTTTGAAGAATGGGAATTTCAGCCAAATTTTAAAGAATTAAAAGCAAAGAGCGAGGGTAGAGTTGCTGATAATACAGAATTCTTGAATATTGTGAAGGAGTCAGAGCGTCTTGAGAAAGAGAGTAAACGGACTTTAGAAACTCTTTCTTACAGCGACTACGTTTTACAGCAAGAACAGCTTAATGCAGCATCAGCTAATTTTGAAGAAAGTGACTTTGAGAGTACAAGGTTGAAATTTACAGTACTACCAGATCATGTTCTTAAAAATGATCAAGATTCTGTAGCTCATTATGTTGCCGAAGAATGGAAGAATAAATTAGTAAGAGATATCCATCTTGAAGAATGTGTAAATATTCTGACGGATATGGAATAATAAACCTCTTGAGAAGATATATTACGAAAAGATGGATTGGAAACGATCCATCTTTTTTTGTTTAAGTATAAAAAATACACTTTTTATTGATATTTATTTACAATATCCTGTCATATCTCTATCTTGTAATGAGAGAATTCCGTATGAAGAAATAAAGCCACTAGTTAGAGTATACTAAACCAAAAACACAAATTACCATTAAACAACATGAAAGAAGTTTACATTTTAGCCGCAGTAAGAACACCATTAGGAAGCTTTGGAGGAAGTTTGTCATCAGTACAAGCAACAACATTAGGTACAGCAGCAATCGAGGGAGCCTTGGAGAAAGTTAACTTAAATCCATCTGAGGTGGATGAAGTTTTTATGGGAAATGTCATTTCTGCAAACTTAGGTCAAGCTCCAGCAAGACAAGCTGCTTTAGGTGCTAAAATTGGAAAGGAAGTCCCATGTACAACAATCAATAAGGTTTGTGCATCTGGAATGAAAGCTGTAATGTTTGCTGCACAGTCCATTATGCTTGGCGATAATGATTTAGTTGTAGCGGGAGGAATGGAATCAATGTCAAATGTTCCTTACTACATCCCTAAAGGAAGATATGGCTATGGTTACGGAAATGCTCAAATGCTGGATGGTCTCGTAAAAGATGGACTTTCTGATGCTTACAATGGTGCTGCTATGGGTAACTGTGGTGATGCTACGGCAGCTCGTTATGAGATTTCTAGAGAAGAGCAAGATCAATATGCAATCCAATCTTACCAAAGATCAGCAGAAGCAACTGAGCAAGGTTGGTTAAAAGATGAAATTGTATCAGTAAAAGTTCCTCAACGAAAAGGAGAGCCTGTAGAGGTTTTGACTGATGAAGAATATACAAGAGTAAAGTTTGAGAAAATCCCTAGTCTCAGACCCGTCTTCTCTAAGGAAGGTACTGTTACTGCCGCAAATGCATCTACAATAAATGATGGTGCTGCATGTTTGATTATCGCATCTAAAGAAAAAGCAGAAGAGCTTGGATTAAAGCCCGTTGCAAAGATTGTTTCTTATGCAGATGCAGCAACAGACCCTGAGTGGTTTACGGTAGCTCCTGTTCAAGCTGCTCAGAAGGCATTGAAAAAGGCTGGTAAAAATATTTCAGATATAGATTTCTTTGAAGTAAATGAAGCTTTTTCAGTAGTACCTATGGTTTTTGCAAAAGAACTAGGTGTAGATAATGAAAAAATGAATGTTCATGGTGGAGCTGTTTCTTTAGGGCACCCGCTAGGGGCTTCTGGAGCAAGAATTCTTACAACTTTGACTGGTGTATTAAAACATCAGAAAGGAACTTTAGGGATGGCTGCTATTTGTAATGGTGGTGGAGGTGCTTCAGCTATGATTATTGAGAAAATGTAATTTGAAGCTTCCATAAAGCAAAAGAGTCATTCCATATATCCACGGAATGACTCTTTTTTATTTCTTAGAAAAACAAACTTAAACGCCTTCAGCAACTACTTCTTTTACTGTAGGAACCATACGCTTAAGCATATTCTCGATACCAGCCTTCAATGTAATTGTAGAAGAAGGACATCCGCTACAAGAACCTTGAAGTAATACTTTTACAACACCGCTTTCTTCGTCAAATGAATGGAATTGGATTGCTCCACCATCCATTTCCACTGCAGGCTTAATGTACTCTTCCAATACACTTTTGATCATTTTGATCGCTTCAGTATCATCTTCTGAACCGTCTTCAGCTACTTCTTTACTTTCATCGAAAACAGGTTTTTTCTCTCTGAAGTATTCAGTCAAGTATTCTTTCATTTGAGGAATTACTTCATTCCAAACCACTTCTTCTTTCTTAGTGATTGTGATGAAGTTACTCATGTAGAAAATTCTCTCGATAAAGTCGAATTTCTCAAATAATTCGGTAGCTAAAGGTGAAATTTTAGCAGCTTCCAAATCTGGGAAATCAAAAGTATCCCCGTTCTTAATCAACATAAAGCTCAACATGAACTTCATAGAGTTAGGGTTTGGGTTTGCTTCAGTATATATAGTGATCGTGTGATCGTACAATTTCTCTCTGTTGAATTCTTCAGCCATCGTAATCTGTTTTTGTATTTTTTAGATGTAGAATATATTAGATGAACTTTGCATCTTTGCAAAGTAACGAAATAGTAAGACGGGATTCAAAGCCAAAATCTTACTTTCTTAGTACATAACGCTAATTGGAAAAAATTGTTAATTAGATTAGTTCCAAGTACTGCTTAAAACAACAAATTTCAATTTTTAGGTTTCTCAATTCTATTAATATGTCTTATCAGTGGGTATTTTTTTTAATGGCGAGTTATTTCTTACTACTGTTTTTTATAGCTCACCTCACAACTAAAAATACAACAAGTAGCTCTTTTTTTAATGCAGATAATCAAAGCCCATGGTATTTGGTTGCTTTTGGAATGATTGGCACTACGCTTTCTGGAGTCACTTTTATTTCAGTGCCAGGAATGGTTGGTATAGATTATCCTGCAGGAGAGGGCAAGTTTGCTATGAGCTATCTACAGATGGTTTTTGGGTATATGATTGGTTATTTTGCCATTTTAACTATACTCATGCCTCTTTATTATAAGCTAGATTCCGTATCCATATATAGTTTTTTAGAAAAAAGATTCGGAATTACTTCATACAAAACAGGCTCTTTTTTCTTTCTCTTATCTAGAAGTCTTCAAGCGGCGAGTAAGCTTTATGTTGTCGCTTTAGTATTACAATCTTTCATTTTCGATGAACTGAATATTTCATTCTTCTGGACTGTGCTCTTTACGATCATTTTGATATGGCTCTATACATTTAAAGGAGGTTTAAAAACAGTGGTCTGGACAGATACCCTACAAACAACTTTTATGCTTTTGGCAGCAGGAGTGACCGTTTATATGTTAAGTGTCGATTTAGGAGAAAAAGGAGTTTTTGAAGGAGATTGGTGGAATAAAAGAACTGATCTGACTCAAATATTTTTCTTTGGAGAAGATGGGCGAAACTTCTACAGACAACTTTTTAATGGCGCTTTATTAGCTTTTGTAATGACGGGGCTTGATCAAGATATGATGCAGAAAAATTTAAGCTGCCGAAACTTGAAGGAAGCACAAAAGAATATGTTTTGGTTCAGTATCGTATTATTTTTTGTAAATATACTGTTCTTAGGGTTGGGTGCAATGTTATATCTGTATGCCGAGCAGTATGATATCACTGTGATTGGAGACAAGTTATATCCTCTAATTGCAAAAGAACATATTGGTATTCTTGGAGCAAGTGTATTTGTATTGGGAATTGTAGCTGCAAGTTATTCAAGTGCAGATTCTGCTTTGACTGCATTGACAACCGCATTCTGTATTGATTTTCTTGGTTATGGAAGAAAAGGAAGTGAATCAGATGATAAAAAGCTAAGTCGAAAAACGGTGCACATCGGATTCTCAGTTCTTCTATTTTTGTTGGTACTAGCATTTAAAGCATTGAATAATAAATCAGCAATTGATTTGGTCTTGAAATTAGCTAGTTACACGTATGGTCCTCTCTTAGGTATGTTCGCACTTGGAATTATATCCAAGATAAATGTGAAGGATAAACGAGTACCTTTGGTAGTAGTGGCTGCACCGGCATTGAGTTATGTTTTAGAACAAAACTCGGTTGCTTGGTTTGATTACCGATTCAGTTATGAAATATTGGTCGTTAATGCTTTGTTGACCATGATAGGAATGGTATTGATTAGGGAGGAGAAATAAAAACTAAGGTTAATAAAAAAGTCCAATTAAAGGTCTTTAATTGGACTTTTTAATTTATACGGTTTGTAACTCTTCTTTCATGTAAGAAGAAAGATCTGGTATTTCTACAATCTTAGTGGTCAGTCCTTTTACAAGCGTAATGATACCGGAAATGATGGCACCATAATATAAAATTAGTCCTGAGGTCATAATAGTTAAGATACCTCCGAAAAGAAAAAGCCCAAGACCTGTGAGTATCGTATTTCTTTTGCTCCGCTTCTGATCAGCTTTTATAGAGTTTAAAATTTCGATTAACCATTGTGCCACTTCTTTTTGGGAAATGAAATCATCTGAATACGTACGAAGTAGTGTATGAACCTGATTTTTTTCTTTTAAAGCTAGTCTTAGCTTATTCTTTCTGATGTTTTTGTAGTTTCTCTCAATTTTATTGAGAGTTGAAACAAGAATACTACCTTTTAAATCTTCGGAAATCAACTCAACAACCTCAGCTTTTGAAGCTCCTCGCTTGATTTTTTGATAGCCAATTTCAGTATACTTTTTAAAAAGATCACCTTGTGCTTTTGTGATGATCTTTTTGATGATTAAAGGACTGATATCTTGTTGTTTTAACGCCTCTTCAGCATTTTCAATTTCCCCAGTATCTAGTATTACTTGAACGGATTCAGCAGTATGCTTTTCAAAAATCTGTCTTACCATAAAGTTTAAAAATTACAACTTGAAAAAATGTATCTGAGAATTAAGATATTGAAATCTTCTTGAAAATCATAAACATAAAAAAATCCACAGAAAGCATTTAAGACCTTTCTGTGGATTTAATTCATATTTTAAATGGAGTATAAACTCTAAAAATAGTCAGTCTCTACACTTGGATATTTTGCTTGATAAGCTTTCATCTCAGCTTCCGACACTTGTGTGTCTCTAAAATAAACAACACTTAGGGCAGGGAATCCTTCTAGTATTTTTAGTGATTGAACAGGCGTTTCTACAAATATTAAAAGGTATAACTCAGGTAAAGATTGAACAGGACTAAGGTCACTTACTTTGGTCTGAGATATTGTCAATTCTTTTAATGCTGTGTTTCCTTTTAATGGACTGAGGTCTTCAAAGCTAGTTTGTGATGCATAAATAATCTCAAGATTTGGTTTGTTGGCTAAAGCCGAAATATCTTCAATAGGATTATCTGCAAAGTTGATTTCAACTAGCTGCTTTAATTTAGATAACGGAGAAAGAGACTCAACTTTTGCCGCTTCAAAAAGAATACGCTTTAAGTTTTTCATCCTTTTCAAAGGAGAAAGATCTGAAATCTCTGTATTGGAAAATGTAAGTTCTTCCAACTGACGCATATGAGCGAAAGGTTTTAAGGAAGTAACTTGTGTATTATCTAACGCAATGTTTTTAATATTGGGGAAGTGTCTGAAAGACTTGAAATCAGTAATTCTTGATTCAAAAGCATCAATAGTATGAAGAGACTGCAAATCATCTAACTCATTTAGACTCGTAATATTTAGTCCTGCCATTTGCAAGATTTCCATATTATGTGCTTCATGAATAGGTTCTAAAGTTTTGATGCGTGTATAGCTTACATTCAGCTTTTTAATATTTTTGAGTTCTCTTAAAGGCTCAATGTCTTTGATCTTGGTATATGAACAATCTACTTCTTCAAGATAAATAAGTGGTCTTAGAGGTTCTAGCGAACGAATAAGACGCTCGTCTCCATAAATATCAAAACCAGCGGCATTTATAGTCTTAAGTTGAGCAATTTGAGCCAAGCCATCCTTGGTCATTTCACCTTCCCATTCAATTTCCTCTATAAAACAGGTTTTCCATGTTTCGGTAAGTCCGTCCCACCAAGTTTTATCGATTGATTGAGCGTAAACGGGTTGGACTAATAAACATAGTAAGAGTGATAATAATTTTATTGCGTTCTTCATTGAATAATCAAATTTCACAATTCGAATGTATATCTGATAAGTGAATAGCTAATAAATCAAGTGATTAATTGGCATTCATACAAGTTTTATGTTTGCTTGTTATGTTTAAAAAATTCCAAGTTTGGAATTCCACTTATTCTATATACGTCTAAGAAATCGTCTTATTGTATTAAAAGTGAATTAATACTGACTCTAGTAATTATTATGGTAAAATTATGCTAAGTTTCTTTATTGGAGAGAAGCTAGTATCTTTGCTACTTTGTTTTAAGAATAGACCTAATAAAGCGTAAGAAGATGGAGGAATCAATTGAAAAATATATCAGAGACGTCAAAGATTTTCCAAAAGAAGGAATTATGTTCAAAGACATCACTCCTCTAATTGGTCATCCAGAAGGTTTTAAACTTGCAATTAATCAACTTCTGGAGCAAGTAGACGGACTTTCAATTGACAAAGTGGTTTCAATGGAGTCTAGAGGTTTCTTTTTTGGGAGTGTTCTTGCTGATCGTTTAAATGCAGGGTTTGTACCTGTGAGAAAGCCAGGAAAGTTACCATTCGATACTTATAAGCAAGAATATGCTTTGGAGTATGGAACGGATACACTTGAGATGCATATTGATGCCATTGAAAAAGGAGAGAAAGTACTAATTCATGATGATGTATTAGCGACTGGAGGTACTGCTGAGGCTGTAGTGAAAATGGTTGAGAAAGCAGGAGGAGAAATTGTATTAATCTCTTTCCTTATAAATTTAGCTTTCTTAAAAGGAGAAGAAAAAATTAAAAATTATAATGTAAAGTCTTTATTGACTTACTAGAAAATAAAAAACCTCATCAGTTAGACGATGAGGTTTTTTTTTATTTATTCTTTTCTTTTTGCTCAAAGTGATTGTAAGCTTCATTGATTTTTCGAGTTACTTTCTGAGCTATATCTTGTTTCTCGGGCTGATTGTGATAAAGGTCAGGGTGATAAACACGAATCATTTTTTTATAAGCTTTTTTGACCACTGCGAAACTAGAGCCATAAGGAATTTCTAAGGCAGCATAGTACTCACGATCTTTTGAGCTTGCAGAGCTAGATGAAGTGTTGTATTGTTGGTATTGACTCTGTTGCTGACTTGATGAACTACTACTGCTTTTGTAGTATTTATCATATTCATCGGCATATTTTTGATAGTCTGTTTGACTCTCTTCCCAACTCAAACCTGCTTTTTCGAACCAGTCTTTTAATGAAGAGTCTTCACTTGTAAGACGGTCACTCAACTCAGCTCTTAAAATATCTTTTAGTCTATTTATTATCATATGAAATTTGACGCAATTACAGTATATAATTTAAAACAATCTATTCAGTATAAAGTTAAGCATTAACAAATAAACGTATCTATTCAATTTTACATATTCAACTATTTATGAAAAGTATTTACACTTTACTCACTTTTTGCTTCTTGCTAATTGGATTTACGTCTTGTTTCAAAGGAGCAAAACAAGCCCCTGAAGAAATGGAATCTACATCATCAGTAAATGAATCAGCAGCTTTTTACGATTTCAAAATGCCTTCTTTAGATGGAGAAGAAATTGATTTTGAACGTTACAAAGGTAAAAAGGTATTATTAGTCAATGTTGCATCTAAGTGTGGTTATACTCCTCAGTATACTGAGCTTCAAAAATTACACGAACAATATGGAGAAAAAGTTGCAATTTTAGGTTTCCCTGCCAATAATTTTGGAAAGCAAGAGCCAGGTACTAATGAAGAAATTGGTGCTTTCTGTCAAAAAAATTATGGTGTTTCATTCCAAATGTTCTCGAAAGTATCTGTAGCAGGAGATGATAAAGTTGAGCTTTATCAGTGGTTGTCAGATAAAACACAAAACGGTTGGAATGATCAAGAGCCTAAGTGGAACTTCACAAAGTATGTGATTGATGAGAACGGCAAATTAACTCACTATTTTGAATCAGGAGTAGCTCCAATGGATGAAAAACTATTGACAGCTCTAGATGTAAAGAGTTAATTAATATATAAATAAAAAAGAAAGGCGATCATTTCTAGAAAATGGTCGCCTTTCTTTTTTAGAGCCAATGTTTATTCTTTGAAAGGGTTTTCTCCTTTGGCTTCATTACTATCAAAAACACGAATAGCAATAACTTCAGCTTCAGCAGTTATAACACCATCTACACTAGAAGTACAATGCATCACTGTTTTTTTCCCTTTTACTTGAGTTATTTTAGCTCTTAATTCAACAACTGTGTTTGGAGTAGGCTTAAGGTATTTGATATTCATTGTACCTGTGGCATAACGATAGTGTGGTTCAGAATCTAAAGGTCTATTCTCAACTTTGTATGCATTTGCCATAGCAGTCCCCATGCAGTGGCAATCAATTATAGTAGCCAAAATACCTCCACTCAACAGGTTTGCCCATCCATGGTATTTTTCTTCGGAGTGAAATATACAAACAGCTTCTTCGCCATCCCAGAAGCTCTTTATCTGTAAACCATCTTTGTTGTCAATTCCACAGCCATAGCATACATTACCATGCATGAAATCTTGAAAGTACTCTTGTTTAATCTCCATGTGTGTGTTTATCAAAAATGTTAGTCTGTTGTGAGGAATTAGAATATGATTAATTCCTTCTGAACAATAAAAAAGAATTCATTGTCTTGTCTTGGAGGAATGCTATTGTAGCATTTTTCAAAGACCTTAATTTGAAATAATGGATTGAATAAGGTGAGGTATTCAGTTTTATCACCGCCAAAAGGAGGGTGATCAGTATTTAGTGGAAGGTCGAAAAGTAAACCTACTACTTTCCCTTTCTCTTTTAATAGGTTGTTTAGCTTAACGATATACCTTTTACGAAGCAAAGGATCTAAAGCACAAAAAAAAGTTTGCTCAATGATCAAATCAAAGTTGGATTCTTTCAGCTCAAAAAAGTCTGATTTAATCATGTGTTTTTTAGGAAAGCTAGGGCAGCGTTGAAGCAAGTTGTCAAGTGGTTGTTGAGCAATGTCAACAACATAAACATTTTTAAATCCTTGTTCGTGCAAGTATTGAGCTTCATAAGAATTACCAGCTCCCGGAATTAATATCTTTAAGTTTTTATCTTCTAACTGATCGAAATAAGTTTTTAATGGTGTAGTGATTGCCTTCGCATCCCATCCCGTATCTAAATTTTTATATTTATTTTCCCAATAGTCCTTGTCGAGTGATTCTTTAGGCATGATTTAATGAGTCTAAAATTTGGTATTACACCTCCAAAAAAGTAACCAAAATTTACAAGGATTTATTCTGATATAAAAATACAGTATCCATATTTTGATCGTATAGGGGTATTTTTAGTGATTTCTTAATCTTTCTTCTTCCCCCAAACTTCCACTTTACCTTTTTTAGAAACCAGAACATTTCCCACTGCATCATATTTAAATTCAAGTTTTTCTAGCTTATTATCTTTACCAGGCAAATCCATACTAAATGAAGACATTCCATCATGTAAAACACCGATACCTTTAATGTTTAAATTTTCATCCTTCCCATCAGACATAAATGCCTTAATTTCTTTAAGCTTTACGGTACCCTGTATGCACTTGATCTTTATTTTGGTTACTTCTTGATCCGAGTTTTGAACTTTAACTTGATCAGTCTCTGCTTTATAGTTGACAACTTTTTCAGCAATTTTCACCCAGCCTTTATCTTCATCTTGTTTTACACCAAAAAAAGAAGAAAGTAAAAGGGTAATAAAAATGATAGAAGTAATTGAAAGTAATTTCATAGTAGTTGAGAGCCTTTTTAAATAGTAGAACTATGAATCTGAAAGCGAAAGTTCAAAATGAAGGGTATCTTGATCGCATTGTTATTTGTTATGGAAGTTTATTTGATATGTTTTCGGAAGTATCTGAAAGTAAGTTTTAAAAGCCCTTGTAAAATGTTGGCTTTCTGAATAACCTAGTTTTATAGCAACTTCCTTGACAGAATAATTTTTTTCCAATAAGTACTTAGCTAACTCCATTCTCTCCTTTTTTAAATAATTAGGAATACTGATTGCGAATACTTTCTCAAACAATGAATTCATGTAATCTTTATTCATACCATATTCCAATGAAAGTCCCTTCAGCGTATATGGATACTCAAGGTTTTCAGATAAAGTATTTCTTATTTCAAATACGGTTTGAAGTTCTTGCTCCTTTATTCCTCTAAGTCTGAATTGTATTCTCTTCTTCAAGTATGAATAGGTGAGACAAAAGACTTCCATACATTTTGCCCTGAAATATTGAGCACTTACTTCTTTTTCTATAGCTGGCTTATTGAATTCATTGAACAGCTGTTTCATTTTTGGACCAGAACTCTCATAAGCTAAATAAGGCTGTTCAACGGTTAAAAAATCTTGTGATTCTTCTAAGATATCTGGGAAGTATTGTTCAATCCATTTATGTTCTAGTCCAACCATTATCAATTCGATAGATGTTCCTTTCTTATTTTGAAATTCCAATGAAGTTGAAGGATTCAAGTAGAATGCTCCTTCTTGAATTTTTGAATTATAGTCTTGATTAATGGATGCCCCCTGTAAATGATCAGTTCTGAAAAAGTCGATTAGGTAACGTGATTTATCTGGGCAAGGAAGCCTATGCCATATTATATCTTTCTTCAAGTTTATTTTAATACTGATGATAGACATTAAATCATCGTGATAAAGGGATTCAAGGTAACCTGTACCAATTGTCTTTGGAATCTGTACTTTACCATTTTCAACTTTTTCATCTAAGATTTGAGCAAAAGCATCCAGCCAATTTTGTTCCGAAAAAGGGATTGATCGAATCTCAATTTTAGAGACTTTTTCCTCTTTTGTATCTGTATTTTTTGATGGCTTACTAGACATTCTAATTATTGCTTAGGTTAAAGTGGTATTTTTTAGAGTTAAAAAGGTATATAAATACCTGTTTGTGGTAGCTACTTTTGCAATATCCTAATCAAGACAAGGTTTTCAAAATATAAGAACTCAATCAGATTTCAATAATAGTGATTGAGGTTCGTATGAATTGAATTCCCCCATTATCAAATCAAGAGACTAAAAAATGACTACTAAAGATTTATTACAAGGCTTAAGTTTAGGTACAGCGCTAGTTGGAGCTGCTTTACCTTCACAAGCTGAAGATGGCAATAAGCCTGAGGCAAAGAAAAATGAACGACCAAATATACTTGTGATTTGGGGCGATGATGTTGGGTATTACAATATCTCAGCCTACAACCAAGGAATGATGGGTTATCATACCCCAAATATTGACCGCTTAGCTAAAGAGGGAGCTATTTTTACAGATCATTATGCACAACAATCTTCTACAGCAGGTCGTGCATCATTTATTACTGGACAGCAACCTTTCCGTACGGGACTTTTGACAATTGGAATGCCTGGTTCAGATCATGGTATTCCTGATTGGGCTCCTACAATTGCAGATCTTCTAAAAGA
Organism: Sediminitomix flava; assembly: GCF_003149185.1. Classification (NCBI taxonomy): domain Bacteria; kingdom Pseudomonadati; phylum Bacteroidota; class Cytophagia; order Cytophagales; family Flammeovirgaceae; genus Sediminitomix; species Sediminitomix flava. The sequence goes on along the minus strand of NZ_QGDO01000001.1, from coordinate 386,569 downwards.
GCATGATTATGCTACCGGTCAGTTTGGTAAAAACCACTTAGGAGATCGAGATAAGCATTTGCCTACAAATCATGGTTTTGATGAATTCTTCGGGAATCTTTATCACCTAAATGCCGAAGAAGAACCAGAGACATATTACTACCCAAAAGATCCTTCATTTAGAGAAAACTACGGACCTAGAGGGGTGATTAAATCAACGGCAGATGGACCAGTAAAAGATACAGGACCATTGACTCGTAAACGTATGGAGACCATTGACGAAGAATTTATGGACGGTGCCTTAGACTTTATGGAGAAAGCACATGAAGAAGAAAAACCATTTTTTGTATGGATGAACACTTCTCGTATGCATGTCCATACAAGGTTGAAGGAAGAAGCCAAAGGAAAGTCGGGTATTTCTATCTATGCGGATGGAATGTTGGAGCATGACGGACATGTTGGAGTAATGCTCGATAAATTGGAAGAGTTGGGTATAGAAGACAATACTATCGTAATTTATTCAACTGACAATGGGGCTGAAACATTTACATGGCCTGACGGTGGTACGACTCCATTTCATGGTGAAAAAGGTACTACTTACGAAGGTGGAATGCGTGTGCCTCAACTCGTGCGCTGGCCAGGAGTAATTGAGCCAGGAACACAGGTAAATGCCATGATGTCTCATGAAGATTGGATGCCTACACTTTTGGCAGCTGTTGGTGATGACAATTTAGTGGACGAAATGAAAGAAGGTGTTGAGTACAACAATAAAGATTGGAGAGTTCATCTTGATGGCCATAATTTCTTACCTTATTTCAAAGGAGAAGTACAGGAAAGCCCTCGTACTACTAAAATGTATTTTGGACAAGGAGGAGAGTTCAATGCGATTCGTTGGAATGATTGGAAGTTGACTTTTGCAAAACTTGATGGAGATATGGCCTCAGCTGTTCGTATGGTTCCTTCTTGGGCACAAATTGTGAACTTAAGAGCCGATCCATTTGAAAAAGCACCTTTAGAATCTGAAATGTATGTACGTTGGATGATCGACAACATGTGGCTATTTGTACCAGTTTCAGATGAAGTAACAAAATTCTTTGCTTCTTTAGAAGGTTATCCATTCCAAAAAGGAAGAAGTTTCTCAGCTGCAGCAATCAATTACAATACACTTGAATTACAAAAATTCATGATGCAAGTTCAAGAGAGTATGGCTGAGCAAGAAAAATAAATTTGAAGTCAATATTATATTAAAAGGCTACTCAATTTTTTGGGTAGTCTTTTTTATTTAAAAACCACCTTGCTCACTCAAGCAAGGTGGTGAAAGGCTCATTCTTAATATTTAAAGTGTATTTACACTTTTAGTATAAATAGTCTAATGCAGTTTGGTCGCCGCTAGTAAAAGGACGAGTCCGAACCAGCAAGCATCTAAGAGCCTACTTCAGGATTAGAAGGTGTACCAAGAATATAATTTGCACCTATATCTGAAGCACCTTCATTATCATAAGCTCACCGCAGCTAAAGCTTCTATCCATATAATCTGTGTGGCAGAAGCCTATACAATGCCCAATTTCATGAGCGATTATTATAGTCAAATTACCTAGATTATAAAGATTATGAGTCAGCTTTAGATGTTGAATTGGTCTAGTATAGGTAGTTCAATGCAGTAACGTCACCGCTTGTAAATGGACGGTTCGTACCATCTGAACAAGCAAGCATCCATGAACCTACTTCTGGACTAGAAGGTGTACCTGGGATAAGATTTGCACCAATGTCTGAAGCTCCTTCGTTGTCTGTTGCACCACCACAACTGAAGCTTCTATCCATATAATCTGTATGGCGGAAACCAATACAGTGTCCCATTTCATGAGCAATTGTTGTTGTTAAAGCTCCTAGATCAGTCACGTTGTCGTAGTAAGCTCTTGTCAACAAAATTTCATTGTATGGATCTCCTGCTGCTGTAGGGAATCCAGCAGAACCCAATATGCCATAAAATCTATACCACCAAGGAGAAGGTGTAAAGCTGATATCAGCTAAATTGCTATTTCCTACTCTTTGAAAAGTAAGAGTTAGATTTTCAGCATTGTAACGAGCATTAGCTGCATCCACAGCATCAAAATACTTTTGAGGGAAGCTAGTGCTAACGTAAACATTAATTGTACGAGGAAGTCCAGTAACCAAGTTATCTGTACTATAATGTTCTTCAGTTGCAAATTGAGAACGAGAAGACATAAAGTCTAGTTGATCTAGACGGAAAACGATGTCATTCTCTACAACTAAATTTCCATCGTGAAGATGAACAGGGAAGTCCTTAGTGTTGAAACCAAGAGCCTCAATTTTAGCCATGATTTCAGGAGTAACCTCATTTGGTTGAACATTTTCTTCAGTAGATGTACATGCAGAAAAAATTACAAGTGTTGTAACGATTAATAATAATGTTACTTTTTTCATTGAATTAGTTTTTAAGAGTGAAAACTTGAATGAGCCTTTTATGTATTAACATTCTATGAATTCAAGTTGGGATAGTTCACTCAATAGTGAATTGAATTGGATTTTTCTGTAAATGAATTTAAGTCAAATATAAATTAAACTTTGTAACTTGTACAAATACAGGTTTTTATAGTTCTTTTGGGATGCTAGATTTGAATTTGTATTATGTTAATAACGTAAGATTAACAACTGTACTTAAAATGAGTAAACTCATAAGATTTTAAAATCTTGAATAATTATAATTCTTTCATTTACGATGTTGTAAGCTGATAATTTTACTTACAAGAAATATAATTCTGTGAAATGGTAATTTTTCAGATGTTTGTATCTTTTGAATTTAGCTAGCTCTTATGAAAATTCTATGTATAGGTTTTTGTAGATGTAATCACTAGTTAAGGAAGAAAATAAACTTAAATATAATGTTACTAACGATGAGTTTACACTTCAAAAACTCATTTATATTCCAATTCAAAAACTAATATTGAACTTTTTCACTATGATTTTTTTTCAAAAAAAATTCTATCACATATCGCATATATTGATTTTAAACCTATTTATTCTTCAAAAAATACATTCACAAACAGTTCAAAGTATAGAAGTTAGCTCACCAAACACTTTATTTGAAGTAGGAAAAGGTGAAATTAATCAAGCTTATAAAGACAGTAGAAAACTTAAAATTTATAGACGGCAAGGTAAGGATAGTTATATTGTTGAAGGTGTAAAAAGCGATTCAATATTAGATTCGATAGGTTTAGATGATTCTGTAAAATTCTATGCCTCAAATTTTTACAATCCCCCAAATGATGTGCGCAATTACCTGATTCAGTTTAGTTTAGAGTCTGATTTTATTCAAGAACTCCAATTGAATAAAATCAAGTATGGAATTGTGAAAAAGTATTCTGAATATAATAGTTATCAACTGCGTCTGAGTGCTGAAAATTTGGTGAAAGTTCAGTCACTTAAAAGTGTAACTCGGATAGATATCGCTAATAAACCTCTGTCTGAAAGCCCCTTAAATGAGTTAGACCTTTCAGTTAATCAAATACAATTTTTGCATCATAAATTCGCAGATTTTTTAGGTAAGGAAAAAGTAGTAGCAATTAAAGAATTGCAATTCAATAAAGAAGATATTGATTTATCTGACAGATCAGTAACGACTAACTTTGAAGCATTAGAAACTTCAAACCATGCGACTGCTATGGCGACTTTAATAGGAGGGGCAGGGAATTCATTTATCACAGGAAAAGGAGTCGCTCCAAAAACATCATTGGCTTCAACTTCATATGAAAATGTATTCCCCGATGTGTCTAAGATGTTTTCCGATTTGGATGTACACGTACAAAATCATTCTTATGGTTTTGATATTGCTAATTACTATAGTTTAGAGTCCTCGGCTTATGACCAGCAAGTATTTGAAAACCCTGAAATACTTCATGTTTTTTCGGCTGGGAATAAAGGTGATTCAATCCCAGAAATAGGTACATATAAAGGTATAGGTAATTTTGCAAACCTTAGTGGAAAAGTGAAGATGGCTAAAAATATACTTCTGGTTGGAGCACATAATCAATATTATGAAGTTGACCTGAGAAGTTCTAGAGGTCCAGCTTATGATGGTAGATTAAAGCCAGAAATTGTAGCTTATGGAAGAAATGGTTCTTCAGATGCTGCCGCTTATGTTTCGGGTACTGCAATTTTATTGAAAGAAGCCTATCAAAAACGTTATGCTGGTTCAGCTCTTTCATCTTTAATCAAATCTCTTTTAATAACTACTGCTATCGATATAGAAAATGAAGGGCCTGATTACATTTCTGGATATGGTAGATTAGATGCGGAAAGAGCTATGTCAACTTTAATCAATCATCAGTTTTTTGAAGATTCTTTGAAGGAAAATGAAATAAAAAGCTTTTCATTTTCTATACCATCCGATGTTTCAGAGTTGAAACTCTCATTAGTTTGGACTGATCCACAGGCAAATTTAGGAGATTATAAGGCTTTAATAAATGACCTAGATGCAGTTCTTAAAACAAATGAAGGGGGGCAAGTTTTACCTTGGGTACTTTCTTCTGCTAATCATATTGACAGTTTAAAATTGGATGCGATTAGAGCTGAAGATCACCTTAATAATGTTGAATACATTTCGGTGAAAAAACCTACTGAAGGAATGTATACCATAGAGGTGAAATCAACTGAGTTACATACTGATTTTCAGAAATTTTCTATTTCATATGATTATACAGTTAAGGATAAATTTGAATGGACTTACCCAACTTTTTCAGATCCATTAGAGAGTGGTAAAACTAGGATTGTCAGATGGAGAAATTCTTTTGAAAGTAAGTTAGGAACTTTAGAAGTAAAGTGGGATAATCTTAGTGATGAGGCTGATAGTTGGAGAGAAGTTAAAAATGATATTGATCTCAATTTAGGGTATTATGAATGGTTTATCCCTGAAGTAACAAGTATTGGACAGTTACGAATGAAAGTTGAGAATGAATATTTTTATTCTGATGAGTTTACAGTCAATCCTATTCCGAATTTGAATTTTGCAGTAAACTGCGATGATCGATTTATTTTAGCATGGGATTCTATCTCAAATATTGAGAGTTATGAAATAGCTGAAATAAGTAAAGGAGTTAAATCATTTTATAGTTTAGAAAAAGAAAATTATAAGTATTTCGAAAAAAGAGTGTCAATTCCCGAAACCTTCTCTCTCACACCATATTTCAAAAATGAACGAAGAGGATTGTCTTCTTATGCAGTTGATTTAAATACTCAATTTAGTTCATGTTATATTTCAAGTTTTTTGGTGAAGAAAGGAGAAAATGATTTAGCACATTTGTCTTTAGAACTTGGTAGTATTTTGGGAGTTAAAGAAGTGCATTTCGAGAGAGTTGAAAATGGATTCTCAGAGGTATTGAGTATTCAAGATAATATTGAAGAGACTTTACTAAATTTAAGTATCCCGCTAGAAGGAACAGGAAGACAAGTGTTTAGAGCCTCAATAATATTAGAGGATGAAAGTCTGATTTTATCAGATGAGGCTTCAATTTTATTTACCCAAGAGAAAGATTTAATTGTATATCCGAATCCTGTACTTAATCAGTATCCGATTTACATTCAATCATCAAATCAGCCAAAGACATTTACGTTATATAATTTATATGGAAAAGCTGTTTTTCAGACAGATTTATTGGGCGAAATTGATGAGATTTTTTTACCAAATCTGTCAGAGGGAGTATATGTTTTTCAAGTTCTTGAGAATGGGACTTTTTTTAATTCGGGGAGAATCATAATTCAAAAAGATCAGACTTTCTAAAATCTTGTATATATTTGATTTCTAGTTTACTAATCACAGGACTTTAATTATTAGATATTTTTGACAGAAACCAATTATCCTTTTGTAGATATCCACACACATTTTAATGGAAAAAGAGGAGCAGAACAGATAAGTATTCAAAATATTTTCATTCAAGATTTTGAGCAAAATAGCTTTGAAATACCTTTTTCAGTTGGTTGGCATCCTTGGGATTATAACAAAGTAGAAAAGGTCAATTGGAACGAATTTCTAAAAAGTATTGAAAATGAAAGTGATCTGTTGGCTATTGGTGAAAGTGGATTAGATAAAGCAATTGAAGTTTCTTTAGATTTTCAAAAAGAGATATTTTTGAAGCATATTGAACTTTCAGAAGAACTTAAAAAGCCATTAATTATTCATTGTGTAAGGGCTTATTCTGAAATTTTAGAAATAAGAAAGTCTTCAAAAGCTCAAATGCCTTGGATTATTCACGGTTTTAATGCCAATATTCAAATAGCTAAACAATGCATTCAAAAAGGTATTATTCCTTCTTTTGGTGCTTTTTTATTTAATGAAAAAACAAAAGCATTTAGAACCATAAGAGAGTTGAAAGGCGAATTATTCTTTCTTGAAACTGACGATCAAGAAAAGTACGAAATCAAAGACATTTATAATCAGGTTGCTCAAATACATAGGATAGAACTTGAGGAACTGAAAGAAAATATTTACATCACTTTTAAAAGACTTTTTGACTTGTCTTAATCATTTTTTTAAAGTTATGACAAAACTCAAAGATAAAACCATTCTGATTACTGGTGCATGTGCAGGAATTGGGAAAGCTTTACTTATTCAAGGGCTAATTCAGAAGGCTAAATCAATCATTTATTTAGATAAAGATTTAACACAAGTTCACCGACTTTATCATGAGTTTCAACCAACTCATTGTGAACTGAGGGGAGAAGTTGTTGATATTTCTAATCCTAACGAAGTAAAAGAAATTGCACAACAATTAGCTGAGGAAGATATTCATATCGATATTCTTTTCAATAATGCGGGCGTCATGATTGGAAAATACTTTCATGAAATGCAGACAGAGGAAATAGACTTATTGATGGATGTAAATGCCAAAGGGAGTATGTATGTGGCTTCTGCATTATTACCAAGAATGATTGAACGAAAGCAAGGACACATTGTAAATATAACTTCAATAGCTGGTTTGGTGTCATGCCCTCAAATGAGTGTGTATTGTGCATCGAAGTGGGCAAGTACAGGTTGGTCTGAGTCTTTGCGCTTGGAAATGGAACAGCTAAAGACAAATATAAAAGTGACTACTGTTCAACCAGGACACGTAAATACCACAATGTTTACAGGCTTTAAATCAAATTTCTTAACTCCAACACTCACAGCAGAAGAAGTTGCGAAACAAATTGTTAAGGGAGTTGGTAAGAATAAAATATTTGTACGAATGCCATTTATGAATAGGTTATCACCTTTTATCAAGGGAATTCTTCCTGTAAGATGGTTTGACTTATTGATCGGAAGAGGGTTGGGAATTTACGATTCAATGGCAAATTTTGAGGGGAATAATCCTTTGAAGTCAAAAGAAGAAAAAGTGACAAATTAAAGTGGTCAAGCGATAGACCACTTTAATTTAATCAGCAAACATATCACATCGGCAAGCATACCACTGCTTCTGTAACTGGACTAATTCTTCGATATACTTTTCAATATCATCAAATCCTGAATACGTTTTACCACTGTGTGAAAGTGTTGGGCTTTGATGATTTTCTTTTTCAACTACTTTTCTAGCCAAAGACATATCCTCTAATGTCTGTTTGATTTTGAGTTGTTTCTTGTCCGTAGGGTTTATCGTCAATTCAATCATTTTCTTTAATTTTTAGTCTTATACTAAAACTATAACTATAACTGCTATTTAAGCAAAGAGTTAGCTGTACTTAACATCATTTATCTAAATCTGAAGACAAATGACCATGTACTGAAGATTATTAAGTGTATTTTTTAAACTTTTTCTTTAGTGTGCTTGTAAAATTAGAATTCTTGTTCTAATTTATTTAAGGATTTTAGAATGAGGAACTGAAAATGATATGACAGCACCGAAGAAATTGAGCACGAAAGAAAGGATTTTAGATGCGGCATTAGAGCTTTTTAATACAAAAGGAGTCGGTGGAGTCACAATGCGAGATATTTCTGAGGAAGCAGGGCTGAGTCCCGGCAATCTCGCTTATCATTTCAAGAATAAAAACGTGATTGTCGAGATGCTCTTCGTACAGATGGAAAATGAACGCAAAACTGCTTTATCGGAAGTACAAGCCATTCCATCTTTTGAAGTCATCAACCGTCAGTCTCTTATGATCATCGGTCTGACCGAGAAATATAAGTTCGTCATCCTAGATACCATGTCTTTGTTTCGTCAATTTCCCGAATTAGGGAAGCTACAAAGCAAGTACGCCCATGAACACATCGCATATATCAAAGCAATGTTCGATTATTCGGTGGGATCAGGGAATATGATCGCGGAACAAGAAGAAGGACAGTATGAAAGACTAGCCAAACTCGTGTGGATGACACTCTTCCACTGGCCAGTACAAGAATTCATCACCCCTTCAGAACAGGCATGGGAGCTTGAAGTCCGAAAAGCAATGTGGGATATGTTCAAACCTTATCTTACAGACAAAGGAAGAGAGAATTTTGAGCGAGCATTGTTGAAATAGCAGTAAAACTTTTTCTACATAGATTATTTAGGAACACCCAAAGACTATGCGTCTATTCCAAACCCAAGTAAACAAGCACTCAGAGGCTTATCAAAAGAATTATGAGGAAATGTCAGTCCTCTTGAACGACTTGAACCTTAAAATGGAGAAAAGTCGATTCCAAGGAAAGGAAAAACACATCCTCAAGGCGAGAAGTAAAGGCAAATTACTCGCTCGTGAACGTGTAGAACTTCTTCTAGACCAAGATTCTCCCTTTCTCGAACTGATGCCACTTGTTGGTTTAGGAGGAAAAGGCTTAGGTGTTGGCGGTACGACCGTTGGAGGAGTTGGACTCGTGTGTGGGAAACTCTGCATGGTCATTTCAAACATTGGAACTTTGAAAGGTGGAGCAGTAGATTACGCTACACTCAATAAAAGTTTACGTTTGGGGGAGATCGCAGAGAAACATCACCTTCCTGTTGTCAACTTGGTGGAGTCCGCGGGTGCTCATCTTCCTGAGCAAGAAAGAATTTTCAATTACGGAGGCGCAAGTTTCCGTGACATAACCCGTCGTTCCAAGAAAGGCATCCCAAATATCTCGGTAGTCTTCGGAAATAGCACTGCAGGTGGGGCATATGTTCCTGGAATGTCCGACTATGCAATCTTCGTTAAGGATAAAGCAAAGGTATTTTTGGCAGGACCTCCACTTGTCAAGATGGCGACCAATGAAGTCGTAGATGATGAATCTTTAGGAGGGGCAAGCATGCACTCTAAAGTCTCTGGAGTTTCCGATTATTTGGCAGAAGACGAGTACGATGCCATCCGGTTAGCCCGAGAGGTTGTAGCGCAACTGAAAGATGCCACTCCACAACAAGTACCAGACACCGAGGTACAAGAACCGGTCTATGATATCGATGAACTGCTCGGTATTGTCTCTGCAGATATTAAAGTACCTTATGATGCAAGAGAAGTCATTGCGAGAATTGTAGATGGTTCCGAGTTTTCAGAATTTAAACCTGATTATGGAAACACATTAGTGACATGTTTTGCCAAAATCCACGGATATAAAGTCGGGATTATCGCAAACAACGGTGTGCTATTCTCTGAATCGGCAAATAAAGGAGCACAATTCATTCAGCTCTGTAATCAGAACAATACACCTCTTATCTTTCTCCAAAATATCACTGGATTTATGGTTGGAAAAGACTACGAAGAGGGAGGAATCATAAAAAATGGTGCAAAACTGATTAATGCGGTTTCCAATAGTGAAGTACCATCTATTACGCTGATGGTCGGAGCCTCATTTGGGGCAGGGAATTACGCAATGAATGGCAGAGCTTACGAACCGGACTTCCTTTTTGCTTATCCGAACTCAAAGATTGCGGTAATGGGAGGGGAACAATTGGCTGGGGTCATGGAACTGATCCAAAGAGAAGCTGCACAAAAGGCTGGACTTCCTTACGATGAAGAGCAAGCAAAGAACTTGAGAGCATATATGATGGCAGAAGTCGATAAGAAGTCGACAGCTTTCTACAGTACAGGGCAACTTTGGGATGATGGCATCCTCGACCCGAGAGAATCCCGAAACTATTTGGGCTTTTGCCTTGCCATCGTCAACAATAAAGTCTACGAAGGCACTTCTTCTTATGGAGTCTTCAGAATGTAAGCTGTATTTGTTGATTACCTTCTCTATTCTTAGAGTTAACGAAGTGATTTAAGAGTTTATGAGTGAAAGAAAGAGGCGAACGCAGTTCTTCAGACTCGAAAAATATATTCTAAAGTTTAGAATAGAGAGAATTATCATCAGATAGACCGTACTAGGTACAGACAAGGCATGCCTTGTCTCTACGACTGAAAATACAACATAAACAAAGACATTATCATCAGATAATTTAGTCAGTCAAACATAACGTGTAACCACTTTTTTTGTGTACACCGAGTATTTGTAATCATCTACGACCAAAACACTTTTTACCCGAAAACAACAGACCAATGTCAATGCGTATCATTGAATCTATACTGATTGCCAACAGAGGTGAGATTGCCCGAAGAATCATTCGTGCCTGTCAGAAGATGGGGATTCGTTCCGTTGCTATTTTTTCTGATGCAGATGCCAATGCACTCTTTGTACAAGAGGCAGATGAGGCGATTGCATTAGGCGGAAATGCTCCCGCAGATACTTACCTCAACTTTGAGAAAGTATTGAATGCGGCAAAGGCTACTGAAGCCACAGCGATACATCCCGGATATGGGTTTTTAGCTGAAAATGCTGCTTTTGCAACAGCTTGTAGAGAGAGCGGAATTATTTTCATCGGACCGAAAGCAGATAGCATCGAGCAAATGGGATCAAAATCCTTGGCAAAAAGTCTGATGGAAGCACATGATGTACCTGTCATTCCGGGATATAAAGGTGACGACCAATCTTTAGAACGATTCACCACAGAGGCAGAAAGCATTGGCTATCCCGTATTACTGAAAGCCGTTGCTGGAGGTGGTGGAAAGGGAATGCGAATTGTAGAACAGCCGTCTCAAATGCAAAGTGCCTATGAAATGGCAAAAAGCGAGGCTAAAAATGCTTTCGGTGACGATGCCATGATGCTCGAAAAGTATTTTGAAAGAGCTAGACACATCGAATTCCAAATATTTGGTGATGAACATGGCAATGCAATTCATCTTCATGAAAGAGAATGCTCACTACAACGCCGTCATCAGAAGATTTTAGAAGAATCACCTTCGCCTGTACTCTCAGCATCGGTGAAAGAACAGATGGCAAGCTCTGCAATAAACGCAGCTAAAGCATTAAACTATGTAAATGCGGGGACTGTCGAGTTTATCCTTACCGAAGACGGTCAGTACTACTTTTTGGAAGTAAATACACGTCTACAAGTCGAGCATCCAGTCACTGAAATGATAACAGGACTCGATCTTGTTGAGTGGCAAATAAGAGTAGCCCAAGGAGAAGTCTTACCAATCACAAATCAAGATGACATTCCTCAAAAAGGCTATGCCGTAGAGCTTCGGTTATATGCCGAAGACAGTATGAAAGGCTTCTTGCCCGCTACTGGTACTGTACTGAAATGGTCGGAAGTAAATATGGAAGGGGTACGTTATGAATCTGCCGTTCAGACAGGCGATGACGTCAGCGTATTTTATGACCCAATGATAGCGAAGCTTGTTGTTTGGGCAGAAAACCGTGATGCTGCTTTTCGTAAGATGCACTTTGTCTTAGGGAAAACAGATTGCTTGGGCTTAACTACCAATCAAGACTTTTTGCAATACCTATTTGAGCAAGAAAACATTCAAAAAGGGGTATATCACACTCGTCTTTTCGATGAAACTGACATTCTTTTAAAATATCAACAAGAACAAAGCGCTGCGCAAATTGAACCATTGATCGCACTATCGTTATTCAGGTGGAATCAACGAAATCAGAAGAAGCATGTCCTTGGCAACTTGCCTTCTGCATGGCGCAATAACTTCTATCAACCCCAATTTGACAAGTATCAAGTGGGAGAAAACGAAGTACAAGTTAATTATAAGGTCGTAAAAACTGGTTTTGAGATTTCGGTCAATGATCAGAACTATAAAGCTTCTGTACTTTCCACAGATGAGCAAAGCATCAGAATACAGCTTAATGATGCTGTCAAGACGTACACAATAGCTGGAAGCGGTACTTATTACGTAAAAGAAAGTAATAAGGCAAAAGTAACCGAAACGACACTTTTGGAACGATTGCCTTTGCCAGAGAAAGAAGAAATCAAGGGCGGGTATACCGCGCCAATGCCCGGAGAGATCATCAAGGTCTTGGTAGAGAAGGGAAACAAGGTATCAAAAGGACAAGCCTTGTTAATCCTAACTTCCATGAAGATGGAGAATACCATCACTGCAAATGCAGATGGAAGCATCGTGGATATATTTATCAGAACCAACGATCAAGTAGAGGCAGGTACGCTTTTATTAAAAATTGAGGAGGATTAATGGCTCTTATGCTATTCGCACTGTCGGAAAATCACTATCCATAGCGTAGAGACAAGGGCGGACGCAGTCATACCTTGTCTTTATCATAAATTCATAGTGTATCAACACAAAAAACTGAAATAGAACATCAACGACTAGATAAACACAATAGACAACATGTATTTTACGAAAGATCAAACCGAAAACATCTTTACTTACCACTTCGCTTTTATTGAGCTAGCGGTAAAAGAGCATGCTTTGGTTGTAACGCTAAACCGACCAAACAAAAAGAACGCATTGCACCCTGTCATGCTCAATGAGATGGCCTTCGCCTTCGCTTATGCACATCATCATGGCGATATTCGAGTGGTACTCTTACAAGCGAACGGTGATATTTTCTGTTCGGGAGCCGATTTGAAGGCATTTATGGGTGTCATTGAAGAACATGACTCTACGGTACCCACTGCTGAAGAAGAAATCTTGATTGGAGAAATCTTCTTTAAGTGTCACAAACCTTGCGTTGTCAAGGTACAAGGTCCCGTCTTCGCTGGTGGCTTCTTACTTTTGGCTGGAGCAACTCAAGTTGTCGCAAAAGAAGGCATCCGATTGGGGCTTCCCGAAGTAAAAAGGGGATTGTTCCCTTTCCAAGTCATGGCGAGCCTTATGGATGTCATGCCTGCACGAAAAGTCTTGGACTGGTGTCTGAGAGGATATGATTTACCTGTCGACGAAGCCAAAGAGTTAGGCTTAGTCACTGAAATTGCCCAAGAATCTGAATTAGATGAAGCCGTAAATAAGATTGTAAAAGAGCTTTCTGCCAATGCGCCCCTTGCACTACACTATGGGATTGAAGCTTATAGAAAGCTGAGCCAAGGAAGTCAGTCTGAGAAACACAAATATTTGAGAGATATGCTGGGAAAAGTCATCCAAACCCAAGATGCAAGAGAAGGCATTCAAGCATTTAAAGAAAAACGAAATCCCGTGTGGGAAGGAAAGTAGGTTTATCATTAAAGAACATGTAGAGACAAGGCATGCCTTGTCTTTATAATAAATACCGTATTGAACAGACACTTTTTATCAAAAAACAACACATACAATGCCCCAAAAACTAATTATTTCAGCTGCTTTGACAGGTGTTTTGGCGAATAGAACACAATGTGAAGGAATTCCATATACTGCAGAAGAAATCGCAGAAGAAGGAAGGAGGGCGATAGAGGCGGGAGCAAGTATTTTACACATTCATGCACGTCAAGATAACGGAATGCCTGCCTATGATGTAGAATCATACCGTAAAATTGACGAAGCCGTAAAAGCCAAGTGTGGGAACGTGATCATCAACTATTCTACAGGTGCAATTGGCATTCCTCAAGAAGAACGCATCCATCATATCTCTGCACTACAGCCCGATATGGCTGCTCTCAATATGGGATCAATGAATTATGCCATCTATTCTAAAAAGCAAAAGCAATTTTACCATGATTTTGTCTTTGCAAACCCTTTCAAAGACATCAAATACTTTTTAGAAAAGATGAATGAAGCCGATTGTAGGCCAGAGATGGAGTGTTTTGACACTGGGCATCTCAACAATGCCATGCCGCTCATAGATATGGGCATCCTGAAACCACCTTATCAGTTTAGTATGATCATGGGCGTCTTAGGAGGTATCCCCGCTACCACTGAGAACCTCTTACATCAAGTAAAGCAAATCCCTTCTGAAGCACATTGGCAAGTAGTCGGCATTGGGCGCAAGCAATGGAAGATGGTTGCTGCTGCAATCACCATGGGAGGAAACTTCCGTGTCGGTTTGGAAGACAATCTTTACTTGCCAAATGGCGATATGTCAAAATCAAATGGTGAATGTGTGGAAAAGGCTGTTGAGATGATGAGGATGTTAGACAGTGAGCCGGCAAGTATTGAAGAAGCGAGGGCAATTCTTGCTTTACCAAAGAAAGAGAATGCTGAATTGAGCTAAATCTATTTTTTAATTCGTGAATTAGACCATGTTTCAAAAAGATATATTCAAAGGGCAAAAAGTAGTTGTGACAGGGGGAGGAAGTGGGATTGGTTACACTACAGCAAAACACTTTCTTCAGTACGGCGCAGAGGTTCTGATTGCTTCTCGTAAGGAAGAAAAACTGATCAAGGCACAAACTGAATTACAAGAATTTGGTGTTTGTGAATATCAAGTTTGTGATATCAGAGAAGTTGAATCTGTTGAGTTGCTTGCCGAAAAAGTAAAGTCCTTGTGGGGAAGTCTTGATATCTTAATCAATAATGCTGGAGGTCAGTTTCCGTCTCGTGCAGAAGATATAAAAATCAAAGGATGGAATGCTGTGATAAACAATAATTTGAATGGGACATGGTATGTCTCTCAAATTTTAGCCAAAGCATTTTTTATTCCTCAAAAATCTGGCAATATTATAAACATAATCGCGAACGTTTTTAGAGGATTCCCGGGAATGGCACATACGGGAGCGGCAAGAGCAGGTGTAGATAACTTGACGAAGAGCCTTGCTGTGGAATGGAGTCCTTATCAGATCAGAGTGAATGCTGTTGCACCGGGTATCATTAAGTCTACGGGCTTAGAACAATACCCCGATGAGATTCTGAAAGGCTTGTCTGATCAGATTCCTCTCAAAACCTTGGGTTCAACAGAAGATGTCGCGAATCTGACTACTTTTTTAGCGAGTCCGATGGCAAAGTTTATTACTGGAGAGACTGTGTATTTGGATGGAGGGCAAAGATTGTGGGGTGATGTGTTTAAGGTGTGATTCTAAAGTAATACTTCATAAAGTCGAATTATTTTTTTAGACATAAGTTGATAGATCAAAGTTAAGGGAGCGTGTATTGCATTTATTATTCTTGCACGGTGGAGGTTTAGGTTCTTGTTCACTCTGTGTTGTTCATTTCTTTGCTTGATCAAAGAAACGAACCAAAGAAAATCAAGCCCCATCGAATCTCCTTCCCGCAAATCAACCCTAGCTTTTCTCGTGGGGCAATCTCCCCCACTACAATACTTAAGGGGAATGGTTTGTCCTAATATTACAACCCAATTTTTTAAATGAAATATGACGAACGCTTATACATAAGTCTTGAAACTTAATTTTAAACACTAACTCTTTTAATTGAATGAATACCCAGAAACAAACCCAAGTCAAAGGAGGCTCTTTTATCCTTGAAAGTCACTCTTCTGCCACTACATTCACACCCGAAGAATTTAGTGAAGAGCAAGTTATGCTTC
Organism: Sediminitomix flava; assembly: GCF_003149185.1. Classification (NCBI taxonomy): domain Bacteria; kingdom Pseudomonadati; phylum Bacteroidota; class Cytophagia; order Cytophagales; family Flammeovirgaceae; genus Sediminitomix; species Sediminitomix flava. The sequence continues at coordinate 370,905 of NZ_QGDO01000001.1, read as the reverse complement.
GCCAAAGCGTGACGGATTTCATCCAAAAAGAGATTGAACCTAATTACGCAGAGCTAGATTCTGCAAAGGCACATCAGTATGCCGATGGTTTGATGAAGAAAGTCGCAGACCTTGGTTTTCTAAGCTTAGGCGTAGAAGAGCAGTACGGAGGTTATGAAGCCGATTTTACAACACAGGTTGCATTAACTGAAATGACGGCGCAAGCTTATTCTTTTGGTTTAACAATTGGAGTGCAAACAAGTATTGGTATTGCTCCGATTTTGTTTTATGGCAATGAAGAACAAAAGCAAAAGTATCTACCCGGTTTAGTAAGTGCCGAAATAAAGTCTTGCTATTGCCTCACAGAACCACAATCAGGTTCAGATGCAAATGCAGCTCGAACCAAAGCAGTTTGGGATGAGTCGAAGCAACAATATATGCTGAATGGGCAGAAAATGTGGATTACCAACTCTGGCTATGCTGATATTTTTATAGTCTTTGCTAAGATTGAAGATGATGATCTTCTTTCTGCTTTTATAGTAGAAAAAGCATTTGGAGGGATAACGCTAGGTGAAGAAGAAAAGAAGATGGGAATCAAAGGATCATCTACAAGGCAAGTATTTTTTAATGATGTTCCAATTCCTGCAGAGAATCTTTTAGGAGAAAGGCAAAGAGGGTTTAAAATGGCTCTTGAAGTGCTGAATACAGGACGAATCAAGATGGGGGCATCTGTGATGGGAATTGCTAAGAGGGCAATAAAGCATGGAATTGATTATGCCGCAGAAAGAAAGCAGTTTGGACAATCATTGAATCAGTTCGGTGCTATTCAGCATAAGATTGGGCAGATGGGAGCTTTGATCTATGCAATGGAAAGTATGACTTACAGAGCAAGTAATGATATTGACCAAAAATTTGATGAGTTGATAGCGGATGGCCTAGAAGAGGCTAAAGCAAAATATTTATCCGTTGCCGACTTTGCCGTTGAATGCTCTCTGATTAAAGTTTATAATACCGAAGCATTTGATTTTATCGTAGATGAAAGTCTTCAGATTCATGGAGGAATGGGCTTTTCTTCTGAATCAAAGATTGAGACACTTTACCGAGACAGTAGAGTAAACCGAATCTATGAAGGTACAAATGAGATTAATCGAATGTTGAGCGTAGATATGATTTTCCGAAAAGCAATGAAAGGAGAATTAGATTTGATGACTGCAGTTCAACAAGCAATGGCTCAGAAACCACATGAAATTTCAGCAAATAAACTGATCATTCCTGAGTTATATAAAGTTGTAGAAAACTTAAAAGTTTTGATGCTACAGTTGGCAGGGCAAGTAGCTGAAAAATTTGCGACTACATTGAGTGATGAACAAGAAGTGACGATGGCGTTGTCAGATATGATGATGCAAATTTATGCTTTAGAATCTGCAATTATGAGAGCTGAGAAAAATAAAGATGATAAGATGACGATCTCTTTCCGAATTCCAGCCTGTCAAATACTAGCTTTTGATGCCGTAAGAAAGTGTAGAATTGCTGCCGAAGAAATTTGTTTAACCCTATCCAAAGAACCGAATACTTATGACGTATATGGCTTTCTGAATTTGCCAGTGTTTCCGCTCAAGGATTTACGTCGAGAATTAGCTCAAGTTATGATTTCAAATGAGGGCTATTTCTTTTCTAAATAAATTTTTTGCCTAACTCTTAACTATTAATGTCAACACAATTTAGTCCAGAATGGAACATACTAGATTACTTTTATTATTGGGAAAAGGAGAGAGGGGAACAAACATTTTTGAGACAGCCTTTTGGTAAAAATTGGAAAATTTACACTTGGGAAGATGTAGGTGATCAAGCTAGGAGAGTAGCAAACTATCTACGGTCTCTTGATCTTCCTCCACAGTCTCATATCGGATTACTTTCTAAAAACTGTAGCCATTGGGTTATTGCCGATTTAGCAATCATGATGGCAGGGCATGTTTCGGTGCCTTTTTACCCAAATATTTCTGCTGCAGACTTTCGGAAAGTATTTGAACATAGCGATTGTAAGGCACTTTTTGTAGGGAAGCTAGAGGATTGGGGAGAGAAGAAAGAGATTGTAAAAGATGTAGGAACAATTATTCGTTTCCCTCATTATGAAGGAAATGTGAAAATTGATATTGGGAAAAAATGGAAAGATATTCTTTATGAATTTACCCCAATTACCGATAGTCCTGTGCCTCCACTTGACCAACTTTGGACAATACTTTATACTTCTGGAACAACTGGAAGCCCCAAAGGTGTAATGCATAATTATCGTGGAGTTATTTCTCTGATGTATGTAGAAAGAATGCATGGGATGCTCAAAGTTTTTAAGGTAAAGAATCCTAGATACTTTTCTTATCTGCCGCTAAATCATGTCGCAGAAAGAGTGATAATTGAAAGCACAGCTATCTTTTCCGGAGGATCAATTTCATTTGGAGAATCTATAGATACTTTTCAGAAAAATTTAGAGGATACACAACCGACTTTATTCATGTCAGTTCCTAGAATTTGGTCAAAGTTCTACGATGGTATAATGGCTAAACTTCCATTCTTGGATACACTTTTAGCTATACCTCTTTTATCGGGATTTATTAAAAAAACAATTCGGAAAAAACTAGGACTAAATGAGGCTGCAATCATACTCACAGGTGCTGCACCAACCTCTCAACGTTTATTCAATTGGTATAATAAACTCGGGATTGAACTGCAAGAAGTGTATGCGATGACTGAAAATATTGGAGGTTGTGCAGTGATGCGTAAAAATGAACGGAAAAATGGAACGGTAGGTCAAGCTTTACCCGAGGTCGAAATTAAAATTGAAGAAGGGGAGGTAGTAACTAGAGCAAGTTGGTTGATGCAAGGCTACTATAAAGACCCTGAAAAAACAGCTGAGGTATTGAAAAATGGTTGGTTGCATACTCAAGATATTGGGGAATTGGATGGAGAGGGTTTTCTCAAAATTACAGGGAGAAAGAATGATAATTTTAAATCTGAAAAAGGGAAATTTATTATTCCAGCACCGATTGAAGAACGTATCCTTAGCTCTCCATTTGTAGAATATGCATGTCTAGTGGGCTGGGGATTAAAGCAACCTATCGCTTTGTTGCAACTAAATGATTTTGGTAAAGGTCAAGAACAAGATATACTTCAATATCATTTTGAAGATTTACTCTTAGAAATCAATGAACCTTTGGCTAGATACACTCAAATTCATGCTTTTGTGATAACTTCTGTGATGTGGGATGTGGATAATTATATGCTTACACCAACAATGAAAGTGAGAAGGAAAGAGGTCTATGATAAGTATAAAACAAAATGTGAGAAATGGTTGGAGACATCTAAACCCGTAATATGGGAAAAGGAACATTTATCACAAAGCGAAAAACTGATAACCCAAGAAGAACAACAATAACTATGGAAAGCTACTATTTTACCGAAGAGCATAAACTTTTTAGACAAGGATTAAGAGATTTTCTTGATCGAGAGGTAATGCCTCATATTGACGAATGGGAAGAACAAGAAAGAGTACCTAAAGAAATTTGGAGGAAATTTGGAGAAATGGGCTATTTAGGCTTGATCTATCCAGAGGAATATGGAGGGATTGAAGCTGATTTCTTCTTCTCGGTAGTTTTTATTGAAGAAATTTCGAAGTGCTTTTCTGGAGGTTTTGCCATTACCCCATCGGTGCATCAGTATATGTCAAATACATATATCTATAAACATGGTTCAGAAACTTTAAAGCAGAAATATTTACCAAGTGCAGTTAATGGAGAAAAAATAGCTTGTATTGGAATCACTGAACCCGGAGCAGGCTCAGATGTGGCAAATATTCAGACAAAAGCTGTAAAGGATGGAGATTATTACATCGTGAATGGAGCTAAGACTTTTATATCCAATGCATATTATGGAGATTATGTCATAGCTGTTGTAAAAACTGATCCCGAAGCAGGAGTAGGAGGGATAAGTCTTTTAGTCATTGATTTAGATGCTGAAGGAATCTCGAAACGGAAGTTGAAAAAGCTCGGATGGCATGCTTCAGATACAGCCGAATTAAACTTTGATGATGTAAAAGTTCCTGTTGAGAATTTGATCGGGGTAGAAGGTGAAGGCTTTTATTATTTGATGGGAGGACTTCAACTCGAAAGATTAGTTGGGGCAATTGGCGCTGTGGCAAGTGCTGAACATGCTTTGAGTTATGCATTGGATTACATGAATCAACGAGAAGCTTTTGGAAGAAAAATTAATCGATTCCAAGTGCTAAGGCATCGTGTGGCAGAACTTTCATCTGAATTGACTGCCCAAAAGTACTTTACCTATCATTGTTGCCGATTACAGAATGATAATCATTATGCTGTGAAAGAGTGTTCGATGGCAAAGCTTAATACCTCTGAGTTGAATTATAAAGTGATGTATGAATGTCTTCAATTCTTTGGAGGCTATGGCTATATCGAAGATTTTAAGATTGCAAGACTTTTAAGAGATAGTAGAATCTTGACGATTGGAGGAGGCTCTTCAGAAGTAATGAAGGAAATTTTAGCCAAAATGATTATTGACGATAAGGTTTATCAAGAGGCCGATGGAATTCATTTTCCTTCTCAAAAAATCAATGAAACAGAACTAGAAAAAGAAATAGTAACCGAAAACTTAACTGAAATGAGTATCGAAAAAACAACGCAAGTATTACAAGAAAAAGCATCTAATGCAGCTCCACTCGGAAACAGTATGAAATTCGTATTTGGTGATGAAGGAAATATCTACTTAGATGGGTACGCAGATAATACAGTTAGTAATGAAGACAAAGAGGCTGATTGTATTGTAAATGTAACTCGTGAAGATTTTGATGCTTTATTGAGTGGTGAACTAAACCCTATGAATGCATTTATGGCAGGGAAATTAAAAATCTCGGGAGACATGAGTGTAGCGATGAAATTGAATACAATAATGGGATGATTTTCTTTGATATAATTAAGTAGTTAGTGTTGATAACGGCCTTTCGAGGCCGTTTTTTATTTGCCTAATTCTTACATACTCTCTCTTGAGTCCTAGCAAATATGTTCTGAGTTAGAAACAAACTGCTTTTAGATATGAACAATTCGTTTGTCAATGAAATAAATGAAAGTGTAAAACATTGGTACATTCCTTTAATCATTGGACTCAGTTTTATTGGTCTTGGAATTTGGGTTTTTATGGCTCCTGCTAGTTCTTATAAGACATTTTCTATTTTATTTAGTATCTCATTTTTGGTAAGTGGTATCTTAGAAATTCTTTTCGCGGTAGCAAATAAAAGGGTTTTTGGAAGTTGGGGATGGGCTTTAATTATGGGGATTTTAAATCTAGTACTCGGAATTCTTTTGCTCAAAGATGTAGAAATGGCGATGGAGGTCTTAGCATTATACATTGGTTTTTTAGTCTTGTTTAGGTCTTTGGGAGCAATTAGTACTTCTTTAGAATTAAGTCATTTCAGAATGTCTGGATGGGGAAGTCTACTAGTAATTGGTATTTTGGGAATCATTTTAAGTACGATTCTGATTTGGAGGCCTCAAGCTGCTGCCTTTTCAGTTGTAATCTTTATGGGCTTGACACTGATCTCTTTTGGTGCTTCAATGGCTTTTATTTCTCTTAAATTAAAGAAAGTTCATACGCATGTAAAAGAGCTAAAGGAAGAGCAAGATGGAGGTGAGTTTTAATTTAACTCTTAGGTAAGAATAAAAATGAATGGTTGAAGTCTAGAAGTTTATACCAAAAAGACTTAAGCCATTCATTTTTATATTATGAAATGTAATCCCTAAATTTGTTCGTTTTTTAATAATCGCAACAAACAATATACATATACTATGGGATGGCAACAAAGAACAGCCTTGTTGTTGGATGATGATCAACTCCAAAAACTTCAGAATGCTCACGTACTTATCATTGGCCTTGGGGGTGTAGGAGGCTACGCTGTAGAACAAGTAGCTAGAGCTGGAGTTGGTAAAATTACATTGGTTGATGGAGATGTGGTTGAACAAAGTAACAGAAACCGTCAATTGGCAGCTTTAGTAAGCACTGACAATCAACCAAAAGCTCAAGTTTTAGGTAATCGTGTAAAAGACATCAATCCAGATGTAGACTTGACAATCAAAGAAATTTTCTTGGATGAAAGTAATATTGATACTCTTTTGGATGAATCTACTTATGATTTCGTCATCGAATGTATCGATACACTTACACCTAAAGTTTTTGTCATCAAAGGTTGTGTAGACCGAAAGCTTAAGTTTGTAAGTGCTATGGGTGCAGGAGGAAGATTAGATCCTTCTCAAGCTCAAATGGCAGATATTTCAGAAACTTATAATTGTTTCTTCTCTCGAAAAGTGAGAAAGCGCCTAAGACAAGAATTCAAAATCAATAAAGGAGTTCGTGTTGTCTTTTCTCCAGAAGATATCGATAAATCTAAAGTACACGATACAAGCAAAGATGCAGGAGGGAAATTTAAACGTTCAGTGATCGGGACAATTTCTTTTATGCCAGCTGTTTTTGGTCTCTACTGTGGGGCTGAAGCTGTACGAGGCATTATAGGATTGAAAAAATAGATAATTAAAAAAGCCGATTCTCTAATATTTTGAATCGGCTTTTTTTTGTACTACTTCACTTCTTTTCTAGTGGATAATATAGATACAATCTGAGGATATCCTTTTTCATCAGCAATATCTGAGGCTTTATGATCCATACTATCCGTAATTGAAGGGTCAGCTCCGTTGGTCAGGAGTAATTCTACCACTTTCATTCTGCCGTAAGAAGCCGCCAAATGTAGAGGCGTTTCCCTAAAATTATTCTGATAATCTATTTCAGCACCTTTGTTCAAAATCTCGTAGACCACTTTTTCATTTGTATATCTGCATGCCCAGTGCAGAGGTGTATTTCCTGAAAAATCAGCTTGATTTACTTCTGCCCCAAATTTCAATAGGGTAGACACATAATAACTATTTTTCTTTTTGATCAGTCTAATCAAACTAGTTTCATGAATTTGGTTTGTAGCATTTGGGTCTGCACCCGCATTAAGAAGCGGTAAAAGTAAATCCCAATGCTCCAAATTAATGGCTACGTGTAAGGCTGTATTCCCTTCTTGATTTCTTTCATTGGGGTTTTGTCCCTTGTCTAATATTTTGATTAGAGATTTACTATCGTTTTGCTCGATAGCTTTCCAGTATTTTTTATTCTTGGTGCCTTGAGCCGATATGTTAAAAAAAGGTAAGTTTATCAACATCAAACTAAGAAGCAGGGCAGTATATTTAGGAGTAAATCTCATAGCTGGATATGGTTAGTAGTCTGAATATAAATAGAAGAGAATCAATAAATATTCCAAAACGAAAAGCTTGTAAGTTATTCCTATGTAATACGAAAAAGGAAATTCAAGAATTCAAATCTTAAGAAAAGTTCAGTAATGTTTGAATTAGTTTAAGTAAAAAATTGAGTGTATTTTTACTCAGATAATTCTTGTGATTATTTCGTGCTAAAAACTTGGGAGGGAAATATGAAGCTAACATTTTGGGGTGCAGCAAAGCAAGTCACCGGAAGTGCATTTTTATTGGAGTTAGAAGATGATTACCGTGTTTTAATCGATTGCGGACTTGATATGGGGAATATGAAAGAAGATATGCCCCTGTATGCTGGCTCAAGCTTCCCATTTGACCCTAGTATGGTCAATTTGGTTCTACTCACGCATGCCCATCTAGATCATTCGGGTAAAATTCCACTTCTTTATAATGAAGGTTTTGAAGGACAGGTTCTTTGTACTTCTCCTACTTTAGCTTTGGCTGAAATCTTGTTATTAGATTCGGCAAATATCAATATGAAGAAGAAAAAGGCTTATCAGAAAGAAAAGTCTCGCGGAGGAAATTTGAAGCGTTTCACTTTCAACCCTGATGACCTTTATTCTCCCAAAGATGTAAAAAATGCGATTGATCGCTTCGTCCCAATTCAATTTAAAAGGAGGTTTAATGTAAAGGAAGGTTTAGATATTACATTTATTCCAACAGGACATTTGTTGGGTGCCGCTAACATTTACCTTCATATTACTGAAAATGGAGAAGAGAAAACAATTCTATTCTCAGGAGATATAGGACGAAAGAATTATCCATTGTTACAAGATCCAGAAGAAGCACCACAAGCAGACTATTTGGTTTGTGAAACTACTTACGGAAATCGTTATCATTCTTCGATTTCGGATTCTTCTGTTGAACTAATAAGAGTGATTAAAGAAACTTGTGTTGATAAAACAGGTAGACTAATTATACCAGCTTTTAGTATCGGGCGTACTCAAGCAGTATTGTATACTTTGCATCAGTTATATGCAAATAATGAATTGCCTCCAATCAAGATTTTTGCAGATAGTCCATTAGCATTAAAGAGTAATAATATTTATGAAAATTATTCTCATTTCTTAAATGTTGAGGCACAAGAGTTCAAGAAAGAATTTGGAAGCTTATTCGATTTCGATCATATGCATTATGTGCATGACACAAAGGATAGTAAAGCCATTTCTAATTATAATGAGCCTTGTATTATCATTTCATCTTCAGGAATGATTGAAGGAGGAAGAATTCAACACCATATTAGAGCAAATATTGAGAATCCTTATTCAACTATCATGATGGTCGGTTTCTCTGCTGAAGGAACTTTGGGTGCTAAATTGTTAAATAAGGAAGAAAGTCTAAAATTTGACGGACGTGAAGTTCCAGTTTTAGCAAAGATTGAACACACAGATTCTTTCAGTGGTCATGGTGACTTGAACGATTTACTCTATTTTGTGGAGCAACAAGATCAGCAAAAGCTGAAGCAAGTTTTCTTAGTTCATGGAGAGGAAGAGTCGATGAACGATTTTAAAGGAAGCTTAGAAGAGAAAGGTTATGGAAATATCATGATTCCGACTAAAGGTGATACTGTAACATTGTAAATCATGATTGAGAAAGTTGCTTTTATTGGTGCTGGAAAAGTAGCATGGCATTTAGCACAAGCGTTGCAAAAGCATTGTGAAATTACAGAAATCTATAGTCGAAACTTAGATACTGCTCAAGAGTTAGCGGAAAGGGTAAGTGCAAATGCTACTAATAGCCTCGATTTCAGTAAATCTGAAGCACAACTTCTTATCATTTCCATTCCAGATGATGCCATTGAGGGTGTTTCTAAAGAGTTAAAGATTACAAACAATGTATTAGTTGTTCATACATCAGGGGCTAAACCAAGAGAAATATTTGATCCGTTTTTTGAAAAAAATGGAGTGTTTTATCCACTTCAAACATTTTCAAAAGAGAAAGAAGTTGATTTCTTAAATATACCTTTTTGTTTGGATGCTAAGCAGACTCAAGATTTAGAGAATCTAAAAAATCTTGCAGATTTACTTTCCAAGAAGGTCTATAAAATGACGAGTGAACAGCGCGGAAACCTTCATGTTGCGGCTGTTTTTGCAAATAATTTTGTCAATCATTTTCTGACTATTGCAGAAAATCAGTTGGCAAAAGCAAATCTACCTCTAGAAATTCTTGAAAATTTAGTTCGAGAAACAATAGATAAAGCTTTTGATATAGGGCCATCAAATGCACAAACAGGTCCTGCGATAAGAGGAGATAAACAGACAATTCAACAACATTTGAAGAGAATAGAGGAGGAGAGTCGAAAAGAATTATATCAAAAGCTAAGTAAAGATATTCAAGATTTTTATTCTACGGATCGGTCGTAGAAATCAGCATTTCGGTGATAAATTACTGAATTGAAAACAATTATTTACAAATTAGCGTAGTAGTAGTAGATTGATTACTTTTACAGCCTTGTAGAATAGTACTAAGAATTATGGAAACAATATTACTTGCAATAGGCTTTATAGCTTTGTTTTTTATAGGAATGTCTGTAAAGATTATCTTTAAGAAAGATGGTAAATTTGAAGGAACTTGTGCTTCAAATAGTCCTTTGTTGAATCCTGAAGGCAAAGCATGTACTTTCTGTGGGAAAGATCCAAGTCTATGCGAAAACCGAAATAAGTAGTTAAACCTATTTCTTAAATAAATTAGCCCTAGCAAAATTGATAATTGCTAGGGCTATTTTTATGCTTGCACTTTATTCTCAAAAAGCATTTCCATATGAGGAATGTTATCTTCTAAGTATTCTTCAGAAACTTGCTTGAAGCCAATTCCTTCATAAAACTTTCTTAGATACATTTGTGCACTAATACGTATCGAATCTTTTTTCAATTGATTTGTGATAAAGCTAATGCCTTTTTCTACCAAAGGAACACCCCAACCCTGTCTTCTAAAATCTGGGTGAGTTACAATTCTCCCAAGTGAAGGTTCTTCATAAGAAATACCAGGCTTCACGATTCTCAAATATCCCATCAATCTATTATTCTCATCTCTTTGCATCAAGTGATAAGAATCTTGATCTTTATTATCCAAATCTTGATATGGGCAGTCTTGCTCTATGACAAAAACAAGTACTCTAAGTTGGATTATTTCGTATAGTTCTTCTTTACTAAGTTCGTTATAAGATTTTAATTCAAAGTACATAATCAGTCTGTTCTATTATCTCCACTATCCTAAAATCACTCGTTATAACATTGATTACTTGATAAATATAACTATGTTTTTCTGATATAGAAAATAGCTATATTTCTTTGAAAATGGGCAGTTAGTCTAATGTTAATTCGTTTGATCTGAATGTTTAATATAGTTCAATATATGTAAATAATTATAGAATTTTTAAAAATTATCAGCTTATTGCGTGCCGTTATCCAATAGGAAAGGTGAATACGACCAATAAGAGCCCTCCTGTTGTAAAAGATCTATCAACGACTGAAATTTTTAAAATCGACCAAGAATGAAATCAATTTTCACAATGTTATTGTGCGTGATCGGTGTGTCCGTATCATTCGCACAAGAATCTTCTAACCCATTATCATTTGGTGTAAAAGGTGGTGCTAACGTAACAGCTTTAAGAGTAGAAAATCCTGACGGTGGCTTTGTAGCTGGCGGATTTGGAGGACTCTACACAAATTACCGTGTTTCAGAAAAATTTGCGGTTCAGCTAGAAGTGCAATACGGACAACATGGTGTGTACTCAAATGTAAATTCTGATGTGACTATTCCTGCATCAATGATTAGCCCTGATCTTCCTCAAAATATGTTTGGTACAATGGAAACTCTTGGTAGAGTTAACATCAGAACTGAATACCTTTCAATCCCTGTAGTAGCGCAGTATTACTTAGGAGAAAAAAAGAATTTTGCAATTGAAGCCGGAGCGGTATTTAGTTTCTTGACAAGATCAGAAGTAGAATTTGATGGCACTTCACAAGTAAAAGACATCCATTTGTTAGTAGATGGTAACCAAGTTCCTGCTGGTATCGATGATATTGATATCACAGAAACAACAGCAAACTCTATTGAGGAAGGTACTCAATTCAAGAAATTTGACTTTGCTTTGACTGCTGGTGCTGCCTATTATATTCCAAATACGAACTTCAACATCAACTCAAGAGTAGTATACGGGCTTACAGATGTAGCAGATAATACAACTCCAGATGATTGGAAAAAGACTATAAACTTCCAGTTTGGCTTAGGTTATACTTTCTAAAGTGTAATTTGTGAAATCACTTAAATAAAAAGGTCTCAAGAAAAGCTTCTTGAGGCCTTTTTATGTTTAATTCTTAGTAATTGCTTTTGCCCAATTTGGCAAATTAAGAATCTTATTTCCTTTCAGATTAATGTTACTAAGTTTAGTAAGTTTCTTTAAGTTATCTACAAGTCCCCAAATTTTATTGTCTGAAGCTTCCAGAGTTTTCAGTTTAACTAAGTTTTCTAACCAATCTGGTAATTCCCAAAGCTGGTTTTTAGAAAGGTTAAGTTCCTCTAACGAGCTAAGTTCTTCAATCACGGAAGGAGCTTCTTTAAACTGATTATTTGAAAGGTCTAATCTTTTTAAAGACTTCAACTTTCCTAGAGTATCAGGTAACCTCCAAAGTTTGGTCGTACTAATATCTAGCGTATTAAGCTGAGCTAAATTTCCGACTTCATCAGCCAGTTCCTGTAATGGATTTCCTCCAAGTTCCAAAACTTCAAGTTTTTCTAAACGACCAATACTATTTGGTAATTTCCAAAGCTCATTTTCTTTAAGGTCTAATACTCGTAACGAAGGAATTTCAGCTACTTCAGAAGGTAATTCCCATAACTTATTGTTACTAATCGTTACTTCTTTGAGGTGTTTAAATTGGGTAAGCTCCAGTGGAAAGTTCCAAAGTTTATTTTTAGATAGGTTAATTTTTTCAAGTTTTTCAAGAGCAACCAACTCTTTAGGGAAGACAGGTAATCCTTTGTCTGATAAGTTCAACTCAATTACATGTCCATTTTCAATTTTCACAAAAGTTTCCTCTTGCTTTATCTTTAAGTCATTTAGGACTTTATTCTCAATTGCGTTCAGTTCCACCTCTCTACGATTCTTGGTTTGACGTTTATGGTTTAAAACATAAACTGTTAATAGTGGAATCTATTTTCAAATATTAGATTCACGTTCTTAAGTTAATCTAATTTTTTCTGAAATGTTTGATATTTTTTAGCATTCACTGAATCTGGTGAAGAAAAGTTGAGATAAAGCCGTATTTTTGAATTTTATTTTAGCAAGATAAAATTTTGATAAACCATAAAAGAAATGACGCAGGAAAACATAGCACCTCTTTTTACCAATGATGCAATCGTATTTGGAATACTGATGTTGGCATTGGCTTTTGTGTTTCATACCTCACAATCAGAAAATAAGATATGGAAATCATTCTATAAGGTAGTACCAGCACTTTTAATGTGTTACTTAATCCCTTCATTATTGAATTCCGCGAATATCATATCAAAGGATTATTCAAATCTTTATAGCGTAGCCAAAAATTATCTTTTGCCTGCCAGTTTGGTACTTATGACACTGAGTATTGATATGAAAGGTATCATGAGACTTGGTCCTAAGAGTTTGATCATGTTCTTTACTGCTACAGTAGGTATTGTATTGGGAGGACCTTTAGCTATCCTTATTGTTTCTATTTTCTCACCAGAAACAGTTGGTGGAGCAGGAGCTACAGAAGTTTGGAGAGGTTTAGCTACTCTTGCAGGAAGTTGGATTGGTGGTGGCGCAAACCAGACTGCCATGTTAGAAATCTATAAGTATGACCAGACTTTGTATTCTGGTATGGTGGCAGTAGATATTATCGTAGCGAATATTTGGATGGCATTTATTCTTTATGGAGTAGGGAAGTCTAAGAAAATTGATAAATGGCTTAAAGCAGATGCTTCAGCAATTGAGACTTTGAAAAATAATGTGGAAAGTTATCAAAATAGTATAACTAGAGTGCCAACCTTAAAAGATCTAATTTTGATTGGAGGTATTGCTTTTGGTGCTGTTGGTTTTTCTCACATGGCTTCAGAAACTTTTGTGAAGTTTTTCGGCGGGTTTACACAATTCGAAGGAACAGTATTGACTAGTGCTTTTTTTTGGATCGTAGTCGTATCAACGACAATTGGTTTGGCGTTGTCATTTACAAAAGCAAGACAACTTGAAGGTGCTGGAGCTTCTAAAATGGGAAGTGTGTTCATCTATATTCTAGTGGCCACAATCGGGATGAAGATGGATATAACGAAAACATTGGAAAATCCAGGGCTTTTGGTAGTAGGTCTTCTATGGATGGGGCTTCATGTTGCATTACTTGTAGCTGTTGCAAAAGCGATTAGAGCACCATTCTTCTTCTTAGCTGTTGGTAGTAAAGCAAATGTAGGAGGTGCAGCTTCGGCACCAGTTGTAGCTTCAGCTTTTCATCCATCATTAGCCCCTGTTGGTGTATTGTTAGCTGTTTTGGGTTATGCTTTAGGTACTTATGGCGCAATTATTTGTGCGCAACTTATGCAACTTGTCTCTCCTTAAGACTCAAGTACCAATAAATGAAAAAAGGTATGCTGTAACACAGTATACCTTTTTTTATGCCTTTTTTAAAATGGCATCAATACAATCCTTTGAAGGAGAAAGATTCAATTCATCTAGTTGGTGTAAAGTTTTTTCATATGAACGGAGTGCCTCTAGGGTTTCCCTATTCAAATGAAGTTCATCCATGAATTGATCTTCTTCATTTGTATCCATTTCTTTAAATAGATATAAAATGAGTAAATCAGATTGAGAAAAAACAGACATAGCAATAGATCTTGGTACTTATAATACCAACGTGAGAACCAGTACTTTCGTGTGTATTTTTATGAAAATGAAATTTTTCAAAAAATAAATGTTAAAATAATGAATGAACGTTCACTTTTATGAAATTTTTATCTACCTTTGAGATATCAATAAGCTTAGAAAGAGTTGATAGATCGATTATTGAAAGCAAAGAAATTGTTTAACTTGGTCGTTAAAATACAAGGCTTTATACGCCTATTATCCTAAAATTTGGTCGTTGATGGATAAAAAGTATAAATCGTTTTTTGATAATCTAAGACTGACATTATCTGACTAAATCCTTTGTGCATACGTACACAAAGGATTTTTTTATTTGCTATTATTTCAAAGGGCTTTTTTCTGAAGATTGACTATCAGGGAATTTTATAAAATTACTCTGATGTGTCTTTTGCTCTAGTGTTCCATTTAATACGCTAGGAAATTCTATATTCTGAGATTTGTCAATATTCAGTCCTTCTGATCCTCTTAGGTAAGCATCTTCATTTCTATTCTTATTCCAATAATCAACCATCATTCGCTTGTTCAGAGTCGCTTTGGCTGTCATAGGTTGAGCATTTTTCCCATTTCCACTGATAAAGGTTTCTTCCCAAGATTGGATTTCATGAGGAAAAGCACTTTTGAAATGAATCTTCAATTCTCGATTTATGGAATGATAAACTATTCGATAGGTGTATAAACTAGAATCTTGAGGGTTTTGAAATAAAGAAAGTGTGGCCTTTTCTGCTTTCAACTCTTTATGTCTCATTTGTTGTGTAAGCATAGATGGAATAACCATTTGATCACCTTCAGGAAGTTCGTCAGGATTAATTCTGATAATATTCCAAACTTCATCTTCAAGTAGATATTTTGGCATTTTTTTCTTTATCAATTCTTCTCCTTCAAAATAGGATTGAGAAAAATAAGATAAATAATCATCTTGATTCATGATGCTTGTAAAATACTGCCCACACCATTCTTGGTTAGATAAAGTAAGTTTTAAACTTGCTGGTATCTGATAAGAGGTCACAGGTGTAAAAACTGACTGCATCAAAGAATAAGGATAAATTCCAGTATCAAAATTCTTCATCAAATTGCATTTAAGAACAGATACACCATCTTTTTTATCCGGTTGATCGAGTTTGACAAATCGAGTTTTACTAAATGGCTCTGTCACAAAAATAAGTACAGCATTTCCACTTCTATATTCTCCATAACGAGGTTGTTCTAAGTGGTAAGAAGTTATTTCAGCCTTAGAATTGTACCAATAAGTATTAAATGAGGTACTAGGTTCTAAAATGGGTTCTTGCTTTACATGTTCAGAAGACTGTTGACTACAAGCCCATAAGAACACCAGAATAAAAGGAGTAAGAACTTTTACAGACATTGTTGTTAGTGAAAGTTGTGATTGAGTTTTTAAGAATATCGGATTAATATTTATCCGATGTATCTTCTACCTTTTCGTTGAAGGCTGTTATAATAGAATTTACAATGAATTGTGTGTTCATCGTTTTACGGTTGAAACCAATGTCAAAGTATTCGCTTTTGAAGTCTGGGTCTAAGAACTTCATGAGGTTATCCCTTTTTTCATCCATTTCTTTCACAAGCTTACTCGCTTCTTTATAAGAAATGTCTTTAGTGACACTAATCCTTTGTGCTCTCCACTCAAAAGGTGCTGAGATTCTTACATTCAGACTCGTAGGGTTATTCTTTGTGAATACAACGCCTCCTCGTCCAATCAAGATTACATTACCTCTTGTCAGATAGGAATTAGTAGTTTTTCTTAGGGCTTTGTTCAGTTTGCTGTCAAGAGTGTTATAATCTTTTGAGAAAGTCATCATCAAAAACTGAACAATGTCTCGTTCTTCAGGGGTGCTTGCATTGTTGACAAAGTGAGGGTCAACACCCATTTTTTCTGATACTTTATTTAAAATAGTCTTGTTGACATAAATCCAAGGTTCTTCCTCGGAGCCGGAAGCTTTTAGTTCTTTGTTGAAGTGGTCAGTTAAACCTTTACAGATTTCTTCTGCATTGCAACCAAATGTACGAGAAATAGTAATGATTGGCTTTGATTGCGTGTTTACGCCTTGGCTTTGATCTTCAGCCATTTGATCATGTTTGATACGATCAGAGATGTATTTGAATAGTGCTGTATCCATAGGGTTAGTGGTTTTTGGTTAACCTTAAGATACAAAAAAAATGGGCATAAATTTAGATTTATACCCAAAATAACAGCTTGTGGATTAATATATTATCGGAGGAATAGTTGTCTGAAAATTATAACCAAAACAGCAATGAAGAACATGAGTATTGAAATCTTATTTACACCATGCATCATTCTCAAACTCAAATTAGGTTTTTCTCCTTTTCGCTTAGAAAAAATACCAAAAATGTAACGGAAAACATCTCCAAAAGAGAAATACTCCTTCAGGCGATTACTGTTTTTTGGTTCTTGTGTTGTCATATATGTAATTTTTTGTGATTTTGTAAGAACGATCAATTAGATGCTTTTGCTTATACAACCCCAAGTATACGAAAAGGTTTGCTCTAAAGTATCGAAAACAACACAATAGAAACCATAAACACCAACTCAATGACTTACTATTATAGAATGGGAGAAATCCCTAAAAAAAGGCATACCCAATTCCGAAAACCTGATGGGAGTCTTTATAGAGAAGAGCTAGTAAGCTCCAAAGGATTTTCTGGCATTTATTCAAATTTGTATCATCACAGACAGCCTACAAATGTGAGGGAGGTGAGAAAACCAATTCCTTACAGAAATAGGATTGTAGATGAATACGGACTCTTACAAACTCATCTGAAAACTTCAAATATAGAGTTTACAGGAGAAGATTATTTGGATGCGCGTAAGATGCTTTTGGCAAATAAAGATGTAGAAATGGGAATTTGTTGTCCTACAGAAAAGGAAATGGACTATTTCTATAAAAATGCTGATGGGGATGAACTTTTATTTGTACATGAAGGAAGTGGTTGGCTCATTTCTCAGTTTGGAAAACTTAGGATCCAACAAGGGGATTATGTAGTAATACCTAGAACAACAATTTATAAACTTTCCTTTGATGAAGACCCTGTTCGATTGTTAGTGATTGATTCAAAGGTTCCAATAGAAACAGTGAGTCGTTATCGAAATGAACTTGGTCAATTAGAGGAACATTCTCCATACTGTGAGCGTGATATTCATCCACCATCTGAATTATTGGTAGAAAATGAAGACAAGGAAACATTAATTCAGATTAAAAAAGGAGGGTATCTTCATCAGTATGTCTATGATTTTTCACCTTTAGATGTAGTTGGTTGGGATGGTTTTCTTTTCCCTTATACATTCTCAATTTATGATTTTGAGCCAATAACAGGAAGAATCCATCAGCCGCCTCCCGTACATCAGACTTTCCAAGCTAGAAATGCTTTTGTTATTTGTTCATTTGTCCCAAGGTTATTTGACTATCATCCAGATGCAATTCCAGCGCCTTACAACCATTCAAACATAGATTCAGATGAAGTCTTGTATTATGTAGAAGGGAATTTTATGAGTAGGAAGGGAATCGACAGAGGTAGTTTTACCCTTCATCCAGGAGGTTTACCACACGGACCGCACCCAGGTACTATTGAAAAAAGTATAGGAGCAAAAGAAACGGAAGAGTACGCGGTTATGCTTGATACCTTTGGGCCACTTTATGTGACAGAACAAGGAATGGAATATGTAGATAAAGATTATCCATATAGCTGGCAAGAATAATAAAAAAGCCTTCAGGTCATCAGACTTGAAGGCTTTCAATTTTTTTATATCGAGAGATTAGAATCTGTAACGAACATTAACGCCGAAGTTACCAGCGTTAAAGTTTGTGTTACTTCCTCCTTCTCCGTTATTTCCAAAGAAGTTAAGCATTGGTCTCCAGTCGAAACCAACTGTAATTGGAGCGTTGAATTGGTATTCAACACCACCTTCACCACCAATACCTAGAGTGAAGTCATCATGTAGACCTAAACCAACACCAGGACCTACATAAAATTTGATTTTTTGATCTACTACAAAATTCCAGTCATAGAATCCTTCCAAGCCAACTCCTCCACTTCCGAAGGTCATACCTGCATGGATACGATTAGCACCACCTAAGTTGTAAACGAAATCAATACCAGCATTCCAGCCATCCGTAAGGCGAAGACCAAGCTCCATTCCGCTCATATTTACTTGTTGAGCACCTTTTTTATTTTGGCTGTTACTTTTATCACCATCTCCATCAGTTTCAGTTGCGAATACCGATAAAGACAAGAATGCTAGCGCTAAAAAGCTAATTAATTTTTTCATAGAAAGATTATTGAAATTGATTTTTCCAAGAGAACAAAATTAGCAAGAATTGTACTATTTAAGTCTAATATTAAAAATTATTGTGAGTGTTAAATGTGAAACAAAAACAAAAAGCGCTTCTAGAGGTTAAAAAAACGTGTTGAAATGAACTTTTATAGAATAAAGGATAAAGTTTCTTTCTTGAAAATTTTTATTTACAAACAATTGGAAATAAAAATCTGACTTCTTTCTTTTGTGCAAAATCTAAAAGCGTGGTGAAAAAATATCTAACATATGGCACTTTGTATATGAGTATCCTTGTGGTAATACTCAATGCATTGTCTATGCCTATACTTTTGTTAGATTATGAAGCCCGAAAAGATTTTATTGCTGAAAACTTCTGTGTCAATAAGAGTCGACCAAAATTGGCTTGTAATGGAAAATGTTTTCTGAAAAAATCAATTGAGCATGAAGGTGAAGCAGATCAGACTTCTAATGCTGAAAGTTTCACTGTTACAACTACTTTTCCGATTTGGGTTTCAAATTTATTTGACTTAGACTTTTTGTCGGTTAGTGGATTTTCAGCCAAGAAAACCTATAATACCGTCATATTTTTACTCAAATCTTCTTTTTATTCTTCTTTTTTAAGACCTCCTCAGCTCTAATTTCCATTTCGATTTAGGACTAAAATCAGTATGCTATTCTTACTTAGAGTAACACTGTAATGTCTTATAACAAAGTGAAAACATGTTATTTCCTACCATCTTTTCCTCATATTAAATTGGAGGATTTAGCGTGGTAAGGAGCTGTATGCCTATTTTAAAAAATGAGAATAATGAAAAAATCAAATATCCTTCATTCCCTAATTTTCGCCCTAGTAAGTTTAATATTCTTTTCTTGTACAGATGAGTCTGAAAATAATGATTCTACTCCAGATATGAGTATGTATGAGATGATTGCTTCAGAGGAACTATCAGAGTTGAATGCTGTAGCGCATATATATGCTACTGAGAAGTTATTTGCAGGATACAATAAGTTTGTTGTGGCTCTTTATGATGTTGAAACAAATGAATTGTTGTCATCGTCTAAAGTTAAACTTATGCCAATGATGGATATGGTTGAAATGGGGATGATGCATTCAGCACCTGTTGATCAGCCTACTGTTGGTGATGATAATTTGTACTATGGTGGAATTGTCTTCCAAATGGCAAGTATGGGAGATATGGGTATCTGGACATTGAACTTGAAAGTAGAAGACGAAACACAAAACATTTCATCTACTGTAGAAATTGAAATTGAAGTAATGGATAAGCAATCGACTTATCAAGGTGAAGATGCTACTTACCAAACTGTGATAAGAAGAAAACTTGAAGATAAAACATATATTTTCTCTTATTACTTTGTAGATGGAGAACCCGCAGTGAAAAGCAATGATGTGGTATTGACAGCTCACGTAATGGAAGATATGATGACATTTACTCCTCTGACAAACCTAAACGTTGAATGGAAACCAACAATGCCTTCTATGGGACATGGTTCTCCAGGAAATGAAAATCCTACAGAAATTAAAGATGGGTATTACCAAGGAGTTCTGAATTTCACAATGACAGGAGATTGGTTAGTCGATTTGAAAATTTCTTCTGATGAAATGGAATATCTAAATAGTTTAGAGGACGAATCACATCACTCTTTCTATTTAGAATTCTAAGAGACTTTATAATATATAGAATGAGGACGGCTAAAGTCCTCATTCATTCTTTACAGAAAAATCTATGTATATGAGAAAAGTATTATTGATCCTTTTTTCAGTTTTACTTCTGTCTGAAGTCTCTATTGCACAAGAAGAAGATTCTTTAAATATTCATTTTTTAGATGAAATTGAAGTTGAAAGCTCTTTGAACACTCAAATCCTTTTTCATCAACAAGGGCAAATGGATATGGTAGAAGGGATGTTAGAAAAACATCCTTCTATGCAAATGATCAGAAGGGGAAATTATGCCCAAGAACCAATTATTAACTCTTTATCTTCTGGGCAAATCAATGTGAGTATTGATGGTATGCGCATTTTTGGAGCCTGTACAGACAAAATGGATCCTGTGACTTCTTACATTGAAATCAATAATTTATCTGAAGCAGTCATTCATTCTGATCATGGTTCTCAAAAAATAGGATCAAATCTTGGAGGTAGCTTAGATTTGAAACTTCAAGATATACCTACATCCGCTGAGCCTTTTTCGGGTACTTTGCGCTCAAAGTACAGCTCAAATACCAGTGGACAAGATTATCAAGCCGTTTTAAACTATCAGACTGAAAAATGGAAAATTAGGTATTCTGGAAGTTTGCGAATGCATGAAAATTATACAGATGGGAATGGAAATGAAATCCAGTATTCGCAGTATAATAAAACTAATCATGCCATTTCAACATCATTGATCAATAAGAGTGAAGGAGTTTGGAATGCTACTTTTATTCTTGATGAGGCTTGGGATATTGGTTATCCAGCATTACCAATGGATGTATCTACAGCATCGGGAAAGATCTTTGGAGTAGGCTATAAGCAAAAAAATCTCAATTCAATCATTGATAGACTTGAAGCTAAAATTTATGCCAATCAGATCACGCACATTATGGATGATACTCAACGAGAGGATGTGGCCATTCATATGGATATGCCCGGTTGGAGTACAACATACGGGAGTTACTTGGAATTAGAAGGCATGAAAGGAAAGCATCATTGGAATATGAGAGCAGATGTCTATTCCAATGAAGTAAGAGCCGAGATGACTATGTATCCTGAAAATGCACCACCTTCTTTTATGCTGACTTGGCCAGATACAAGAAGAACGGTTTCTGGATTATTTTTGGAAGATAGACTACATTTTTCACCAAGTTTAGAGCTTTATGCGAATGTGAGAGCTGATTTGTCACATACACAAATGCTCTCTGAAATGGGAAGAGGACAGTTTGAAAACTTCAATTACGTGATTCCTGATGTAGATCACAGATTTATCATTAATGGACTGATTGGTACAAGCCTTGATTTAAGTGAAAATCTCAATTTAAATCTAAGTTTAGCTAAAAATGAACGTCTGTCTTCAGTTTCTGAGCTATATGGTTTCTACCTGTTTAATAGTTTTGATGGCTTTGATTATATCGGTAATCCAGATTTAGAGAATGAGCGAGCGATTCAGTTTTCATCTCAGTTATCTTATCAGAAAAGAAGTCTAAGCCTTAGTTTGAAAGCTTTTAATTATTGGGTGTCAAATACTATTTTGGGCGTAATAGAACCTGATTATGACCGAATGACGATTGGTGCAAATGGGGTAAAGAGCTATCAAAATATTGGGAATTCTATGCTGACTGGTTTACAGTTTGGTTCAGTTTGGAAACCAATCAAGGCTTTAGAATGGAATGTGACAGCGAGTTATCAAAAAGGAGAATTAGAGAATGGAGAGCCGTTGCCGTTTATTCAACCATTTACTCTTCAAAATACTTTATTCTTTAGACATGAGAATCTATTTACTCAGTTAGATTATACTTTTGCTGCAACTCAAAACCAAATTAATACTGATGTAGGAGAAGTAGCGACGTCTTCTTATCATTTGATAAATCTGAGAATTGGCTTCGAAGGAAAACTAGCAACTAATAATTATAGGGTAGAAGGAGGAATAGATAATCTTACTGATACAGCTTACCGTAACCATCTTGATTGGGGAGGGATTAATAGAATGGGTAGAAATATTCATTTGGGTTTATCATACTATTTCTAATCTTTTGAGATAGTTGAAAGAAATTAAAGTCTACTCTAGGTCTTAAGATTTAGAGTAGACTTTTTTATTTATTCTCACTTCAAAAGTATTTTCTTTCAAAATATTACGCAGACTAATCCTACTGTACCTTTTGCTGAACTTTATAAGCCATGAATTCGATTCTATGTTAGCGACTAAAGTCGATGATGCGAAAAGCTAACTTAGAATGATAAAACTAAAGGGAAACATATTTAATCATAAATTTAAAGCTCTCATTCTTATTCTCTTTATGATTCTTTTTGGCCAATCTTTTTTAAGTTTTGGTCAAGAGGATATTAATAAAAAGAAGTTTGAGCTAGGTAAACTAAAGTCTGGTAGCCCCAACCCTGGTAAACCAACAGATGTACAGGTTGGAATGTTAGTTATTGACATAGACGAAATCAGTGATTCAGATCAGAGTTTTACAGTGAATTTCTTCTACGTTTTAAGATGGAGAGATACTCGTTTAGCACATGATCAAGGTGATGTAATGATTCAACCTTTGGATAGTATTTGGAATCCGAGAATTCAGCTTACCAATCAGCAGAAAGTATGGAGTACATTTCCAAAAACAGTGTCAATTTCTCGGGATGGACTTGTGACTTACAGGCAAAGAGTGTGGGGGAATTTCTCTCAACCCTTGAAGTTACATGATTTTCCGATGGATGAGCAGGTTTTTACAATCACAATGGCTGCTGCTGGTTACAATCACAATGATGTTAGTTTTATAATTAATGATTCTTTGGCCTATGTTACCCGTACACCATCCATTGCCGATTGGAAAATATTAAGTCATAAAGCCTTTAAAGATGATTTACAAATAATCCCTAGTCGCCCTGGAGTAGCATCTGTAAGTCTGAGTTTTGTGGCTAAGAGATATTTGGGCTATTATGTTTTTACCATTATTATTCCTCTGATTTTAATCATGTTAATGGCAAGTATCATTTTTTGGTTACCTGCAACTGATATTGGGCATCGAGTCAGTGTATCAATTACTTCCATGTTGACTGTGATTGCTTACCGTTTCATGATTACAAATTCATTGCCTGTCATATCTTATTTAACGAGGTTAGATAAATACATTTTGTTTTCGACAGTACTTATTTTTAGTACTCTATTTTACAGTATTTTAGTGAAGCACAAAGGCGATGTGAAAGGTGTAGAATTTGCAGCAAAAATAGATGGGAAAGCCAAAGTTTGGTATCCTATCATTATTATTCTAGCAACAGCTCTAACCTTGATTTTAGGAGTTATCTAGACGGCCTGTAAACGATGGGAGAACAGCCTAATAGTAGTGCCTTTAGTTTTGATTCTTTCTCTGCGATCATGAGTTCTTTTACAAAAGTAGTTACATTACGGAGTGTTTCAGGAGGATTAATTTCAGGAATTTCAAAGTTTTTATTCTTTCTCAAAAAAGAGTAGTTTTTCCAAAGAGCATTTTTGAGTTTAGGGAGAGTTGTAGGTTCTCTAAGGATTTTCAGAATATCAATTTTGATTTGTTCGAAAGTGGCAAAAGTAGATTCTGAATTCAGTTCTGCGATTAATGTACCAAGTGCTCTTGCTTTCTTTTCGTTGAGTTCTTGACAAAGATATTTGAGATAATGCCAAATTTCAGATACTGATTTTGCAGAATTAAGGTCCTGCCTACAAAGCCATACAAATGCAACAAGTCTGCGTTTTGCATCCCACCATTTTACAGGACTTTGCAATTCTTGAGATGGGATTAAGAAAAATTCTTCTTTTACCAATAAAGAGCCAAATACACCAGGCGGTTTCCCTAAGCTAGTATTTTTAAGTGTTGTTCGCTTCACCCCACAAGTTGGACTGCCTTCCATGTAAATGAAAGCATTGATTTCGGCACTTCTTAATGTTTGTAGACACATTTCTGATGCGTTGCGAAGTGATTCAGAAAGGTTTTCACCTTTTTTACTTTTGATGATTGCTTTGCCTTCCCAAAAGTCATCTCCATTTCCACCAACAAGTTTAATCGTTGGTCTAGGAACTCCCATTCCACTCATTACTTCTGGGCAAAGTGGCGTCCACCTAAAATCAGATTTTTCACGTTGCAATCCATCAAGCATATCCCAACCTTTAGCATTGTATCTAACTTTAGAGCCAGCCATACATGCAGAGATTCCAATACTTATTTTTTCTGTGAGGATGTTTTCTATCATTCTTTAATATAGGAAGAATTGGATGAAAAGAGGAGATGATGGTTGTATTAAATAAAAGTAAATGAGGGTGTGATGATTAAAAATAAGACCTAACTAAGTTTTTATTTGAACAAATCATAGTTAACTTACTTTTTCTAAGATGTCAATTTTTTAAAAGCAAACGAGTCGTATATGGAAATGGTACCTATTCTGATAGCAATTGGAGGAGCGTTAGTTGCCTTAATTGTTTTGTTATATTTTATCCCTGTTGACCTTTGGATTACAGCACAGTTTTCTAATGTGAAGGTTGGTTTACTTCAATTGGTATTTATGCGAATCCGTAAAGTACCGCCAAAAGTTATAGTAAATTCTTTAATTACGGCTACCAAAGCTGGTTTGGCTGTAACCACTACCGATTTGGAAACTCACTATCTTGCGGGTGGTCATGTGCCGTCGGTAATTAAGGCCCTAATTTCAGCTGATAAAGCAAATATTGACCTTTCTTTTAAACAAGCTGCTGCTATTGACCTAGCTGGTAGAGATGTATTTGAAGCTGTTCAAATTTCAGTAAATCCTCGAGTAATTAATACGCCTCCTGTTGCAGCAGTTGCACAAGATGGTATTCAATTGGTAGCTAAAGCCAGAGTTACTGTTCGTGCAAATATTGCACAATTAGTCGGTGGTGCTGGAGAAGATACAATCTTAGCTCGTGTAGGTGAAGGTATTGTAACCTCAATCGGTTCTTCTGATTCTCATAAAAAAGTACTTGAAAATCCAGATCGTATTTCTAAACTTGTTTTGGGTAAAGGATTGGATTCTGGAACTGCTTTTGAAATCTTGTCAATTGATATTGCAGACATAGATGTAGGGAAAAACATTGGTGCTGCTCTTCAAACAGACCAAGCGCAAGCTGACTTGAAAGTTGCTGAAGCAAAGGCTGAAGAGCGTAGAGCAATGGCCGTAGCTGAAGAACAAGAGAATAAAGCAAAAGCGCAAGAAGCAAGAGCAAAAGTAATTGAGGCAGAAGCTGAGATTCCTTTAGCAATGTCTGAAGCATTCAGAAGTGGTAATCTTGGAATCATGGATTATTACAAAATGAAAAATATTGAGGCTGATACTTCAATGAGAGATTCAATTGCAGAATCGGATACTTCAACAACGAAAAAGAAGAATAACGATAGTGATGACTAATAATATCATCGTTTATTCTTAGAAAATAAAGAACCCCAAAATTGTGAAATATCGCAGTTTTGGGGTTTCATTTTGAGGTGTGAGATTTTACTTCTCAACTTTAGGAGGGGTGTTTTTTTTATATTCTTGCCAAGCTAAAGCTCCAGAACCTAGAATTGCAGGATTTGCATCTTTGATGCCAGAAGTAAGGATTTTTACTTTTCCTTTGAAGATTGGCATAAGATTCTGTTCCATATATTTTTTAGTTGGCTCAGTAATTAAATGACCAGCATTTGCCAATCCTCCTGTAAGAATAAATGCAGCAGGACTAAGGTGAGCAACGGTATCTGCTAATTTAATCCCCAAGATCATTCCTGTGTAGTCAAAAGCTTCTAATGCTACAGCATCTCTATTATTGGCCGCTTCAGAAATCATAGCAGCATCCAGATCGTCATATGCAACATTGGATAAAACACTATTTCCATTATGTTCACAAAGCATTTTGAATACAGTTCTTTTTATTCCTGTTGCAGAAACGTAAGTTTCTAAACAGCCTTTTTTACCACACCCACAGATTCTACCATCAAATTTTACACTTACGTGACCTAATTCACCAGCAAAACCATCATGACCTGTTGCAAGTTCTCCATTCACTATGATACCACTTCCGAGCCCTGTACCGAGTGTAATGACAATAACATCATCTAAGCCTTTTGCTGCGCCAAACTGTAATTCCCCAAGAGCAGCAGCATTTGCATCATTTGTGATGTAAACAGGTAGGTGAAGTGCTTTATTGACAAAATAGGCTAGAGGAACATCGTCACCCCAAGCTTTTAGATTTGGCGCTTTTTCAATCTTTCCATTATGAAAATTAGCATTTGGAGCTCCAATTCCAATTGCTACAATAGTCATACTTTCTTTGATCTCTTTTTTTAATAGATCAACTTGAGAAGTTAAGCGTTCAAGAAAAATGTCTATGGATTGATCTGCAAAAGTCGGAATTGATGATTCTCCATGTACTTTTCCTTTTTCGTCTACAAACCCGAGTTTGGTATTTGTACCACCTATATCTATACCTAGTGTTACTTCTTTCATAAATGATGAATTAAAGGGTGTTTTTTTGAGTAACACTGAATCTTCTAGGGAAATTTCCCGATGGAAGATTGAAGGGAAAAAAGTAAAAAGTATAAAAAAATCCCATTTCTTATCTCTAGAATAAGAAATGGGATTTTCTATAGAATTGATAATGCTTATTCAGCAGCTTCTTCAGAATCCTCTTCTTCTTCAGCAGCTTCTAATGCTTCTGGGTAGTAAGTTACCAATAGGTTGTACCAGTTTACAAGTTTCTTGATGTCAGAAGTGTAAACTCTATCTCTGTCATATGCAGGAAGAATTGATGCTAAGAAATCAGCAAGTTCATCTGCATCAGAAGTATTGACATCAGCTTTAGCTCCTTCACAAGCTTTTTTCATCAAACCAAATACATCTTCTAATGGCACTGACTCTTCAGCTTCTCCTTCTACATAAACAGAAATCTCTTTCAAAACTGAAATACGTTGAGTAGCATTTACTACTGATTTCATTTTTTTCTCAGCAATAGTCTCAACGATTACTCCATTACGAGTAGGCTTCAAGATTTTGAAGATTCCTGGTTTTCCGGCAATTGCCGCTACATCTTTCAAATTCATTATTATATCATTTAATGCGTTAATACCACTCTAAAGTGCTATTTGATCATCTAACGTTCAAAGCAGGGACAAAAATAAGGATTTCATTAGGATTGAAAAATACACTATCACAATTTCCCGAAAAAGAATTTGAAATTATTAAAAACAAGTCCGAATTCATCTTATTATAAGGGTGGTTTGAGCTTTAGTCATTTTTAAAAATAAAAAAGGCTAACTCGATTGAGCTAGCCTTTTAGAAGATATATAGATAGATATTTTCTTTCTTCAGAAAAGAGATTATCCTACAATCAAGTTAAGAGCTGAAAGTACAGCCACTCCCCATAAAATTGGAGAAACTTCTTTACCTTTTCCTGCTACTACTTTCACCAATACAAATGAGATGAAACCGAAGCTAAGACCATTACTGATACTGTAAGTTAATGGCATTAGGAAAATAGTAAGGAATGCAGGAATTGCTTCTGTAATATCTCCAAGGTTGATTTTAGAAACATTCTTGAACATATAAACACCTACAATAATCAAAGCTGGAGCTGTAGCAAATGCTGGTACAATTCCGATGATTGGTGTAAACAACATTGCTAACAAGAAGAATGCTGCAGTGAAAATAGAAGCTAAACCTGTACGAGCACCAGCAGAAATACCTGAAGCTGACTCGATATAAGTAGTTGTAGTTGAAGTACCCAATACTGCACTTAGAAGTGTAGCTAATGAATCTGCTTCAAGAACTTCACCTACTTTTTCAATAGAACCATCTTTCTTCACCATTTTAGCTTCGTAAGAACAAGCGATGATTGTACCTACAGAGTCAAAAAGGTCAACGAACATGAATGAGAAGATTGGGCCAATCAAAGACCATTTCAAAGCACCCATAATGTCCAATTTGAAAGCGATTGGCTCAATTGAAGGAGGCGTTGAGATAATACTATCTGGAAGAGCAACTTCTCCCAATACCATACCCAATACAGTAGTGATCAAGATACCTAAAAGAATACCACCTTTGATACCTTTGATTTCTAAGATTGCAGTTACAGTCAAACCTACAAGACCAAGAATAACTGGCGTAGTGAATTCTCCTAAGCTAACTAGTGTAGCTGGATTATCTACGATCATTCCCAAGTTTTTGAACCCGATGAATGAAATAAACAAACCAATACCTGCCGCCATAGAAAGACGTAGTGTAATTGGGATTGCTTTTACGATTTTCTCACGAAGACCGATGAATGTAAATAAAACGAATACAATACCTGAAAGGAATACTACACCAAGTGCAACTTCCCAGCTAACGCCTTTACCAAATACAAGAGAGTAAGTAAAGAATGCATTTAGCCCCATTCCAGGTGCCATTGCGAAAGGTAGGTTAGCTCTAAGAGCTACTAAAATAGTACCGATAAATGCTGAAAGACACGTAACGGTGATTAGTGCACCTTTGTCCATTCCAGCGTCTCCTAAGATGCTTGGATTGACAAAGATGATATAAGCCATTGTCAAGAACGTAGTTAATCCTCCTACAAATTCTTTAGTGACAGTTGTATTTCTTTGCGAAAGTTTAAAGATTCTTTCAATCATTTTGGTAGGGAGTTTGTAAACCCTTACACTCACTACTACTTGAGTGTAAGGATTTTAAATTTAAATTTCTACATCCTAGATCAAATGCGCTTTTCATCTAGGAAATGTATTTTTGAAATGCTTTGTTCCTTAAAACTGGTTTTTAGAAAGTGTATTTAACACCAAGAGTTGTGTTTACCATCCAGTCGTCATCGAACTGAGCTTCAGCAAAACCTTTACTAATTTCAACTTCTCCACCAACTGCAAAGTTATCGTTCACGTTGTACCAGATTTGAGGCTCTGTTAAGAATACAGCTTGTTTGCTGATACTAGTTGCTTCAGGATTAAGCTGATCTGCTAAGCTGTCATCTGTCCAGATATCCAAGAAACCATTGAACATTACTTTTCCATCAAACAACGGCTTGAACCAAACCAAAGTAAATTGGAAGTCAGTGTTCTTTTCGTTGCTAGGAATGAATTTATAAGAAATAGTTGGGTGGAAGAAGAATCCTCCGATTGAGAACGGACGCCCCATACCTAATAAAAATGCTTGGTCGATAGCGATAGCATCAGTACCCCCAGCAAAAAAACCATCGTTGTATTCAACGTGTAGGTTCAGTTTGTTCTCGTTTAAATAAAATTTGTGTGAGATTTCCCAATAAGCCAAAGACATTTGCTTATTGTCTTCATTGTTCATGTTGTAGTCGAAGTCTACAAACATGAAAGTCTCTCCTTTCTCTGCAGGTCTAAAATATTCAAAAGTAGTAGTTATGTACTTACGAGTCTCCCCAAAATCGTAATGAGCTTGAATGTTTTGAGCTGAAGCTTCGAAGTTTGCTAAAAATGCAAAAGAAAGAACTAAAAGTGTTAATACTTTTTTCATTAGTGATACGTGATTCATTTATTTTATTTTTTTTCAACAGCACTGTGAAATGACTAAATCTCAGTCCTGATTTATCCTCAATTTGATTGGTACCATCCGTCGAATTGATGCTGCAAAAGTAGAAGCGCATGTTAAGCTATCCTAAAAAAAGTGCAAATAAATTGTTAATAAGTACAATTGTTGGATAATGGAAAATAAACGAAAAATTCACGTTAAATGAACATTTATTCACTATCAATTAGCTCATAATCTGATCCTTCCACGCCTAAGTTAATGTTGTTAAATACCTCTTGAGCCTCTTCGAGCAAAATGTTAAGATTTTTATAACGTGCAGAAAAGTGGCCTAAAATTAGCTTACCTACTTTGGCTCTTTTTGCAATTAGTGCAGCTTGTTTTGCGGTACTATGAAATGTGTACGTAGCACGGTCTTTATGTTGTTCAGAAAAGGTAGATTCATGATATAATAAATCTACATTTTTTAACAATGGTATTAACTCTTCACGATAAGCTGTGTCTGAACAATAGGCATAAGAACGACTCTTTTTAGCAGGTAGGGTTACCTCATCAGATTTGTATTCAACATCTTCAAAAACCACATCAATTCCACTCTTCAATTGTTTGTACATTTCAAAGGGCATTCCATACGGTAATTTTTCAGCTAGAAGCTTTCTTGGTTTTGGTTTTTCTTGAAATAGAAAACCTCTACAAAAGATGCGGTGACTCAAAGGAAGTGTATCTACCGTGATAAATTCATCCTCATAAATCGTAGCTGTAGGATCAGTAGGTGTGGGATGAAAAATAATACTGAAGGTAAGTTGTGTATCGGAATGTTTGAAAGAAGTGGTTAAAATGTCATCAAGACCACTTGGCGCATGAATGTGTAATTCTTCCTGTCGTCTGTTTAACTGCATAGAAGAAATAAGTCCTGGTAAGCCGAAAAAGTGATCTCCATGCAAATGACTAATGAAAATCCTAGAAATTTTCATTGGGCTTATTCCGTACTTGAGTAATTGGTATTGTGCCCCTTCTCCACAATCAATCAAAAAATGAGATTTCCCAATAGTTAGGTATTGAGAGCTCATGAAACGATCGCCGATTGGTGTGGCACCACTACTTCCTAAAATCTTTAATTCGAAAGGCACTTGTAATATTGGTTCTAGTTAATTGAATTTTTAGCTATAGAAAAAACACCTGCCAAGGGGTTTATGTCTCGACAGGTGTTTTATTTAAAGATTTAGTTTCTTTTTAGTCTTCGTCTGAAGGCTCAGTACCCAAATCTTTTTCAATCTCATGCAAGAAGATCGCCTCGATTGCTTCTTGTTTTGTTGGAAGGATGTTTAATACAGATTCCAATTTTGAGATTTTGATTAATTTCATCACGTGATCAGAAATGTTGCAGATGACAAATTCGCCATTTACATCACCAGTCATACGGTTAGCAACCAAAATGGCACTCAACCCAGACGAATCAACGTATTTTACATTTTCCAAGTCAAGGATCAAGTTTTCAGTACCTGATTGGAACAACGTAATAATTTCACTCTTAAGAAGTGGAGCTTTTAGTGAATCTAGTTTTTCCTCTTCTAAAGAGATAATTGTATATTTTTCCGACTTATCAATCGTGAATTTCATATCTAAATTTTATCTTTTTTCAAGCTATACGAAACTAAGATAAAGAAGTTTCGATGTAATACAAAGTACTTAAGAGGCTAATCGATTATCCGAAATACTTTTGGATCGCCTCTTCCATTTGTGCTTCTCTATTCTCGTAGCTTGTGCGTTCAAATTTTTCTCCTGTAATGTTTTCAAAGAGTTCGATATATCGCTCAGAAACTGAGGCTACAAACTCATCAGACATTTCTGGCTCAACTTGTCCATCTTGTCCTTGGAAACCATTCTCAATTAACCACTTTCTAACAAATTCTTTAGATAATTGTTTTTGTGGCTCGTCTTTATCTTGGCGTTCTTGGTATCCTTCAGCGTAGAAATAACGAGATGAATCTGGTGTATGAATTTCATCAATCAAATAGATGTCACCATCGTATTTACCAAATTCATATTTTGTGTCAACCAAAATCAAACCACGATCAGCGGCATATGCTTGACCAGCAGCAAATAAAGCTCTAGTATAAGCCTCAAGTTTTACGTATTCGCCTTCGCTTACAATTCCTTGTGCAAGAATTTCTTCACGAGAAATATCTTCATCATGACCTTCCATTGCTTTTGTTGTAGGCGTAATGATTGGCTCAGGCAATTTATCATTTTCCTTTAGCCCTTCTGGTAATGCCACTCCACAAAGCATTCTTTTACCTGCTTTATATTCTCTCCAAGCATGACCAGCAAGGTAGCCTCTGATTACCATTTCTACAGCGTATGCCTCACATTTTTTACCAACAGTTACGTTAGGATGAGGTGTAGCTTCCACCCAGTTAGGAACAATGTCAGCAGTCATTTGCAAGAATTTACTTGCAATCTGATTAAGAACTTGTCCTTTGTAAGGAATAGCTCTTTTGAGTACTACATCAAATGCCGAAATACGGTCTGAAGCAACGATCGCCAACTTATCCTCAAAAAAGTAAACATCTCTTACTTTTCCTTCATACTTACCATTTGATTTCTCAAACTGGAAATTGGTATTTTTTGTAGCTTCCATATTGCTGAAAAGGTCTTAGTTTTCTATCTTTTACAAATTCAAATGTGAGTGCAAAGCTAAGAAATTCACCAATTCTGTAAAGATATTTTTAACTCTAAATGGAATTTATTGCAACTTTGCCCAAATATTGAGGAATCTTAGCGTAATGGTGAAGGAAGTTAGTCTCTCCTAAAGAGCATTCTAGAAATGTTTCATTTTCTTAATACTATCAAACAAAACAATTACTATGAAGCAAATTGTGTTGATAAGACATGCAGAAGCAGAAAACAGTTACTTGGGTGGGTCGGACTTCGACAGAGATTTAACCACTGAAGGAATTACACATGCTATTCAGTTGGGGAGAGAATTAAATACTGAAGGTTTAGAAGTAGATAAACTGATTTTTAGTACCGCTCAAAGAACAAAAGAAACAACTCGATACATTTCTGAGTTATTAAACCTTTCCGAAGAAAAGTTGGAGGAAGCTCCTTCAATTTATAATGCTTCTGTTGGGCAACTTTACGAGATGATTCAAGGCTTAGATAATACTATGAATTCGGTGGTTTTGGTAGGTCATAATCCTGCAATAAGCTATCTAGCAGAGTATTTAACAGAAGAATTTTACTCTTTTGTACCAGCTTCTGCAGTAGCCATCGAATTGGATGTAGAAGAGTGGAATCATATCGTAAAAGGATTCGGAACGATTAAATTCACAAAAAGAATGTGATATCACAATGAATTTGCATTAATTTGCAATTAATGTAATTATACGTCTAATCCGTTGTGATATTTTTAATTATTTCTCGAGCAAACTATCATGAGTGAAAAAAAATTCTTTGTCATTGATTTCGACAGTACCTTCACACAAGTTGAAGCCTTAGATGTTTTGATCGAAATTTCACATGCTGAAAACCCTGATAAAGAGGATTTAGCAAACCAAGTGAAAGAACTTACAGATCAAGCTATGGAAGGTTCTTTGTCTTTTGATGAAGCACTAGATCGAAGAGTAAAACTATTGGATGCTAACAAAAAGCATATCGATACATTAGTTTCAGAATTGAAAGGTAAGGTTTCCGATTCCTTTAAAAGAAACAAAGAATTTCTTTCGCAAAATGCTGAGGATGTTTTTATCGTTTCAAATGGCTTTAAAGATTTCATTACTCCTGTAGTGAGCGAGTATGGTATCTTGGAGCAAAATATTTTCGCAAATACATTTACTTATGATGTAGACGGAAATATTAATGGCTATGACACTGAAAACCTACTTACTAAACCACAAGGTAAGGTTGCTCAAATGAAAGAGCTTGATCTTAAAGGTGAAGTTTTGGTAATTGGTGATGGCTATACTGATTATGAAATTAGAAAGGAGGGAATGGCTGACAAGTTCTACGCATTTACTGAAAATGTAAGTAGACCTTCTGTAGTTGAGAATGCAGATATGGTTGCGCCAAACCTAGATGAAATCCTTTACGAAAATAAATTACCAATGGCGGTTTCTTATCCAAAAAGCCGAATCAAGGTATTGTTGCTAGAAAACGTTCATCCGAATGCTAAAGCAACTCTTGAGGAAGAAGGCTATCAAGTTGAGCTTCATAAAGGAGCAATGGACGAAGAAGAATTGTCTGAGAAGATCAAAGATGTTTCAATCATCGGTATCCGATCTAAGACAAATATCACGAAAAAGGTATTGGAAAATGCCAACCGTCTGATGGCAATTGGTACGTTCTGTATCGGAACGAACCAAGTTGATCTTGAAACAGCTCAAGAGAAAGGAATTGCAGTATTTAATGCTCCTTTCAGTAACACTCGTAGTGTGGTTGAGCTTGCACTTGGTGAAATTATCATGTTGATGCGTAATATTCCTGATAATATTGAAATGATGCATCAAGGAAAATGGAACAAGTCGGCTACGGGTTCATTTGAGATCAGAAACAAGAAGTTAGGAATTATTGGATACGGAAATATCGGATCACAACTTTCTGTAATAGCAGAGGCTGTGGGTATGGAAGTATACTATTACGATATTATTGAGAAGCTTGCACTTGGTAATGCCAAAAAGTGTACTTCACTTGAGGAGCTTCTAAATAAAGTGGATGTAGTTTCACTTCATGTAGATGGTCGTGCAGAAAACAAGAGTTTCTTCGGTGCGAAGGAGTTCGCAATGATGAAAGACGGGGCTACTTTTGTAAACCTTGCAAGAGGTCCTGTAGTTGACGTTCAAGCACTTCGTGATGCACTAGATAGTGGAAAGCTAAAAGGTGCGGGTGTAGATGTTTTCCCTACTGAGCCAAAAAATAATCAAGAGCCATTTAAGTCGGTACTTCAAGGTGCTAAAAACTTGATTTTGACTCCTCACATTGGTGGTAGTACTTTGGAAGCACAAGAAAACATTGCTGAATTTGTGCCCAATAAGTTGATTGACTATGTAAATACGGGTAATACATTTAATAGTGTAAACTTCCCTAACTTACAATTGCCTCAATTGAATAATGCACACCGTTTGCTTCATATTCATAGAAACGAAGCTGGGGTTTTGGCAAAAATCAACAGTATCATGGCAGATTACGGAATCAATATTGTTGGCCAGTATTTGAAGACAAACGAGAAAATTGGTTACGTGATCACAGATATCGACAAGGCTTATGATCCGAAATTGATTGAAGCATTGAAAGAAATTGAAGGAACAATTAAATTGAGAGTGCTATATTAATTTTTTAGCATATCATTTAAACAATTAGAGCTTTCAATTATTTACTGATATATATAACCCTAAGAATCGCTGTATTCTTAGGGTTTGCTTATACTTTAGTTTCTGTTACTTATGACTAAAAATTATCACCTTACACCAGGACCAAGCGAATTGTATTTTACAGTTCCAGATCATATTCAAATGGCTTTGAAAAACAATGTGGCTTCAATTTCTCACAGAAGCCAAGCTTTCAAAGACATTTATGCACATACAGAAAAAGAAGTAAGAAAACTTCTTAGCATTCCAGAAGACTATTTTATGGTCTTTACAAGCTCTGCCAATGAAATATGGGAGCGTTTGCTACAAAACTGTACAAGTGAATCTTCTTTCCACTTGGTGAATGGCTCTTTCTCAAAGAAATTCTATGATTTCTCAACGCAATTGGGGCGAAATGCTCAGAAAGTAGAAGCTCCATTTGGTGAAGGATTCAAGACAGATGAAATCGAATTTCCATCAGATGTTGAGATGATTTGCCTAACGCAAAATGAAACCTCTTCGGGTGTCCAACTTCCAGTTGAGGAAATTTATAAGGTTAGAGAAAGAAATCAAGAAGCTCTGATTGTTCTAGATGCTGTTTCAGCTGTTCCTTATGTTGATCTTGATCTTACTAAAATTGATTCCCTTTACTTTTCTGTGCAAAAAGGAATGGGATTGCCTGCAGGTCTTGGAGTTTGGGTTTTCAATCAAAGATGTGTAGATAAGTGTAATCAATTGATGGAAGCTGGACAGAAAGTTGGAACTTACCACAGCATTCCAGCTCTTCTGAAACAAGCTGAAAACAATATGACTCCAGAAACGCCGAATGTCTTGAATATTTACCTTTTGGGTAAAGTAGCAGAAGATATGAACCGTAGAGGAGTAGATATGATTCGTGGAGAAATGGATTATAAGTCTACCATGACTTATGGTTTGCTAGACCGTCACCCGAATTTTAAGCCTATTGTTGATAACAAAGACCATCGTTCTAAAACGGTTATCGTTACTGAGGTGATTGGAAAAGAGCCTTCTGAAGTAATTGATTATTTGAAGAAAGAGGGACTTATTATTGGTACAGGTTACGGAAAATATAAAGCAAATCAAGTACGTATTGCTAACTTTCCAACACATTCAAAAGAGATATACTTTAAGTTGAATGATTTATTAGAATCATTAAAATAATAAATCAGTACTTCTTTTTATAAATGAGAAAAGGTCTTCACTTGGTGTTGGCCTTTTTTTTGGCTAGAACAAAGTTTTTCAACATTTGAAATAGACAGAAATCAGGAGTTACTCAGATACTTTTGTACTGATATGTATGTTTTTGACTACTTTTTACAATTTCTGAATTCGATAAAAACGGCTTTTAATGGCTTGTTTTCCACCATTCTAAAACAATCATCAAAACTCATTGATAATCATCACCAAAACTAGATAAATATTTGAAGATATTCACAAATGTAAAAACAACACTATACTTTATTTCTCACTTAAACTCGATTATCATGAGCACCTACAAACGCATACTCGTTCCAACAGACTTCTCAGTCCAAGCAGAAAAAGCCCTTGAGGTAGCGGTAGATATTGCTCGACGAACTCAGGCTGAAATTACATTACTACATGTAGTTGATGTACCAATGCCAGCAGGAACAGATCCAAATGCGCTTTACCACACTGTGGATTTAAGTGTGAATCCGTTCTTCAAAGAAAACAGCACGGAATACATCAACCGTAAAGTAGAAGTGTTTAGAAAAACATATGAAGATGTAACGCTTCACACTCATGTAGTATTTGATGTTACACAAAAGCATATTGCTGAATACATCTCAGAAAACCCAGCAGACATTATTGTAATGGGGACGTCGGGAGTAAATGGTATTGACGAACTCTTGGTTGGTTCAAACACTGAAAAAGTGATTAGACTATCAGGAACACCTGTATTGTCTATCAAAGACCACCAAGATGAGTTTGAGCCAAAAACAATGGTTTTTGCATCAGACTTCAAGAAAATATCTTATCAATCAGTTGAGAAACTGAAAGCGTTCCAAGCTTTGTACAATACGAAGATATTGTTCACAAAGATCATTACGCCAAACTCATTTGAGACAACGATCAAAACTGAAAACACCATTGAAGATTTTGTGAAAGAGCATAGTTTCGAAAACTATGAAATTCACCACTTCAACTTCTTCTCAGAAGAGGAAGGAATCAGAGTATTCGCAGAAGATAAAAATGCGGATTTGATTGCGATGACTACACATGGTAGAACTGGTATCTCTCACATACTCATGGGTAGTGTAGCTGAAGAAGTAGCAAATCATTCTAAGCTAGCAGTGTTGACTTTCAATCAACATTTCGATAAAAAAGATTAGACAAAGAATAGTTAAGATTATAATTTCCTTTACCAACCCGAAAGCTCAATGTTTCTGACATTGGGCTTTTTTTATGGTCGGTTTACATCCAATTAATAAAAAACTGTGTTATTCTATAAATTATCACCTAATACCCCTTCATATAAGTATGAAAGTAATTATGAAATTCGTGAAATACTTTTTGGTATTCACTGTCGGAATGATTGTATTGACTACAGGACTCTTTTACCTGAATAGGAAAGCAATCAAAGATAAAGTAATCGACATAGCTAATAGCTTACAACCAGGAGAATTAAAAGTACAGAAAATCCATTTATCCCCTTTTTCCCATTTTCCCAAAGTGTCTTTGCGACTGCAAGATGTAACTTATTTTGAACGAGCAGAAGAGATTAGAGAAGAGAAAGAACGTCCTATTTGCAAGATCAATGATTTTTATCTTGCCTTCAATATTTCAGATTTGATGGTCGGAAACATAAATGTAGCAGAGGTAACTCTTGATAGTGCTTACTTTGGACTTCTCCAATATCAAGATTCTTCATTGAATATTTTTAATGCAGTTGGATTTGACCCAACAGACTCTACCCAAACAAAGGAAGAAACAAAAGAAGTACAGCGAGATAAACCTTTGGATATTGTATTGGAACGACTAGAAATAAACAATCTAGTCTTAGATTTTGAGAGTGAACCTAAAGAGAAAAGAGCTGCGCTGAGGGTTGACCATTTTGATACTAGTTTTCAACTTCGAGATCGTAGATTGTATTCCAAAATCAATACAAACATGACACTTTTGGGAATTAAGCATAAAGAAAAAGTAATGCTTAAGGATAAGCCCATCAGTTTTAAGAGTCACCTAAAAATCAATCAGAACAATATGTTCATTGAGATTTTGGAAGCACATTTATCCGTTTTTGAAGCTCAATTTGGGATTGAAGGAAGCTATGCAGTTCAGCAGAATGGTTATGCTGACCTGAAAATTAATGCTGAAAAAGAAGATTTAAGTTTGCTAACGTTCCTCACAAATGGTTGGGTAAATACCAAAGGACAAAAAAGTGAAGACAATGGGAAAATCTATCTCAATGCAACAATAAAGGGAGAAACAAAAGATACAATTCCATTTATTGAAGCAAATTTTGGAGCTAAAGATGTCTCACTTTACGGTAAGGAAAATAATATCGCTTTAGAAAATATCGGTTTTAAAGGTTATCTGAGTACAGGTAGTAAAGCAGATTTATCAGAGGGAGTGATTAAACTAGAAGACTTGAATGTAGATTCAAAATCTGGAAAAATAAGGATGTCTGCTTCTGTGAAAAATTTGAAAACTCCTTACCTAGATTTTACCACCAACTCTTCCTTTGATTTAGCCACCTTGAATCCTTTCCTGAAAGGAGATAAGATAAAACACTTGAAAGGAGGAATTGAATTAAAAGGAAGTGTAAAAAGTACTATCGATAAAAAGAATAACTATTATATCAGTGATGGAGGGAAAGTAGGGCTATTCTTGAAAGATATTAGTTTTGAAATTCCTCAAACAGCGCAAAAATATGAGGACATAAACGGAATTTTGTACCTCTTTGAAAATAAGCTCGGGATTCATGACTTCAAAGCAAAAATGAATGATTCGGATATTCATTTTACAGGACAAGCTGAAAATATTTTGAAGCATTTGGCAGGTCAAAATGCAAACATGAAAATCAATGCGAAGCTAGATAGTAAAATGTTTCACATCGATGATTTTGTAAAGTTAGATAGTACTTCTCAAGTAGATCATGGGAAGATAGAAAATCTGAATATTGACCTTACACTGCAAACTACTTCAGAAAAGTTGAATAGCTATAAGTTGCTTCCTTACGGTGAATTCAAAATTAATAACCTTTCGGCAGTTCTTCCTGGCATGTCAGACCTAAAGAAGTTGAAAGGAAGACTTGAGGTTGCTCCCGAAAAAATAGTTATTGATGGCTTTGAAGGGAATTTAGGAGGAAGTAATATTAACTTATCTGCCGAGCTTTTAAATTTTGAATCGATTACTTCGAGTGATACAGAACCCCTTACTTTGAGTTATTCGATCAATTCTAATTCCATGCAGGTTGTTGACTTTTTCACATTCAAAAATAAACTGCATGTCCCACAAGAATATAAAAATGCAGCCTTGAATGGTTTTAAGGTGAATGGTAAAATTGATACAAGCAATAAAGAAATTATTAAAGAACAAGGTTTTCCATTTGGTGAGGTTACAATCAGTAAACTGGAATGGCGATTTAACCGAACGCCTCTTCTTTTTAGAGATTTCAATATCAAATTTATTCATAAACCGAATGAGATGATTATTGAAGATTTTACAGGTAAAATTGGTGAGAGTGACTTTACCTTCAATGCTCATTTGGAAAATATTACGGATAGTACCAAGCATGATTTGAAAGGAACATTTGATGTGAATGCACAGATGCTCAACTTTAATGAGTTGCTAAATGCAAATTTTGTGGAGGCTAGCAGTAGCAGTGGTAACCCCCAAGCCCAGACAACATCTCAACAAGTAAGCACTACCGATACCTTAACGTTTAATCCTTTTACGGCCAAGTATCCTTCTTTTGATCTAAAGGTGAATATATCTCACATGAAATATGCAAAGATGGATATTACGAATTTTAGAGGTCAGATTGTCACCACACCAAATCGTGTAATTCATTTTAAAGATATCGGGACTGATGCTGCAGGTGGAAGACTAAATTTTAATGGCGACCTAAATCTTATCGATGCTGAAAATGCAGTCTTCAAAAGTAAAGCTGAAGCGAAAGAATTGGATATGAATTTGATTCATTTTGAAACAACCTATGAAGGCGAAACATATAGTGTAGCAGATAATTTTGACGGTATTTTAAATGCTCAAATCAATTCATCTTTATACTTAAACCCTGATTTGACAGTGAATTTGGATAAGTCTGTAGCAGACATTGAAGCATCTATTCGGGATGGAAAAATACAAAACTTTGGTCCCTTAGAAGCCATGTCAAAATACTTTAGTAATAAAGACTTAAATAATATCAGATTTGCTGAAATCAAGAATACTTTGGAGTTGAAAAATGCGAAGGTGACTATTCCAAAAATGGATATCAGTTCTACAATCGGTCAATTGTACATTACAGGGCAGCAAGGTTTAGATATGAGTATGGCTTACCTTGTAGAAGTGCCTGTAAAGTTGGTGAGAAGTGTAGCTTGGAACACACTTACAGGTAGAAAGAAAAAAAGCGATAGTGAAGATGAGATCATGACCGATGAAGGCGGTAAATATGTTGCAATCCGAATAGTAGGAGATGTTGAGGAGTATGATGTGAAACTCGGAAAAGGTAAAAAGGTAAGACAGCATCAGAAGGAAAAAAAGAAAGAAGAAAAGAAAAGTAAAAAAGATAAAAATTAGGCTAATCAAGCCTTTACCAAATCTAAGAATCTCGGAGTTTAGAACTTCGAGATTTTTTTATGCTTCTGATTAAATGCGACTTCTTGATTATTAAGAATTTGTAAAAGTACTAAGGTTATATAAAATATTAATAAGGTTTGTTAAGTTGGAAAACTAGACTTCTCAGATTCGTATTAAGGCAATATATTCAATACAATAATAACAGCGCACAATACAAACAACTACACTAACAACTTTAAGAATGTACAAACAACAAGGGGATAAGAGGGAGTTTTTACATGATGTCAGCATGGCTGCTATTCTGTCGGGTATTGCAGGATTAGTAGGAATTACTGGTTTTCTAGCTTTCGGGATTTTACCAACCAATGTAACAGGTCATGTTGCAGATTTCTCTGTAAACTTTGCTCAAAACTTCGTAGCCAATTCTGTTCTTTGGATTGCAGCTTTCTATTCAGGAGCCTTTTTCTGTAGTTGGTATCTTGATTTTAAGTTTCCAGAGAAAAAACATTTTCCATATGTGTTTCCGATTTTCATTGAAATGCTTTTACTAATTTTTGTGGGTTTTGCACATACAAAGCAATTGGAAATGGGAATCCCAGATTCATTCTTTGCAAGTATTCTTCTATTTGCAATGGGACTTCAAAATGCATTGGTTACAAAAATTTCTGGTGCTGTAGTTCGTACAACACATATGACGGGCTTACTTACCGATTTAGCTATTGAAACTTCAAGGCTATTCAATCATAAGTCTAATTTAGATGAGAAAACTTCGAGAAGTATTTTACTTCGACTAACAATTCTTTTCTGCTTTATAATTGGTGGTGTAATAGGATATTACCTTCATGAAAGAATCGCGATTTTCACATTTATCGTACCTGCTGTAGTACTTGGTTTTACGATTATTGGAGAGCTCTTAGCTACATTCAAGATTCTTTATAAAAGACAAGGGGCACTTCCTAAATTGAAAGGCGCAATAGTGAAAACGAAATAATACAATAGCCGATATATAGAATAAGGTCTTCCAAAGCTATCTGATAGTGAGTAAGAAGACCTTTATTTTTTTATACAATCTTGCATAGGTGCTTTAGAAAAATGATATAAGAAGCATAAAAAGGTATTGATAAAGATATTTGTACCTCACCTAGTTGAAGTGATGCGTAAACATTTCGATTTATTAATAGACCTATTTATTGGTAGTAAAACAGAGCTTAGTATGGAGGAAAGGGTACTCAATAGTATATATTTCCTGTCGGTTACATGTAGTTTTGTACTTGCAATTACTTTTCAGAATTCCACCTTATCTGAGCAATTCATCTATATTCTATATATAGTTGGGGTAATTTGTTTGGTTGGCTTTTATATAAGTCGTGTAAAAGCAAAGTACCAAGCTGGGCTTTATCTGATGTTGCCTATACAAATGTGTATTACATTTTTTGATTGGAAGGAAAACGGCGGAATAAGAGGTACAATAATTCTAACTCTGGCCACTGCTGTTGTGATGAATATCCACATATTTCCGAGAAAGTTATACCGCAAAATGGCAATAGGTACATTCACTTATGTTTTCTTACTTATCTTCTTAGAGATTCAATTTCCCGAAATTATCAACTTTCCTAAAGGCCCAATTACTGCAGCCGGATTCCATTGGATTTTTATGCTTGTAATGATATTTTTCATTTCACTACTTTTCAAGGATGAAGACTTTAGGAGGAAGAAAGTTCTTATTGACAAAGAAAAAGAGTTATCGGAAGCTCTTGAACGAGAAAAAGAGCTGAATATGCTGAAGAGTAAATTTGTGTCTATGGTTTCTCATCAGTTTAAAACGCCTCTAACAGTAATTCATAGTTCAACAGAGCTTTTGCACCTGAAAGCATCTAAAACGCTAGATGATGATAGTATGCAAAAATGTAATAAGCAGTTTGAGAATGTGTTTACTTCTATAAATAACATCACTCAAATGATGGATAGGGTTTTGGCATATCATCATTTAGAATCTGGGCAAATTAACTTTTTCCCATCTAAGCAATCTCTTTCTGAACTTATCATAAAATCAGTCAAACATCATCCTTCAGCTATTCCATTTTCTCAACGAAAGATCATTTTTAATGGGGAAGAAAAATTAGTTGAATTTGACAGTTACTTTATCGTTCATTGCGTTGATAATCTGTTGTCAAATGCAATCAAATACGGTAAAAAGGGAGAATTTCCGATTGTAGAAATTTCATATGAAAATAGTTATGTGAAATTAAATATTACAGATCATGGTATCGGAATTCCTAAAGAAGATATTCCTAGACTATTTGATGCTTTTTACCGAGCCAAAAATGTAGATAACATCAAAGGTACAGGAGTTGGTCTTTCAGTCGTGAAGCAATTCGTAGAGTTGCATGGTGGTTCTATATTTGTCGTAAGTGAAGTGAAGAAGATGACAATCTTTTCGATAGTTTTACCCTATTCCCAAAATACTACAGATATTGAAAAGAAAGGTATAGAGAGAAAACCTTTAGAGGAATATAAGTAAAACTTCATTTTACCATTCCCACCCGAAACCTGTCGTAAATACATAATCTGTTTGTGAACCGCCTTCAATAGGTCTACTGTCGTAGTTTAAGCTAAGTCCGAGTCTGAAGTAGAAATCTTTGGGTAAATCATATTTTAAGTCAAAAGAAAAATCTGACCTTAATCGCCCTTGCTCTGTTAAACCTGGGTAAACAAAAAGTATAGTTTGTAATTTGATGTCTTTAATGTCAAATAGGTTTAATTCCATTCCTGCATAACCTTCCCAACTTTGCTGATCGGGGTCTGAAGTCGTGAACCGTTCTTGAACAAAAGAAATACCGATATTTATCCCCCAATAAAATGTATTCTGATGAATTAAGTATTTTCCTACTCCAAGCGAACCGATGACTCTTAATCTTAGGTTTTGTTCGTTGTTAGAAAGAAAAGTTGCATTGGCAGGAAGGTACCAATCATTAGGCAAAAACCATCGGTAATTGATATTAGAGTCAATTCTCTTCGTATCAGAAACGCTATCTTGTACGGAAACCAATGTATTGTAATAGGTGTCTATTGACCATCTTTTAGCGACATAACCAAGAGTGTTACGCGTATTAAGTTGTGTCAGATTATTGGCCTTGATGACACTTAAACTAAGGTCAATAGATGCTGAAACTCGACTCAGAATTCCCAATTCAAGTGATTTGAGGAAAACGATATCATCTATATTTTCATAGAAGATAATGCCGTATTCATCTGTAATCCGAATTCTCTTGTCGGGCATAGAAAAGAGGTAGCCAATATACCTTGTTCCATCAGAAATTGTAATTAGAAATAGAGTAGAGGAGAAAATTTGATCAATACCATCCCATTCAATTTTGAAGTCACTATCACTATAATTTGTCTTCATGACAATAACTCCATATTCCATATTTTTAAGTTCTCCAACCATCTTGTCTCCATTTTCAAAAATCAGAGAATCAGTTTGAGCCTTACAAATTGAAATTTGAATACTAAAGAATAGAAATAGAAGGAATAGTACTCTGATCATAATGAGTTAGTGGAACTTCTATTCTTAATTTATAGATTCTTCGTGACACTCTAGAATTTTCTAAATATGTTACAAAGGACTTCTATTTGGTTACAAATTAGGCTTCCTGAACGAATAGATAAAAAGGCAGATTCAATAGATTTTAGATAAAAAAAGGGTAGGAAAAAGCTCCTACCCATATATTTACAATTATGTTTGTGTTTGCTGTTAAAAACAGATGTCTACTCCAAAAGGACTTTTTCAGAATAACTTTGTGTGTCTGTGATTAATTTCATGATGTATAAACCTCTAGGAATATTATTTACATCAAGTTTCACTTCACCCGAAGCCAATCGTTGAATCTCAAGAGGAAATGCTTTTCCATCTGTAGAAAATATCATGACTTCTCTGATTTCTATTCCATCCAATTGAACTTTCACAAATGATTTCGCAGGATTAGGGTATACATTAGGTTTTACTAAACTCAAGTTTTTTACAAGCTTTGGCGTAAAAATTAAAACCTTTGATAGTGTATATTTTCCATCTAGATCGACTTGTT
Organism: Sediminitomix flava; assembly: GCF_003149185.1. Taxonomy (NCBI): domain Bacteria; kingdom Pseudomonadati; phylum Bacteroidota; class Cytophagia; order Cytophagales; family Flammeovirgaceae; genus Sediminitomix; species Sediminitomix flava. The sequence goes on along the minus strand of NZ_QGDO01000001.1, from coordinate 325,947 downwards.
TTAATCTGTAATATCTTTGAGCAGAACCTTGATACTGGTATTCGTAAGCATACTCAACCAAGCTCTCACTATTTCCTTGTGCAGGAATTGAAACTAATGACTCATAATTACTACCATCAAACGAACACAGTACTTCAAAATAATCTGAATTAATTTCTGAAGCTGTAGTCCACTGGAGTTTAATGTTTTTTTCTTGTTGGTTTAGTGAGAAAGATATGAGTTGTATTGGAAGTGCTGCGTCTATAGACCCTCCAGGGTTAGTACCTCCAATAATATCACCAAGGTTAGGAATATCATCCACAGCATCATTAACCCCTCCATCTGTTAGAGGAGGGTCTGTACTTGGGTTATGTGTATCAGGTACTTGTCCATCAACTGTTCCATTGCCATTAGTTTCTCCTTCTACGAATATGTTTCCGTTATCGCCCGTTGAAATTGAACTATTACCAAGGTCATTGTTAATATCTAAATCACCACCAATGATAATGTTAATGTTTGAGCCATCATTGGTGAAGGTACCTCCAGCAATAGTACTATATATATTCACATCTCCATCAACAATTAACATAGCGTTATTAGACAGGTTTACTCCAGATGTAGCAAAAGCGCCTGATTGTGAAAAAGAACCTGTAATAATTAACGCTCCACCATTAATATTGATCTGGTTATTTGCGAATGCAGCTGTTTGTGTGAAATTTCCGTCAATAACTACAACACCTTCAATATTCCAAGTTTTAGTGCCATCTAAAGTGACATCTCCAAGGTATTTGATAAAATGACTAGATTGTACTCTATCATTAACAGTCGCAGTTTGAGGGTCTGCAGATAAACCTGTATCATTTATATTGATATTTGTATCAGGGTCTGGAGGTGTGCCAGCTGGATTCCAAGTATTATTGTCTGACCAGTCATAATTTACACCTGCTCTATCATCACTGTTATTTAGGTCAATTGATTCTGTCTGTCCAAAAGAATAAGTTATTCTTGTAAGAACAAGAATGATTGTTAGTACATAGTGAATTTTTCTCATCGAGTAATTGATTTTGCTTATAGCATAGGTAAAGAAAATTGTATATAATTTTCATTAGTACAATTATATCTAAAATTGTTCCAATTTGTTAATTTTATAAAAAACGACAAATAAAAGTCGTGTGTATTTAAATTAAAATTTGAGTGTAAGTGGATTTTGCTAAGTGATTGTTAATTTATTATTCAAGGATTGATTTATTTTACATTCATTTGCTGTTGAAAAAGTATGTGCTTGAATAAGGAATAGAAGTGCTTTCGGAGAGGGTTTTTACTCTACTTCAAAAGAATACACCCATTAGTTCTACTATTTTTTCCACTCTTATTAATGCTTTATCGGATAAATTGAAACTGTAAAAAAGTAAGGTAGAATTCTCCTTTTATAGATAGGAGGATAGCGCTATATAAACTGATAAAGCTAAATTCAACAGCATGAAAACACGATATTTTTTAGCACTATTTATAAGTTTTTTATGGAGTGTGGAGCTAAGTTATGCACAAAGTAAAAATGACTGGGAGAACCCTGAGGTGAATCAAATAAATAGATTGCCTTCTAGAGCAACTTTCTATAATTTTTCATCAATGGAAACAGCTTTGGGAGGAGATCGAGAGAAATCGGATTGGTATCAATCTTTAAATGGAGATTGGAAGTTTAATTGGGTTCCTAAACCTTTAGATAAACCCTCTGATTTTTATCAATTAGATTATCAAGATCAAGATTGGACAAATATAGAAGTACCGTCCAACTGGGAGATGAAAGGATTTGGAAGGCCTATTTATACAAATTCTACTTATCCGTTTTTTAATGATTACCCAAATATCAATCATGAAGACAACCCTGTAGGCAGTTATATCAAATATTTTGAAGTAGATGATTCGTGGTTGGATAGAGATTTAATTCTACATTTTGGTGGGGTAACTTCAGCTTTTTATGTCTGGTTAAATGGGGAGCTTGTTGGGTATAGTGAAGACAGTAGGTTAGCTGCAGAATTTGAAGTTTCTAAATACCTCAAAAAGGGGAAAAATAAATTAGCTGTACAAGTTTACAGATGGTCTGATGGAAGTTATTTGGAGGCTCAAGATCATTGGCGAATGAGTGGAATTCATAGAGAAGTGTATCTGCTTTCGACTCCGAAAGTAAGGCTAAATGATTTCTTTGTTCGTACTGATCTTGATGAAGAATTTAAAGATGCCCAATTACAAATCCGGCCAGAATTTGTGGCGAACGTAGCTGATAGGTTTATAGAAAAAGTCGGGTATTTTGGGAATAAATCTGCCACTAAATTTGATGATTGGACACTTATTACTCAGCTTTATGATGCTGAAAATAAGCCTGTCGAGTTACCTCATGAATTTAAAATCGGTAAATATTTTACGGAGTGGTATCCACAACGAGATAATGTATATTTTGGGAATTTAATCGAGTATAAAGTTCAAAATCCTAGAAAATGGTCGACTGATGATCCTTATTTGTATAAGCTAGTTTTTACTCTCAAAAATGAAAAGGGAGGGGAAGAGCAAATCGTAAGTACAAATATTGGTTTTAGGGAAATAGAATTTGATGCTAAAGGCAGACTTCTTGTCAATGGAAATATGGTGAAAATGATTGGTGTAAACCGACATGATCATCATATGGAAAATGGGAAAACATTAAGTAGGGCAGACATTGAAGAGGATGTTCGTTTGTTAAAGCAGTTCAACTTTAATGCAGTTCGTACTTCACATTATCCAAACGATCCTTACTTTTATGACCTTTGTGATCGAGAAGGACTTTATGTGATGGATGAAGCAAATTTAGAAACACATGGTTTAAGAGGAGAGCTTTCAAATCAACCAGAATGGGCTAAGTCTTTTATAGAAAGGGGGATTCGTATGGTGGAGAGAGATAAAAACCACCCGAGTATAATCATGTGGTCTTTGGGCAATGAATCTGGAATGGGACCAAATCATGCGGCAATGGCTGCTTGGATTAAAGATTTTGACCCTACTCGAAAAGTACATTATGAAGGTGCACAAGGTGTTCCAACTGCCCCAAATTATAAGCGAAAGTATTATCCTGCAAATAGCGGAAATCCGACGGACCCTTATTATGTGGATATGTTGAGTAGAATGTACTCTTCACCTTCTGAATTAGCTAACTTGATTGAAAGTACTTCCTTTGATTCACGTCCAGTTCTGTTGTGTGAGTATGCACATGCGATGGGGAATTCGGTTGGGAATATGAAAGAATATTGGGATGTGATTTATAGCTATGATCGTGCTTTAGGAGGATTTATTTGGGATTGGATTGATCAAGGAGTGGTAAAGCAAGATGAAAATGGTGTCGAGTATTTGGCTTATGGAGGTGATTTTGGGGATACGCCTAATGATGGTAGTTTTTGTATCAATGGGATTGTAGCAGCAGATCGAACACCAAAACCTGCGCTGTTTGAATGTAAAAAAGTAAATCAACCTGTTGTTATTAGAACTAAGAATATTTTAGAGGGAAGCTTTGAAATCTATAATAGACATCATGCTAAAGACCTTTCTTCTTACCAAATTAAATGGACATTATTAGAAGATGGAAAAGCTATTGACTCTGGTGAAGTAGCAAGACTTTCTACAAAACCATATGAAACAGAATCATTTGAAATAAAATTTAAAAAGCCTAGAGCGAAGGCAGGCAAAGAGTATGCTTTACGAATTGAAGGCTTTACCACAGAAGATTATTTTTGGGCTGAAAAAGGGCATTCTGTCTTTTATGAGCAATTCGAATTGCCAATGGAGCAGGAGAATAATAGAATCGTAAAATTGAAAGGAAGTGTTCAAGTGAATGATACAGCAGATTCTTATGAAGTAAGCAATACTTCATTTAAAGCCTCTTTTTCAAAAGAGACAGGATTCTTGACATCTTATGAATTGGATGGAAAAGAACTGATTTTAAGTCCTCTAAAACCAAACTTTTGGCGAGCAGAAACTGAGAATGATAGAGCTTACAGAAGAGCTTACAGAAGAGCTTTGAAGTTAAAGGGTGAACGAAAGTGGCTAAATGCAGTTGAAGATTTCAAGCTTCAAGGTATAAATCTTGAAAAGTCATCAGATCAAACTTTTGTAACGATAACCACAGATGGAGTCATAGAAACTTTGGCTACTAAGCTACAGCTTGTTTATAAAGTATATTCAAATGGGTGGGTGAAAGTGGATTATCAGGTTCAAGTAGCTGATGGACAGCCTAATCTGCCCAAAATAGGGGTGAGCTTGGATATTTCAGATGAATATGAACAATTGAGTTATTATGGAAAAGGTCCTTTTGAGAATTATGCTGATAGAAATTATGGCGCTGAACTTGGATTTTATACCTCAAAAGTTTCTGAATTAGATTATATGTACATCAAACCACAGGAGTATGGAAATCGTACAGATACTCGTTGGTTTAGGTTAGAAAATAAGGCTGGGAAAGGTCTACTTATAAAAGGGGAGGAAGCGCTGAATTTTAGTATTTCTCCATATGACCTAAATAATTTAGAAAGCTCAAATCATACGAATGAGTTGAAAATCAGAGATCAATTAACATTGGATATTGATCATCTTCAAATGGGTGTCGGTGGAGATGATAGCTGGTCAAGAAAAGCTCAAGCACACGAAGAGTTCTTGATTAAAGCTGGAAATTATCAGTATTCTTTCTATTTCATTCCTTATTCAAAAGCAAAAGACGTTCAAAATCCTTCTGCCTTGAAATTATTATAATGTGTTACTCACTCTTCGGTTTAGTGGATTCGGCAATTCACGTAACCGAGGAGTATTTTTTTATAGATCGTAAACAGCCTAAACCATAAAAAAATGAAATATAAAATCATACTTATTTCTTTGAGTCTTTTCCTGTTGAACGGTATTTCCGTTGCTCAAAATTTAACGATACCGCCTAAAAACTATGTAGATTCTGTAGATGTAAAACAAGCTATTGAAAGAGCGAATGATAAATACCCACTCTCGGATCAGAGAAATCATGGGAAGTGGAAGTTTCTCCAAAAGTTTTCAGATGAATTTGATGGGAAAGAAATCAACGAAAACTTATGGCATCCAAATAATCCAAAGTGGAAAGGTCGTCAACCTACTTACTTTCATGGTTCTAATGTGAGTTTGGAAGGTGGAGAAGCTGTGTTTCGTGTAAATAAACACGGTGATGATGCTCTTCCCGAGGGCTATACACATACATCGGGATTTATAAAAAGTAAGAACAAATTTTTGTATGGTTATTTTGAAGCTGAAATGAAATTGATGGATGCACCTTGGGTTTCAGGTTTTTGGATGACAAATGTCTCAAAAGATTGGTGGACTGAAATAGATATTTGTGAAAATGCGCCAGGCGTAACATATAATAGAAATGACTTGAATTCAAATATTCATGTGTTCAAAGCCCCAAAAGATAAAGGAGATGTAAAAAAGCATTTTTCAAGAACAAAGAAGTTTTTTATTCCAACTGAGCTTCAAAACGATTATCACGTTTGGGGATTGGAGTGGACAGCAGAGTACATTCGTTTTTATATAGATGGTATTCTTTTTAGAGAAGCAGAAAATACGCATTGGCATCAGCCTTTAGAAATCAATTTCAATAATGAATCTAATAAATGGTTTGGCGCACTTCCCGATGATGAGCGTTTAGATGGAGAATTCCACGTTAAATATTTTCGAGTTTGGGAAGCAAAATAATAGCTATGTTCTTCTTTTTTTAATCTAAACAATAGATAGCAGTATATTTGAAGGTATAATACCCCACAAAGAAACTCTTAGGCTTAGCTCTTTGTAACCTTTTGGAAAAACATTCTTTTTGAAATTAGAATTTAAAGTGAAATGAGTCAGAAAATAGAGAATGCAAAAGGTTTGTACTTAGAAGGTATTCGGGATGGAAACGCACGAGAGGCTGTAACTAAATACACTGGAGATCGATACACGCAGCATAGTACTGGAGTCGCTGATGGAGTAGAAGGCTTTGTGGCTTTTTTTGAACCTTTTATCGAGAGAAATAAGAATAGAGATATTCAGATTGTCCGCTCTTTTGAGGATGGCGAATATGTTTTTACGCATGCTTACCAAAATATTGATAATGGAAAAGCACAATGGGTAACTGCTGATATATTCCATACCGATTCGAATGACAAAATCATCGAACATTGGGATGTTATTCAAGCTTTTGAGAAAGAAACTGCTTCGGGGCGAACTATGGTGGATGGTCCTACCGAAATAGTAGATTTAGATAAGACGAATACAAATAAAGCTTTAGTTAAAAAGTTCTTAGAAGAAGTATTAGTTAAAGGGAAGGGGGAGAAACTAACAGACTTTATTTCAACGGAAAAGTATTACCAACATAGTCCAACTGTGGGTGATGGTGTTGAGGGGCTTGTTGCACATATCAAGGATTTTCAGAAAAAGGGAATTAAAGCAAGTTACGAAAAAGTGCACAAGCTCATAGGGCAAGGAAATTTTGTAGTAAGTCTTTCACATGCAAGATTGAATGAAAAAGACTTTGCATATATTGATATTTTCAGACTTGAAGATGGCTTGATCGTTGAACACTGGGATGTACAAGAGGAAATTCTTCCTAAAGAACAATGGGGAAATTCGGGTAAATTCTAGTAGCTTTTATTTAAGCTGAATGATTACGGAATAGAACTAAGAAAATATTATTTCAAGCAGTTCTATCCCGTAATTACATTTTATACTATTGAATTAAAAGCTTAGTATTTGAGTTTGTATTTAAACCTCTAATGTTTAAGATATACATACCGTTAGTCATATTTGAAACATCTAAGCGGAATGTTGTATTGAAATTTATATTCTGAGAAAGAACAGCCTTCCCGTTAAGGTCTGCCAATGTAAGTACATATTCTCCATTTGAAAGCCCTGAAATATTTATAAAATCTTCAGAGGGGTTTGGCGAAACAAGAATTCTCGGGCTTTGTAGCTCGATAGTTTGAGTCTCTGCCTTTCGAGAAGCCCCAGTTTTTGTGAGAGTTACTTTATCTAAGTTCCATTGCCAAGCAGCTGTTCCTGCAGTTAATTTGATAAGATGATTACCCGCGGTGAAATATGCTGTACTACTTGCTGTGGCATTGCTATAATTGCCCCAACTACCAGTGTTTTGTAAAGTTGTATTAAAAGAATAAACTCCAGATACATCAAAGTTAACAGATGTATTACTGTTTGGTGTTGCATAACGGTAGGTGACTTCATAAGCACCTTCTTGAGGAATATTTACGAGATATTCCATCCAATCGCCACCATTTACAAAGTTGATAATAGATCCAGCAATATTAGCTCCATAAGGTACTGTCCCATCGTTGAATGTGCCACCTGTTGCATTGAAATTTTCAGCTTCAATGACAACTTCTGAATTCCCACCGCCATTATTCGGGACAGGTTTATATGCTCTAATCCAATCCACTTTCATCTCATTTTTTGATAAGCTATTTAAATCTGCATCAGAAGGTGTTTGACCACTGCTAACTAACCAACTCTGCGATTCAACATTTACAATGATGTCCATTGCTTTGTTAAAACCTGTTCCATTTTGATAATTCCCTGGATCAATCACATTGATACCATTTGAAGCATTGCTCGCTGCTTGAAGTGTAGAAAAAGAGTAATTGGAGCCTGTAGCATAAGTTGTAACATCAGAGTATCCATTGGTGTTTGTTGGGGTACCGCCTATGTTCGTACCATATTGATCTTGTGTACCTGCAGGATGAATTGCATTGTAATAAGTGTACTCCCAAGTACCGTTCATATTAGTAGCTATTGCATTGTTATACAAAACTCTCACTAAGTTTCCATCAATGTAGTACTCAAAGTGATTTGGAGATATCCAATAAACACCCAAACGAAAAAATCTTCTGTTTCCATTGTTCCAACACCAATCACCCCAACCATAATTGCTACTTACTCTTCCGTCAGGCCACCAGCTATTCCAATCTCGTGGCTGATAATCATGGAATGGTTTTCTTATAAATGAATGATGAGAAATATGGGTGAATTGTTTGAAGAAGTTTACATCTCCATAATTTTCGATGATGTCAATTTCTTGCGTATCATCTGGGCTTAAGAGCCAGAAGCAAGAAGCAAGTGCAATATTGGCAACACTCAAGCTCGTTTCTACATATACGGGGTAAGAAACTTTATTATTTGAAGTGATACAGCCCGAGTTGACACCACCATTTGTTTTGCCCATTTTATAGCTTTCAGTAGCTCCAGGGTATGGGTATTGCGGGTTTGGTTGATTACTCTTGTTGAAACGTGATGCTTTTAATACTAAATTTCCATTTTTCACTGATACATGATTGTACTTCCAGTAGGTTGTACCTGGCCCATCCCATTGATTGTGGTAGAAGTTATACCACATATTGTTTGGTCCAAAATTAGTTTTACTGTTGGATGCATTAAACGTGTAATTGAAGTCATCTGAAACATTACTTTGGAGTTGCCATACATTTCCATTTCCAGCGTTGGCAGGGATAGAGATATTAGCCCAATCTTGAGCCGAACTTGTGAATCCGATCAGGAAACAAACAAGTCCTAAGAGTAAACTTTTTTTCATAAAAAAAAATAGTTGATTGTGTTTAAATGTGGCTATACCAGTCTTAAGTAAAAGTTTATGACCGATACAGCAGTTTGGATTTTATTTGATATGAATTCTAATTGATATTATTCATGTGTTGAATTGAAATGAATTTGGCTAAGTGAAATCTGACATCCTAAAATTCATACTAGACAAAAACTTGACAGGAGGTGTCTATAAAAAATCTAGTATTATTTGTGAATATTACAGTTAAAAAGTGATTACACTTGTACTAAACAATAGGTGTGAAATCCTACAGTGATAGATGAAGATGTGTGTATTTAGTTGTTCATTTCATATGAGTTGAAAGCGCTGTTTATGATATGATAAAGTGGGTTTCTAATTGGGTTGTACATTTCATTTTTGGAATAGACAATCTTGAAACATTGCCTTTTCATTTTTGTACAAGTTGTCTTAGATGAAGAGATTTTTACCTAAAAAGTGAATTTTCAAGGTGAATTATGTCTAAAAGATTTCAAAGTATAATTCAGTTTAAAAGACATTTTAATTGTTCAATTTTGAATAATAAGGAAAGGCAATCAGCCCCATTTATGCCCAACGAAGAATTATTTTTTGGCTGAAGAATAGAATAAGTATATTAAGTTTTAATGCATACATTTTTTCAAGTTCTAATATTTTTAAGTATGAAAATTCTATCCATTTTATTTATACCCCTCTTTTTATTTTCATGTAATTCTCAAGATGAAGTTGTTCAAAAGGCTGAAGTTGTTGAAGATATAACACCAGAGGTTTTAGAGTCAGATAGTTATTTCACCGTTAAGAGTGAATTTAGAGGGAATGATATTGTAAAAAGAATATATGATGAGGCTGTTGAAAAGGATGTAAAGCTCAGAAGTTTACAAGAAAGTTTGGATACCATCAAGGATTTTGAAGATGATAAGTTGGGAGCTTATCGCAAGTATATTTCTCAGAATAAATCGTATTGGAGAACTGTAGAGCGGTATACCGCCCAATTAAGAGATTCTGTTCTTCAAAAAGAAATTGAAAGCTATTTCATAAAAGAAATAGAAGCTTATGAAGCTGATATAGCTTCTTTAAAAAATACAGAGGAGGAAATAGAAGGCAGAGCACAAAGACTTAAGGATCAAGAAATCTTATTGAAGTTAATGGTTTCCTTGAGTATGATTAAAAATTATCAAGAGCATAAAAAACCTGATTTGGAGCCTTTGAATGAAGTGAAAAATACCTATGATACCTTAATCAATGGTATAGGAGCCTACACTTATTTAAATCAGTAATTAAGTTGTGAAAAGTAAAAAGCTTCTTCACTTTCATAGATACTATTTTTGAAAGTGAAGAAGCTTTTTTATTTGTTCTAAAGCCTAGTTTATCAAACTATTAAAGTAGATCAAGGTATCTTCAATATGTTCTTGCCAGTATTTCCATTCATGACCACCCTCAAATTCTTGGTAAGAATGTTCGATGTTAGATTGCTCCAAATCGGTATGTAACTTACGGTTAAAATCTATCAATTCATCGGTAGTGCCACAATCGAAACGGAAGGGGGGAAGCTGTTCTTTATTTTGGAGCATGGCTGTAAAAACATCTTCATCTATTCTTTCTTTCTGCTTATATAAGTCTAAAGATTCTTCAACGAATAGTTTCATTTGCTCTATTTCTGTAATAGAACTATGTCCCGAAATTCCACTGTATTGTTTGGCGTATTTAGCACCAACTCTCAAGGCTCCAAATCCACCCATAGATAAACCAGAAATAAACAACTTAGATTGTTCTGATACTTGAGGGATATTTTCTTTCACTGCAGTTGGTACATCTTCAGCTATCCATTTCTCAAAATTATGATGATTGTGAGCAGTATATGCAGAGCCATCTCCCCAAAGGCCGTCAGAAGCCATAGCTAAAACCATTGGTCTGATTTTTCCTTGCTCAATCAACCGTTTGGCTGTTTTGTGTGCTCCGCCTTTAAATGCCCAAATCCATGCACTTCCGTATACACCGTGCAGTAAAGTGACAATTGGTAAATCTTTTAGATTTTCTCCATCTGGCACAAATACACAGATATCACCTCTACCATTCAGATGTGGGGTTTTTACGGTAATGAAACGGAGGTTATCCATTTCATAAACGGCATCTGACAGTTCAGTTGTTCTAAATTTAGATTCTTTCATTAGTCAAATACAATTACACCTTTTGCGTTCTTTCCTGCTAGCATATCATCGAAAGCTTGCTGTAAATTTTCTAAAGGATAAGTTCTCGTAATCATTTCATCTAACATTAAATCTCCTTTATCATAAAGGTTGACTAGTTTCGGGAAATCAACTTCTGGGCGGCATTTTCCATAAAGTGGATTGATATAAATTTTATCCCATTCAAAAAGTCTCATATCAATCGTGATTTCTTCTTCAATACCACTGACTTGAACTGCCGTTCCGGCATTACGAATCATGGCTAAAGGAGCTGCTCCGAGCGCAGGAATTGCAGTACATTCAAAGGCATAATCGGCACCTCTTCCGTCAGTCATTTCTTTTACTTGTTCTGCAGCGTTTGTCAGTCCTTTATCATTTTTATCTGCCAAAATGGTGTGTGTAGCCCCAAACTGTTGAGCCATTTCTAATCTTTCTGGATTGATATCAATGGCAATGATTTTTGAAGCACCCGAAATTCTAGCTCCTTGAATCACGTTCAGACCTACACCTCCTGTACCTAAAACTACAGCCGAACTTCCTGCAGTTAGTTTCGCGGAGTTTGTCACAGAACCATAGCCTGTCATCACTCCACAACTAATGATACTCGCAGAAGGCATAGGCATTTCTTTTTCCATTTTTACGCAAGCCGATGCTTTTACTAATGTATATTCCGAAAGTGTCCCGATATTGAATGATCTTTCAATGGCTTTATTATTCAGCTTTGTTCCTTCCAAATGAGCATGCCCCGGCGTATGTCCATTGCCACCAGCAACCACAGGAGAGTTGTTTTCACAGATATGCTGATTTCCATCTTGACACTGGTAACATTTCATGCATGGAGTAGCCCAGTTCAAGATCACCGAGTCCCCTTCTTTTACATTGGTCACTTCACTTCCTACCTTCTCAACAACTCCAGCGCCTTCATGACCAAGTACAATTGGTTTTCCCCAAGAAAGAGAATCGTGGTCTGTATGACATAAACCAGCAGCTTTTATTTTTACTAAAACTTCATCCGCTTTAGGTTCTGATACTTCTATATTTTCAATGGTAAATCCTCCTTGTCCGTTTCCGATAGCAGCTTTGACAATCATGCTCATAGTTCTTACTTGTTGATACCTTACTCAAATTTTTATATTAAAGTATGCCTACTTTTCCTCTTGTTTGAATAAAACAGAGGAGTGAGGTTTACTTTAATTCAATTCTGTCTTGATAAAGTCTATCCTGACATTTTACAAAAGAGCATGCTTTTTATTTTAGAGACTTCCTGTATTTTGATGGAAAAATTAATTATTATGTCATAGAATTATATTTTATCTCCATTAACAAAAATAAATACATTATTTTTTGAGCTATGAAAGCATATTTAGAGAAGGTAGTCACCTCAGATGAGTCAAATATCAGAGCTTTTCATTATTCTGAAAATAGCTTCGAAACTCCTTGGCATGTTCATCCTGAGTTTGAGTTGACTTATGTGTTGAATAGTCACGGTGTTCGCTATGTCGGAAATAATATCTCAGAATATGAGCCACTAGAATTAGTGCTCTTAGGCTCTAATCTGCCACATTGTTGGAAGAAAGATATTGCATCGGAAGAGCGAGCGGAATCTTTGGTGATTCAGTGGTCGCAAGAGTTGATGGATGGCGTGAAGCATTTTAAGGAAATCCAATTTCTGATGAAGAATATCAATAGAGGTATTCTTTTTAAAAATGCGGACTTGTATCAAGTACGAGAGCGAATGGAGGCGATTATAGAGGCGCATGGTTTTGAGCGTATGCTTAAGTTTTTGGACTTACTAAAACTCCTTTCAACAGTGGAGGTCGAAGAGGTATTGGCAGGGGCTTCTTATGCTTATGATTTTTCTTCGGAAACGAATAGTAGAATAGAGATGGTGCAAAACTTTGTTGCCATGCATTACCCTAGAAAAATAAAACTTGCTGAGATAGCTGAACAATTGAATATGACAGAACAGTCTTTTTCCCGATTTTTCAGTAAAGCAATGCAGCGTCCTTTCTTTGTATATCTAAATGAGTATAGAGTAAATAGAGCAAGCCGTTTATTATTAGAAACAGATATGCAAGTTGCAGAGATTGGTTATCAGTGTGGTTATGAGAGTTTACCGTTCTTTTATCAACAGTTTAAGAAATTTAAAAATTACTCACCACTTGGTTTTAGAAAGATGTATAGAAATATGGTTCAGTAAACTGTTTTGACCTTATTTATGCTGAAAATGAAATAAAAGTTCTGATTTATGTCGTTTATTTTTCTGTTAATTAACAAATGAAGATAAAATACATAATTAATGGATTAAAATAGAGAAAGATTGCCTCAATAAATCTGCTGTACTTTGTCACTGTAGTATCATCTGAAAAACGAATGGGATTTGAAACGAACCATTGCATTGAAGGTGATTTTTTGAATTAGAATTCTCCATTCTTCAAGATTTGGAGAGTTAATCTTTGAACAGTGATAAAGAAAGAGCAATGAAAAAGAGTGAATTCCCAGATCCATTTAAAGAGGCAAGAGAGTCAAAAGGCTTTGGTGAAATGGATGATCAGAACGATCCTGTAACCATGTTATTGCGTTTGAAGGATGTACGTAAGAGTGCACATAATTGGAAAACCTTTCAGTCTGGCGCTACTCCTGGAAGGATTGTGGTTCCTTCTGAAGTAAATATTCGTGATACTCGCCAAATTCCTTTTGAGGTAGATCCGCCATTACACGGAGATTATAGATCATTGGTAGAACCTTGGTTTAAGCGACCTTTGGACCCCGCATATCAAGGAAAACTTTGCAAAATCATCAATGATATTGTAGATGAAGTATTAGAAAAAGATACGATTGAAGTTGTAAGTGAATTCTCATTAAAGCTACAATCTAGAGCACTGACTTTACTTCTAAATATTCCTTATGAAGAATCTGAAACTTGGATCAATTGGGGAACACATGTATTCAGAAGTGACGATTCAGCATTAGACGGAGACAAAGCATCGATTCTTTACGACTATATAGATGACCAAATAGAAAAAGCCATTGAAAACCCTGGAGAAGACTTGTATTCGATGCTACTAGCTTCAGAAGTTAACGGTAAAAAGTTGACAAAAGAAGAAATAAAAGGTGTCATGATTTTGACTTTTGCAGGAGGTAGAGATACCGTGATAAATGCCGTTACAAATTCAATCTCATACTTTGCGGAGCATCCTGAGTCTTTGAGAAGACTACAGGCAGAACCAGAAATCAGAGGAAAAGCAGTAGAAGAGCTGATCCGTTATTTTGCTCCACTTACGCATATGGGAAGGGTGGTGACAGAAGATACAACCGTTTGTGAACATGCCATCAAAAATGATTCGAGAATCTCATTGTGTTGGGCATCAGCAAACAGAGACGAAAAGGTTTTTGAGAATCCGAACGAAGTGGTATTGGATCGTAAAATAAATCCTCATATCAGTTTTGGTTTTAGCCATCACAATTGTTTGGGAGCAACACATGCTCGTCAGATTATGAACATTTTACTTGCTACGTTAGCTGAAAAAGTAAAATCAATTGATATTCTGGAAGCAGAAGAAAACATAGAGGAATGGGGCGAATTCAGACGTAAAGTCGGTTTCGAACAAATCAAAGTAAAATTCAACGCAAACTAATTTACAACTAAGAACACTATGGCAAAGATCACATTTATCACAAGTGAAAATGAATCAATCACGGTAGAAAGTAATTCGGGTTCTGTAATGGAACTTGCAGTACAACACAATGTAAAAGGAATTGATGGCGATTGTGGAGGCGTATGTTCTTGTGCAACTTGTCATGTACATGTAGCCCCAGAGCATTTTGAGAAAGTTGGAGAAGCCAGTGAGATTGAGAAAGACATGCTCGAACTAGACGATAATGTATCAGATTATAGCCGTTTGTGCTGTCAGATGGAAGTTTCTGAAGCATTAGATGGAGCTGTTTTTCATGTAGCTAAATAGTATAAACTTTTTAAGACTTAAACATTCAAACTTATGTCAGAAAATATCCCTAACAATCCGTGTTGTGTGGTCATTGGAGCGAGTCATGCAGGTGTCAACCTTGCTTTTTCTTTGAGAAAAGAAGGTTGGGAAGGTCAAATTATTCTTATTGATTCGGATTCAACTATTCCGTATCACAGGCCGCCTTTATCCAAAGCATATTTGACTAGCGATGATGGTATTGAGAAAAATCAATTGAAATCTTGGGAAAGCTATAAGCAAGAAAATATTGATTTGAAGTTAGGGATTTCTGTCACTTCTATAGATAGAGAAAATAAAAAGATTACACTTTCAGATAGTTCAGAGCAGTCTTATGATCAATTGGTGATTGCAACTGGCGCAAGCCCTATTATTCCTAGAATTGAAGGTATTGAAAAGGCTAAAAATCTATTTCCTTTACGTTCTGCTAAAGATGTTTCTGATATAAAAACTGCATTTAAAGAGAGTGAGCAAAAGCGTGTATTGATCATTGGAGGTGGCTATATTGGTTTGGAAACGGCTGCTTCACTCAAGAAAATGGGTGGAATGGTTTCAGTTTTGGAAAGAGAAGATAGAGTTTTGGCAAGAGTAGCCACAGCTCCAATTTCTACTTTCTTCCAATCTTATCATAAAGAAAAAGGCGTAGAAATATTCTGTGAAAAGAATGTTGTTTCTATCCGTACTGACGAAAATCAAAATGTGGTAACCTGTGCTGATGGTTCTACATTTGAGGCTGATATCATTATTGTAGGAGTGGGTGTGAGTGTAAATGCTGAATTGGCAGAAAAGGCAGGGCTTGAGCTCGAAAATGGAATTAAAGTCAATGCTTTTACCCAAACAAATGATGAAAACATTTATGCAATCGGAGATTGTAGCTTTCATCATAATCCTCATTACGATCGTTCACACAGATTGGAATCGGTACAAAATGCCGTAGATCAAGCAAAGGTCGCTGCAAAAAATATCTGCGGAATTCCTACCAACTATGAAAGTATACCATGGTTTTGGTCAGATCAGTTTGAGGTGAAATTACAAATGATAGGTTTGTTTGAGGGGCTAACAGAATCTGTTGTTCGAAAAGAAGCAGACAATCCATTGAAGTTTTCGGTTTGGCATTTCAAAGGAGATGAACTACTAGCTGTAGATGCGATCAATAATCCGAAAGCTTATGTCATAGGCACAAAGTTTATCAAAGAAAGAACGCTTGTGGATAAGGAGAAATTGAGCGATCCCTTAACGGAGTTGAAGCCTAAAAATTTAATTTTAGAAGAAGTGATTTAACCTAAATACTATATCAGCTAAAAAGCCATTCAAATCTTAATTTGAATGGCTTTTATATTTTTTACTGAGATTCAGAATAGATTATTCTACCTCAGCTTTTTTTTTCTCAATAGGAAGCTCTTTTGCTTCACCCCACTCCAAATCGAAATCTTTCCAGTATTTAGTAACTGTTTCTTTCATGTCTTTACGAAGTAGCAGAATACCGAATAAGTTAGGAATTGTCATTAGCGCAATTGTAATTCCAGAAAGTGTCCAGATGATTGTTGTATCTGTAAATGCAGCAAGGAAGAACCCTAAAACATACACAATTCTGAAATAGATTACTCCTTTTGCACCTACCAAATAAGT